>DASVWA010000137.1:0-3037 GCA_036389855.1 Pseudonocardiaceae bacterium
GCGTGCTCATAGTGGGTCAGGCCATCCTCAGGATCGGGGATGTAGTCGGCGATGTCGTGGTCGTGACAGACGACCTCGTGCACCAAAGACTTGATCAACGGGATGGCGATGCTGCGAGGCACCGGGGTGACCAGGTTCACCCACTGCGCCGACAGCCACGGGGTCAGCACCGGCACCGGCATCACCACACGGCGGGGCAAGCCGGCTACGACCGCGTAGCGGCGCATCATGTCCAAGTAGGTCAGCACATCGGGTCCGCCGATGTCGAAGGCGCGATTGAGCTGTGGTGGCAGCGTGGCGGCGTGCGTCAGGTAGTGCAGCACGTCGCGGACCGCGATGGGCTGGATCCGGTTGTGTACCCAACGTGGCGTGATCATCACCGGGAGCCGTTCGGTGAGATATCGCAGCATCTCGAAGCTTGCCGACCCGGAGCCGAGGATCACCGCGGCCTGCAGCACAACGGTGGGCACACCAGAGTCGAGCAGGATCCGCCCGACTTCGGCACGTGAGGCCAGGTGGTCGGACAGGCGCTCAGCGTGGGGCGTGATGCCGCCCAGATACACGATGCGGGTCACACCCGCAGCGCGGGCTGCGTCGGCGAGCACTTGTGCGGCGCGCCGGTCGACGTCAACGAAGTCACGCCGATTCAGCGAATGCACCAGGTAGTAGACGATGTCCTGGCCAGCCACCGCGCCACGAACGCTGCCGGGATCGGTGACGTCCCCTTCGACGATCTCAACGCCATCCCGCCAGGGCACCTCGGCCAGCTTGCCGGGAGTGCGTGCCACCGCACGCACCTGGTAGCCAGCAGCCAGCAGCGCCGGTACGAGCCTGCCGCCGAGGTAGCCCGTGGCGCCGAACACCACGCATCGGGTCATGGCCGCCTCCAGGTCCGTCCGGTCCGGGCGATCATCCGGTCCGCGGATGGGGGCCCCCAGGTACCTGCTGGGTAAGGCTCAGGCGCACCCTGCTTCGCCCAGTGTTCGAGCACCGGGTCCAGGATCGCCCAGGACAGTTCCACCTCGGCGTTGACCGGGAACAACGACGGCTCGCCACGCAGCACGTCCAGCAGCAGCCGCTCGTAGGCCTCGGGCGAGGACTCGGTGAACGCCGTGCCGTAACGGAAGTCCATCGTGACGTCACGGACCTCCATCGCGGTTCCGGGCACCTTGGAGCCGAACCGGATCGTGACACCCTCGTCCGGCTGAACCCGGATGACCAGAGCGTTCTGTCCCAGCTCCTCGGTCATGGTCTGCTCGAACGGCAGGTGCGGAGCCCGCTTGAACATCACCGCGATCTCGGTGACCCGCCGACCCAGCCGCTTGCCGGTGCGCAGGAAGAACGGCACCCCGGCCCACCGCCGGTTGTCCACCTGCAGCGTGATCGCGGCGAAGGTCTCGGTGGTGGAGTTCTGGTGGAAGCCCGCTTCTTCGAGCACCCCGGGGACCTTGGTGCCCCCCTGCCATCCTGCGGTGTACCGGCCCCGCGCGGTGGTCTCATCCAATGGCTCGACGAGTTTGGTCGCGGAGAGAGTCTTGATCTTCTCGCCGCGCAGCGAATTGGGGGAGAAGGACAGCGGCTCCTCCATCGCGGTGAGAGCGAGCAGTTGCAGGAGATGGTTCTGGATCACGTCTCGAGCCGCCCCGATGCCGTCGTAGTAGCCGGCACGGCCGGCCAGCCCGATGTCCTCGGCCATGGTGATCTGTACGTGATCGACGTAGTGGCTGTTCCAGATGGGCTCGTAGAGCTGGTTGGCGTAGCGCAGCGCGAGAATGTTCTGCACGGTCTCCTTGCCGAGGTAGTGGTCGATGCGAAATACCGATTCCTCGGGAAACACGTCGTTGACGATCTCGTTGAGTTCGCAGGCGCTGCGCAGGTCGTGGCCGAACGGTTTCTCGATGACCACCCGGCGCCACTGGTCGTCGTCGCTGGCTGCGAGGCCGGTGCGGGCGAGCTGTTTGAGTGCCACCGGGAACATCGCGGGCGGGATGGACAGGTAGAAGGCGTGGTTGCCGCCGGTGCCCCGGTCGCGATCGAGGTCTGCGACCACCGACGCGAGATCGTCGAAGGCCGCGTCGTCCTCGAAGCTGCCGGCGACGAACCTGACGCCTTCAGCCAGCCGGTCCCACACCTCTTGACGGAAAGGTGTCCGGGCATGCTCGCGGACCGACTCGTGGACCAGCTCGGCGAAGTTCTGGTCAGCCCAATCCCGGCGGGCGAACCCGACCAAGGCGAAGCCAGGCGGCAGCAGCCCGCGATTGGCCAGATCGTAGATCGCCGGCATCAGCTTCTTGCGGGACAGGTCACCGGTCACGCCGAAGATCACAACACCGCACGGACCGGCAATCCGGGGCAGTCGCTTGTCTCGGGCGTCCAGCAGCGGATTGATCCAGTTCGCAGTGGCGGTCATGGCCGCAGCTCGTGCACCGCGCGCACCACCTGGATCAGTCCCGCCACCCGGTCGACCAGGTGCAGCCGCAGCACCGGACGGCCATGGGAGGCGAGCACTTCGGCGTCACCCACAGCCTGGGCTCGCTGCAACTCTCCGAGGGTGAAAGTTGTGCCGGGCACGGGGATGTCGTGGACGACCTCACCAGTCAGCTGCAGGAACGCTCCGTTCGGGTGACCGCCCTTGTGATACTGGCCGGTCGAGTGCAGGAACCGCGGTCCCCAGCCGAAGGTGGTCTGCAGGTGGGTGCGGCGAGCGAGCTCGGTTCGCAGCACTGCTGCGGAGGCATCAGCTACCCGGTCCAGGTACGCCTGCACGGCGAGATAGCCACGCTCTGGGGTGGCCGCGACCAGCGCTGCCACCGCGTCGCGAAGGGTGGCAACGCCGGCCGGCAACCAGCCGCCGACAGGGTGCACCGCCACGTCACCGTCGACGAATGCGGACTCAGCAGCGGGTCCGATCGCGCCGTTGAGCGCAGCCCGGGCGGCGACCTTCGCAGCCTCCACGTCGGGTTGGTCGAACGGGTTGATTCCTAGCAGGCGGCCCACCACCGCGGTGGCGTGCTCCCAGAGCAGGAACTGCTCACCC
>DASVWA010000138.1:0-6662 GCA_036389855.1 Pseudonocardiaceae bacterium
GTGTTTCCGAAAGTGTTCTTTCCGGCGCTGGGTTCGACCGTCGGCACGGTGGCCTCGTTCGCCACGTCCGCGGTGGCGTTCATCGCCCGCCCGGTCGGGGCGGTGGGCTTCGGGCACTACGGCGACCGGATCGACCGCAAGCGAACCCTCATCTCGACGCTGCTGCTGATGGGCTTCGCGACCGTGCTGATCGGGTTGCTGCCGGGCGCGGCCACGATCGGGATCGCGGCTCCCATCCTGCTGGTCGTGCTTCGATTCGCCCAGGGTCTCGCGGTGGGCGGAGAATGGGCCGGCGCGACGCTGCTGACCGCGGAATACGCGCCGCAGCAGCACCGGGGACGGAATGCGATGTCCCCCAGCTCGGCCCGCCGATCGCTCTTGCGCTGTCGAGCGCAACCTTTGTGGTCACTGGTCTCACTCTGGGAAACACCGACCAGTCGTTCCTCGACTACGGGTGGCGGGTTCCGTTCTTGATCAGCATCGTCCTGGTCGGAGCGGGCCTGTACGTCCGGTTGAAGATCGAGGAGACGCCGGTGTTCCGGAATGCCCAGCGCCAGCTTCCGATCGCGCAGGCCCCGCTGCGGGAGGCGTTCACCCGGGCGCCGCGGGAGATCCTGCTCGCGGCCGGGTGCCTCACGGTGATATTCGCGCTGTTCTACACAGGCACGACCTACCTCACCAGCTACGGCACCAGTCCCACCGGCGCAGCCCTGAGCCGCACGTTGGTGCTGTCCCTGGGGGTCGTTGCCGGTGCGGTGATGGCCCTGGGAGTCGTCCTGTCGGCGATCTACTCCGACTGGTTCGGTCGGCGCACCCTGATCATGGCGCCCTGCGCCGCCGCGGTGGTGTGGTCGCTGCTGTTGTTTCCCCTGCTGGACACGCGGTCCCCGGTGGCCTTCGCCGTCGGCATGATCGTCACCCTGGGTCTCATGGGTCTTGCCTACGGCCCAGTTGGAGCGTTCCAACCCGTGATCTTCCCCACCCGATACCGCTAGACCGGGCCGGTACGAGCTACAGCCTGGCCGGCATCGTAGGCGGCGCGTTCCGCTGCTGGTGTCGGCGCCGCTGGCGGCAACGTTCGGCAGCTTCGCCATCGGCGTGCTGCTGTGTGGGCTCGCGCTGCTCAGCCTGTTCTGCACCGCAGCCCTCCCCGAGACAAGGAACCGGGATTTGCGGCAGGCTCAGCCGAGCGTTCCGGTCCTCCGGTAAACCTCGCCACGTCCCGCACCTCCGGGTACGGGGACGTAGTTGCGCCCCTGCAACAGCGCCGGCGGCGTCCACTGAGACCGGGTGTCGGAGTCTCCGTACCATTCTGTAACGAACTAAGTAATGAGATCTCGATCGAGTAAGTACTGATACGCCATCCGGGTCGCCGATGAGGCCTCTAGCACCTATCTCTCACTTAGTGTTACGATTAGCGGGTCCGTAGCCCTGAATGAGGGGCCGTAGGCGAATAGGCAAGGGGGCCTGGCTGTGCCTTACGCATTCATGCTTTATCTCAAGTACTCATCAGCTCGACGTCAGCCATAGCTAACGGCGCTTCGCCCTGGCCAGCGACGGCATCAGGTCGATCTGGTGCTTCAACCGCAGTGCCTGCATGTCGACGGCAACCACGCCCGGTCAACAACGGACATGAATTGGAGCTGATCAGCGAGTTGTCAGTACCCGCGCAGCTCTGCCGAAGCTTGAGTTAGGGCGCTCGGCCTGGACCACTGAGCTAGACCGCGTACGGGGGGGCAGTACGGACGATGAGCAGGCTGCAGAACCGTGAGCTGGTTTTGGGCATCACACCTTTCGAGGAGCCCAACGCCCATCTCGCAGCGGCACTCGCGCGAGCCGGCGCGGTGGGCGTCCTCGACCTGGGTCGCAACACCGGGCGGGCACGCGCCGCGCTCGCGGATGTATGCCAATGGTGGCCCGGTTATTTCGGCGTCCGGGTGCCGGCGCAGTGTCCGCTGTCACCGGCCGACCTGCCCGAACAGGTCGACACGGTCGTACACGGGGCCGGTTCTCAGTGGCCGTCTACGCCCGGGCGGCGCGCGTTCATTGAGGTCGTCTCGGTGGCGCAGGCGCGCGCAGCGGTCCAAGCCGGGGCCTACGGGCTGATCGCCAAAGGTGCCGAGGCCGGTGGCCGGGTTGGTGCCACGACGACGTTCGTGCTGCTGCAGCAGCTGCTGGCCGACCCGCAGATCGACGTTGCCATCTGGGCCGCTGGCGGGATCGGGCCACACACAGCGGCGGCGGCGGTGGCGGGCGGCGCGGCCGGGGTGGTACTGGACACGCAGCTGGCGCTGGTCGCCGAGGCCGACTTGCCGGCTGACGTAGCGGCGGCGATCCGGGTGATGGACGGCACCGAGACCGCAGTCATCGGCGGCCACCGCATCTACACGCGCCCTGACCTGCCCGCGGTGGACGCCGACACGGTCGCTACCCAACTGGGTGCGCGGGACCTGCGTGCCCTGCCGGTAGGCCAGGACGGCGCGCTGGCCGCCCCGCTGGCGCGGCGGTATGCGACCGCAGGGGGTGTCGTGACGGCCGTCCGCGCGGCAGTCATCGATCAGCTGTACAACGCCCAGCGACACACTGCACAGCGAGACACGACACGGCGACACACCTCAGGGGGCGGACGGCCGCTAGTCGTACAGGGGCCGATGACCCGGGTCAGCGATCAGGCCGGATTCGCCGCGGCAGTGGCGGAGGCGGGTGGGTTGCCGTTCCTAGCTTTGGCACTGAGCAGCGGCGAGCAGGCGCGGTCCTTGCTGCAGCAGACCGCCACCCAGCTGGGAACCCGACCATGGGGGGTGGGCATCCTCGGGTTCGTCCCACCGGAGATCCGGGAGGCGCAGCTGGCCGCAGTGCATGAGGTGCGGCCGCCGTATGCGTTGATCGCCGGAGGTCGGCCGGCGCAGGCAGTGCCGCTGGAGGCGGCCGGGATCGAGACGTTTCTGCATGTGCCGTCGCCCGGTTTACTGGACCATTTCCTGGCCGAGGGTGCCCGGCGGTTCGTGTTCGAGGGCCGGGAATGCGGCGGGCACGTAGGCCCGCGGGCCAGCTTCCCGCTGTGGGAAATCCAGGTCCAGCGGCTGCTGGAATATGACGACGCGCAGGGGTGTGGCGACGAGCTGCACGTGCTGTTCGCCGGTGGCATCCACGACGAGCGTTCGGCGGCCATGGTCGCCGCCCTGACCGCACCGCTGGTGCAGCGCGGCGCCCAGATCGGGATCTTGATGGGCACTGCTTATCTGTTCACCCAGCAAGCGGTCGCAGCCGGAGCCATTGCGCCGGGCTTCCAGCGAGCTGCGCTGGCCTGTGACCGCACCGTGCTGCTGGAAACCGCACCAGGCCATGCCACCCGCTGCGCGGACTCGCCCTACGTGCGCACTTTCACCGAAACCCAATCCCAGTTGGTGGCCGACGGGGTGCCGCGCGACCAGATGTGGGCTGAGCTGGAACGGCTCAACCTCGGCCGGCTACGGATCGCCAGCAAAGGGTTGCGCCGCAATGGCGACGCCCTGGTGGCGGTGAACGAGCAGGTCCAGCACCACGACGGCATGGTCATGCTCGGCGAGGTGGCCACGCTGCGCTCGGAGACCACGACGATCGACGCCTTGCACGCCCAGGTGACCGAGGGCGCAGCGGTTTTCCTCGACGCCAGGATTGCCGAGCTGGGCGTCGAGCCGGTCGACGATGAGATGGCGCACACACCGGAAGCGCAACCGCTGGACGTGGCAATCGTCGGCATGGCCGGGGTTTTTCCGGGCGCCGGGGACCTCGCCAGCTATTGGGCCAACGTGCTGGCTGCGGGCGATGCGGTGACCGAGGTGGCTGCCGACCGGTGGGACCCGGCTGTCTACAGCGAGCCCGCGAGGTGGGGTGGCTTCCTGCCCGACATCCCGTTCGACGCCCTGGCCTACGGGATCCCCCCGGCTGCCCTGGCCAGTATCGAACCGGTCCAGCTGCTGGCGCTGGAGGTGGCCGCTCGGGCGATACGCGACGCTGGGTACGCCCAGCGAGCCTTTGACCGGGAACGCACGTCGGTCATCTTCGGTGCCGAGGCGGGTGCCGACCTAGCCAATGCCTACGGGTTCCGTTCGTTCTATCCGGCCTACCACGGCAGGCTGCCGAGCGAACTGGACGATCAGCTGCCGAAGTTGACCGAGGATTCCTTTCCGGGGGTGCTGGCCAACGTGATCGCCGGGCGGATCGCCAACCGGTTGGATCTCGGCGGCGCCAATTACACAGTGGACGCCGCCTGCGCCTCGGCGCTGGCCGCTATCGACCTGGCGTGCAAGGAGCTGCGGGCCGGCACCAGCAACATGGTGCTGGCCGGTGGAGCCGACCTGCACAACAGCATCCACGACTACCTGCTGTTCGCCTCAGTGCAGGCGTTGTCCCCGACCGGCCGGTGCCGCCCGTTCGATGCCTCCGCCGACGGCATCGCGCTGGGTGAGGGCGTGGGCTGCGTGGTGCTCAAGCGGCTGGCCGACGCTGAACGCGACGGTGACCGGATCTATGCGGTGATCAAGGGAATCGGCTCGGCCAGCGATGGGCGGTCACTGGGCCTGACCGCACCGCGGCCCGACGGCCAGCGCCGCGCGCTGGAGCGCGCCTACCGGATGGCCGGGATGTCACCGGCCGACGTGGGGCTGGTCGAGGCGCACGGAACCGGCACCGTAGTCGGGGACCGCACCGAGCTTGCGGTGCTGACCGAGCTGTTCACCGCGGCTGGCACCCAAACCGGCAGCTGCACGCTGGGATCGGTGAAATCCCAGATCGGGCACACCAAGTGCACCGCAGGGATCGCCGGGTTGATCAAGGCAGCGTGCGCGGTGCACACCGGGGTGCGGCCACCGACCGGCCAGCTGCGCAATCCCAACCCGTACTGGGACCGCGACACCAGCCCGTTCGCCTTCGACACCGCCGCGCGGCCGTGGACCCGCGCGAGGCCGGGCAAGCCCAGGGTTGCCGGCGTGAGCGCGTTCGGGTTCGGCGGCACGAACTTCCACGCCGTGGTCACCTCCTACGACGGTGCGCCGACACCACGGCACGGGTTGGATGCGTGGCCCGCCGAACTGTTCCTGTTCGCCGGTGTGGATCGGGCTGCGGCGGTCGCGGAGATGGACCGGCTGGCCGAGTTGCTCGCGGCCAATGATGCAGCTGGACGACCCTGGCGGCTGCGGGACCTGGCCCGCACGGTGTGCGGCTCGCGTCCCGGGCCGGTCTGGGCCGCGGTGGTGGCCGACGATGTGGACGACCTCGCGAGCAAGTTGGCGCGGGTTCGGGCCGCGGCTGAGTCGGACGGCGTTTTCATCGCACCGGACGAGCAACTGGGTGGCCAGGTTGCGTTCCTGTTTCCCGGGCAGGGCAGCCAGCGCCCCGGCATGCTCGCCGACCTGTTCGTAGCGTTTCCGCGGCTGCAGCGATTTCTGGAGCTCGGTGAGCGGTGGGGTGATGCGATGTTCCCACCGGCCGCCTTCGACAAGGCGGAGTCGGCGCGCCAGCGGGCGGCACTGACCGACACCCGGGTCGCCCAGCCGGCACTCGGCGTCGTCGGGCTGGCGATGCACGAACTGCTCATCGCATTGGGCGTGCAACCCGACCATCTCGGTGGGCACAGCTACGGCGAGCTGGTCGCGCTGGCAGCGGCCGGCGCGGTCGATCCCGCTGAGCTGCTAGAGCTCAGCGAGCTGCGAGGCCAGGCCATCCTGGGCGCCACCGGCAGCGATCCCGGCACGATGGCCGCGGTCGCCGCACCTGCTGACCAGGTCCGGGCCGTGCTCAGAGACCAACCGGTCGTGGTGGCCAACCACAACTCCCCCACCCAGACGGTGATCTCCGGGCCCAGTGCGGCGGTGCAGACCGTTGTGGACCGGCTCGGCGAGGTGGGGTTGACCGGTGCATTGATCCCGGTGGCGTGCGCTTTCCACAGTCCGGTGGTGGCCGGTGCCACACCGATCCTCGCCGCCGAGCTGGACCGCCGCGCTGTCGGTTCACCACAGCGGCCGGTGTGGTCGAACACCACGGCTGCGCCGTACCCGAGCGATCCCGGCGCTGTTCGGGAGATGTTGGCCACCCACGTCGCCGAGCCGGTCCGGTTCGTCGAGCAGGTCGAGGCGATGTACGCGGCCGGGGGACGGGTCTTCGTCGAGACCGGCCCGGGCCGGGTGCTCACCCAGCTCGTCGGCGCGATCCTGCGGGATCGGCCGCACGTCGCGGTCGCCACGGACGCATCGGGCGAGCCGGGGCTGCGGCGGCTGCTGCTGGCCCTGGCCGAGCTGGCTGTTGCCGGGGTACCGGTGGATCCGACCGCGCTGTTTCACGGCCGGGACGCCCGGCCGGTCTCGGTAACGGCAGTGCCGCACCGCCCCGGCTGGATGATCAACGGCCACCTGGTCAAGACCAGCGACGGGCAGTACCTGCCGGGCGGGTTGCGCCCTGCGCACCGGCTGACCGCGCCCGACGGTGCCGGGCGGCCGGCCGAAGGGCGATCAGACGCGGCGGTGCTGGAGTTCCTGCGGACCACCCGCGAGATGGTCGCCGCGCAGCGCGAGGTCATGCTCGGTTATCTCGGTAATCCAACTCTGCCGCCCGCCGAGTTGCCGGCTGCTGCATTGCCGGCTGCTTCTCCGAGCTCCGTTGTCGCCGCTCAGGTACTCGAATCC
>DASVWA010000139.1:0-4156 GCA_036389855.1 Pseudonocardiaceae bacterium
CGTTGGAGGAGATGTCCACCAGGCTCACTGCACTGCGGCCCCGGTCCAAAACCCCGACTTTGGCGCCCGCGGGCACCAGGCGGGTGGCGTCGACGAACCCTGGGATGGTGCGGCTGGAGCTGCCGTTGAGCACGGTGAGCCGGTCTCCCATCGCGACCACGGTTGTCTGACCCACCGCTATCGCCCCGTAGGCCGGGCCGTCGAGATCTGTCGTGCTCGGTGGCCCCGCATCGAGTAGGACCCGCACCAGTGATCCGGGCGTGGTGACCGGCACCAGCAGCGGGCCGCCGGCGGCGGCCAGGACGACATCCGCGGCCGGACCGGGAAGCGGTACCTGCCGTGGCGGCGCGGTGCCGTCCAGCGCGCAGAGCAGCAAGCGGGGCGGATCTGCCAGCGCCACTACCACCGTCGCGGTGGATGGATCGATCACGACCTGGGTGGCCGGCGCGCCGAGCGGCGTGACGGTGCCCGCGGCGGCCGGCCCACCTGGAGGAGCCGGCGCCGGTGCGATCGGCAGGGCCACGACCGGCTGCGCTGGACGCCCGTTGCTAGCGCATCCTGCGACCAGCCCGGCGACGAGCAACGCAGCAGGCAACGCTGCGCGCGTGGCACCGGGCACACCGACCTCCCGTCGGTAGGGGGCGGGCCGTGGTCAAGCATCCCGGACGCGACACTTCCGCGCCATCCCCGGGCAGCCTGTTGTTCTCCTCCGTCGGCTACGGACAGCGCTGGGTCAGCGGATCGCTAACCGGTCCGGTAACGGTTGACAACCGCCGATAAGGCTAACGTGTCGCCGTGGCCGTCACCGTGGACATCGTGTTGCCGTGCCTGGATGAAGCTGAGGCACTGCCGGGCGTGCTGGCCGCGATACCGGCCGGCTACCGGGTGCTTGTCGTCGACAACGGCAGCACCGATGACACCGCCGCGGTCGCCGCCACCTGCGGCGCCACCGTCGTTGCGGAGCCACGGCGTGGTTACGGCGCCGCGGTGCATGCCGGGTTGGTGGCCGCGACCGCTGACCTGGTCGGTGTGCTCGACGCCGACGGGTCACTGCCGCCGCAGGCCTTGCCCGAGCTGGTCGCCGCGGTCACCCGCCACACCGACCTCGCCGTCGGTCGCCGGATACCACAAGCCGGCGCATGGCCGTGGCATGCCAGAGCCGGGAACACGGTACTGGCCGCGCTGCTGCGCCACCGCGGGGTGCCCGTCCACGACATCGCACCGATCCGGGTCGGTCACCGGCAGGCGCTGCTCGACCTGGGTGTCACTGACCGCGGTTGCGGCTACCCGCTTGAGCTGCTGCTGCGGGCCGGTGCCGCCGGTTGGCTGGTGCGAGAATTCGACGTCGAGTACCGCCCGCGCGCCGGCGGGCGATCCAAGGTGTCCGGATCGGTCCGGGGCACGGTGCGGGCGGCGCGTGACATGGCCGCGGCGATGCGGCGGATCAACCGAGCGGGCGCTCCGGATAGCCCAGTTGCACCTCACTGACGTCATCCAGCGCGGCCCGGATGGCGGGCGCCAGCTCCACCTCTTCGGCGGCCAGCGAGCCGGCCAGCTGGGCGGTGTCCCGGGCACCGACGACCGGCGCGACCACGCCTGGCCGGTCCCGGACCCAGGCCAGCGCCACCTCCAGCGGGGAGGTGCCCAATCCGTCGGCCGCGGTGACCACGGCCTGCACGATCCGGGCCGACCGGTCGGTGCGGTGGTGCTCGACGTAGCGTGCGAAGTGCGGTGAGGCGGCCCGGGAATCGGAGGGGGTGCCGTTGCGGTACTTGCCGGTGAGCACCCCGCGAGCCAGCGGCGCCCAGGGCAGCAGGCCCACCCCGTGATAGGCCGCCGCGGGTGCCAGCTCACGTTCCACGCCCCGCTCCAGCAGCGAGTACTCCACCTGGGTGGACACCAGCGGCACGTCACAGAGGGCCTTCGCGGTGGCCAGTTGCCAGCCGGTGTAGTTGGACACCCCGACGTAGCGCACCTTGCCGCAGCGCACCGCGTCGGTCACCGCGGACAGCGTTTCCTCCAGCGGCACCGTCGGATCCCAGGCGTGCAGCTGCCACAGGTCGATGTGGTCGGTGCGAAGCCGGCGAAGCGAGCCTTCCAACGCCGACAGCAGCGCCGCCCGGGACGCGCCACCACCGAATGGCCCGTCATCGCGGCGCGCCACCGCCTTGGTGGCCAGCACCACCTCGTCTCGGGGGATGACGTCGGCCAGCAACTCACCAAGGATCCGCTCCGACTCGCCCTCGTTGTAGACGTCTGCGGTGTCCACCAGCGTGCCGCCGGCATCGATGAACGCGACCAGCTGGGTGGCGGCCTCCTCGGCGTCGGTGTCGCGGCCCCAGGTCATGGTGCCCAGCGCCAGCCGGGACACCCGTAGCCCGCTGCGGCCGAGGAGACGCTGTTGCACGGGGGCACGCTAGCGCCTGCTGGTGCCGGTGCCGGGACCCGTAGGGTGCAGCCGCGTGAGCTGGCTGCAAGCCCTGGTCCTGGGACTCGTTCAGGGCCTCACCGAGTTCCTCCCGATCTCCTCATCAGGGCACCTGCGGATCGTGTCGGAGATCTTCTTCGGCGACGATGCCGGCGCAGCGTTCACCGCGGTCACCCAGCTGGGTACCGAGGCCGCAGTGCTGATCTACTTCGCCCGCGACATCGGCCACCTGGTGGCGACCTGGTTCCGCGGGTTTGTCTCGGCGCAGATTCGCGCCACCCCGGACTACCGGATCGCCTGGCTGGTGATCATCGGAACGATCCCGATCGGCGTGCTGGGCTTTATTTTCGAAGACCAGATCCAGACCTCGGGACGCAACCTGTGGATCATCAGTAGCACCCTGATCATCTTCGGTCTGGTGCTGGCCGCCGCCGAACGTTGCGGGAGACAGCGACGCCAGCTGAAGCAGCTGACCGTCACCGACGGAGTGGTGATGGGTCTGGCCCAGGCCATGGCGCTGGTGCCCGGGGTTTCCCGTTCCGGAGGGACGATCAGCGCCGGCCTGTTCCTCGGGCTGACCCGGCCCACTGCGGTGCGCTACTCATTCCTGCTGGCGATCCCCGCTGTCATCGCCGCCGGGCTGTTCCAGATTCCCGACGTCTTCGCGGTCGGCGGGCCCGGCCTGCAGCCCTCGGTGGCCCAGATGGTGGTCGCCACGCTGCTCGCCGCGGCGGTGGGCTACGCCGCGATTGCCTGGCTGCTGCGCTACGTCGAGCGCCACAGCGTCTACCTGTTCGTGTGGTACCGGCTGGCCCTGGGGACCGCCGTGCTGGTGCTGCTGGCCACCGGGACGATCAGCGCGACCTGACCTGGCCGCAGGTCGGTGCGTAGGGTGACGGCGTGGGCACCCTGATCCTGCTGCGACATGGCCGGTCCACGGCGAACAACGCGGGGGTGCTGGCGGGTCGCACGCTGGGAGTGGCACTCGACGAGCAGGGGCGGGCCCAGGCCGAGACGCTGGTCGAGCGGCTGGCGCAACTGCCGCTGGCGGCGCTGGTGAGTTCCCCGCTGCAACGGTGCCAGGAGACGCTGGCCCCGCTGGCGCAGGCGCGCGGGGTCGAGGTCACCGTCGACGACCGGTTCGTCGAGGTGGACTACGGCGAGTGGACCGGGCGGGAACTGGGCAAGCTGGGCAAGGAGTCGCTGTGGAAGGTGGTGCAGTCACATCCCTCGGCGGCGGTGTTCCCCGGCGGCGAGGGGCTGGCCGCGCTGGCGGCTCGGGCAGTGGCCGCGGTGCGGGAATGGGACGCCAAGCTGGCCGCCGAGCACGGCCCTCACGTCCTGTGGTTGGTCTGCACGCACGGTGACATCATCAAGGCAGTGCTCGCCGACGCGCTGGGCATGCACCTGGACGGCTTCCAGCGCATCGTGGCCAACCCGGGTTCGATCAGCGCCGTCAGCTACACCGAGACCCGGCCGTTCGTGCAGCGGGTCAACGACACCGGCGGTGACTTGCAGTCGCTGGTTCCGCCCAAACGCCGGCGCAAGCGGCGGCGGCCCTCGTCGGACGCGACACCCGGGGGACCTACGGGCACCGGCTGAGCAGGGGAGGGCTGCTGCCGGACAGCTCAGCGTGCTCTAGTGTCGAGACTGCCATGTCTCGTGTCATCCACATCTTCCGCACCCCCGAGCGGTTCGTCGCGGGCACAGTAGGCGAACCAGGGGAAC
>DASVWA010000140.1:0-17241 GCA_036389855.1 Pseudonocardiaceae bacterium
CCCAGCGGAACCTCGGTCAACATGTTCAGCGCGTCCGCCGGAACCCGGATGCATCCATCGCTGGAGCGGGTACCGAAGACGTCGGCCGTGGGCCAGGTATGGATCGCGACGGTTCCCGGGCCGCCACCAAAACTGTCCAGCGTCGGGCTGTGGGTGCCCAGCGGCAGGATCACCGGGGAGTATTTCTGCTTGGGGTCGGTGAACGACCCCAGCAGGAAGGTCCGCCCCACCGGAGTGGGCGCTGACTTCTTGCCGATCCCCACCGGCCACTCACCCAGCCGGCGGTCCCCCCAGAACAGCTCCATATTGAGGGAACGAAGGTGTACCCGGATGAGATACGGGGTTACTGCACGATCGAGTGCATCGTCGGTTACCCAGCCGACCGAGTCGTTGGGGCGCGAGGGCAGCAACACTTGCACCCAGCCGGGTTGCTGGGCAAGCACCGGCAGCCACGTGTCGCCGAGCTGCTGGGGGGTCATCCTAGCGATGGGCGCACCGCCGGGGGCGGCGTACACCACGACTTCCCGCCGTGGGTGCACGACGGTGCCATCGGTGGGATCCGGAGGCCCGGTGTCCAGCGGTGCCCCGTCGACGATGGTGTAGGTGGTGCTCAGCGGTAGAGCTGTGAGATCTGACGGAACGGCCGCGGGCGGGATGGTGGGGGTCGCGGTCACCGGGGGCCGTGGCGCGGCCTTGACGGCCTCGCCACTGGCGCCACCCCCGAGCGGGACCAGGAAGGCCACCGCCACGCTTGCCAGCACCATCACGACGGCCCCGGCAAGCGCGCAGACAATCAGGTAAGGACGATCGCGCAGGCGGGGAGATCCGGGACGCTGAGCCATGGCCTCTTCTTGTGTCGGACGAGCGGACCTTGCTGACTCGCCCTCCCCGATGGGGCGACCCACGCTGGCCCAACGACGCCTCGGCCGCGCGGTGACGGGACCCTAACGGATCCAAACCGACGCCTTTGCGGGGCCCTCCGTGGGCCCGCTAGAGGGTGTCGTCGCTGCGGTTGATCTCCGTGTGCGGGTGCTGGTAAGGGAGCTGGTCAGCGGGCAGCGGGAAGGCCACCTCGCCGAATGGGGACAGCGCGCCCTGGATCGGAGCGGCAAGTTCGCTGACAGGGTGGTCCTCTTCCGACCAGCTCGGCCAGGTCGGGTCGATTCGGTCGGTGCGCTTGGCCACAGCTTCTCCTCGCTCGGTGTGATTTCCATTGTGCCCTGAGGTCACACAGTTCATTGTGATCAGTGGCGCCAGGCGACGTGTCCTGGGCTGTCGATACCGTGGACGGGATGCCCAGCACTGCACTGGCCGACTGGCTACGCTCCCGGGACGACGCTGCGCTGGCCGCGTTACTACAGGCCCGCCCGGACCTTGCCGTGCCGGCTCCAGCTGATTCGACCGTGCTGGCCACCCGAGCCGGGATCCAGGCATCCGTCGCACGGGCGTGCGAAGACTTGGATCGGTTTGCGCTGGCCGTGCTGTCGGCGCTGCTAGTAGCCGGTGCCGACACCGAACCGGTGAGTCGCCAGGACGTCACCGGGCTGCTCGGTCGTGACGTCACCGCCGGCCGGACACAGCAGGGCCTGGACGCATTGCGTTGCCGCGCGCTGGTGTGGGGCGACGATGCGGCGCTCTCAGTTGTCCCGGCTGCGCGCCAGGTCATCGGTCCATACCCGGGCGGGTTGGGCCGGCGCGCCGCGCATCTGGTCGGCGTTGACATCGGCGCTGCCCTCGCCGAGCTCGCCGAGGACGAGCTGGGCGTGCTGCGGACCCTGGCCGCCGGGCCCCCCGTGGGCACCACCCGGGATGCCGCCGAGGTGCTTGCGCTGAGCCGAGCCCGCACCCCGGTGCAACGCCTGCTGGCCCGCGGGCTACTACGCCGGATCGACTCCGGCACCGTTGAGTTGCCGGCGCAGGTGGGCTTGGCGTTGCGCGGGCACCAACCGCTCGGGCCCATTGAGCTGGAGGAGCCGGCGTTACCCCGGCAGCAGCGCGACCCCTCCATGGTGGACTCCACGGCCGCCGGCGCGGTGCTCGATCTGCTGCGGCACACCGAGAGGCTGCTGTCCGAATGGTCGCGAGAACCGCCTGCTGAGTTGCGCTCCGGCGGCCTGGGCGTCCGCGACATGCGGCGGACCGCGCGGCAGGCGGACGTCGATGAGTCCACGGTGGTGCTGCTCGCGGAGGTGGCCGTCGCGGCTGGACTGGTTGCTGGGTCCGACGAGGGCGCCGACGGGAGACTGTGGTTACCCACGGTCTCCGTCGACTCCTGGCTTGCTGCGCGACCCGAAAAGCGCTGGGCAATGCTGGCCGAGGCATGGCTTTTGTTACCCCGGCTGCCGGGTTTGGCCGGGATTCGCGATGACAAGGATCGGCCGCTGGCATCGCTGTCTGATGAGTTGCGTCAGCCACGCGCCGCGGAGCAGCGCCGCCGGATCCTCGACGTGTTCGCTGATCTGCCCGCCGGTAGCGCGATCCAGCAGTCCGACGAGCTCGCCGCGGTGCTCGCCTGGCGGGCCCCGCGCCGGGGTGGCCGGCGGCGCGATGAGATGGTCCGCTGGACGGTCCGGGAAGCGACCGTGCTAGGCGTGCTCGCGCTCGGCGCGCTGTCATCGCCCGGCCGGGCTCTGCTGCGGGATGGCGCGGTGGCCGCGGCGGCCGTCCTCGCCGCCGCCTTGCCCGAGCCGGTGGACCACGTGCTGGTGCAGGCCGACCGCACCGTAGTGGCGCCGGGACCGTTGGAGCCCGAACTGGCCAGGGATATCGGGTTGGTGGCCGACGTGGAGTCGGCCGGCGGCGCCACCGTCTACCGGGTCACTGAGGACACCGTGCGTCGAGCCTTGGACGTCGGTCGCAGCGCCACCGACCTGCATGAGCTGTTTCGGACCCGGTCCCGGACTCCGGTGCCGCAGTCGCTGAGCTACCTCATCGACGATGTGGCGCGACGGCACGGGCGGCTGCGCGGTGGCACCGCGGCCGCATTTCTGCGTTGCGACGACGTTGTGCTGCTGGCTGAATTACTGGCGCATCCGGTCGCCGAGCGCTGTGGGCTGCGCAGGATAGCTCCCACTGTGCTGGTCAGCCCATTGGGACTGGGGCCGCTGCTTGAGGAACTGCGTGGCGCCGGCTTTGCCCCGGTTGCTGAGGGGGCCGACGGCCAGGTGGTCACGTTGCGCGCCGCGGAGCGTCGGGCGAGGGGTCGACCTCCCGCGATGCGCCGGGCGGCGGTCTCTTCTGTGCCTGCTGTGCCTTCTTCGCAGCAGCTCGCCGCGCTGCTCCGAGGGATCCGGGCCGGGGATGCCGCGGCCATCACGCCGCGCGGACCTGCGGTGGTGACCGGTGGGACGTCCACCGGTCACACGCTGGAGCTGCTACAGGGTGCCGCCGAAGCTGGCAGCAATGTGTGGATCGGTTACGTGGACTCCCACGGCGTAGCAAGCAAGCGGATCGTGCGGCCGGTGAGCGTAGGAGGCGGCGTGTTGGAGGGATTCGACCGGTCACGGGGTGAGCTATGGCGCTTCCCGCTGCACCGAATCACCTCTGCGGCAGTCACTCAGGACTGACACCTCAGGTGCGCGCAGCGCTCTGCAGTTGGGCGCGTAGTTCGGGGGTCAGCAGCTTGCCTGCCCGATCGACCAGCAAGGTCATCTCATACCCGATCAGGCCGATATCGCAGCTCGGCGAGGCCAGCACGGCGAGGCTGGAACCATCGCTGATGACCATGGTCAAGACGATGCCGCGCTCCATCTCCACCACGGTCTGGACTACCCCGCCGGCCTCGAAGCAGCGCGCCGCGCCTTGGGTGAGGCTCACCAGACCAGAAGTGACCGCGGCGAGCTGATCGGCGCGGTCCCGAGGCAATCCCGATGACCCGACGAGGAGCAGTCCGTCGGCGGAGACGACGACAGCGTGCGCCACACCGGGTACCCGCTCTACGAAGCTGTCCACCAGCCAGCCGAACTGGCTGGGCTGGACTGGATGCTGTGGCGCTGCTGTCGTCACTACTGATCCTCCTCGATACGTCCGTGCATGGTGTCGGTGATGGTGGGCTGTTCGTCAGGGCCGATGCGGGCGTGGCGTCCGACGCGCAATCCCTGCTGGTACCTGCTCAGCCGGCCACGCACATCATCCGGAACGCGGACCGGACCAGCAGCTGGCGAGGCCGCAACGGAACGGCCGATCCCCTCCGCGCCCGACACGAGATGGGCAAGCGGCTGCCGCTTGGGTAACCCGGCTGTGGTGACGCCGTGGTCGACCGGGATGGCCAGCGCTTGCGCGGCGTGCCACTCCTCGTCCAACGGGGACCGCCAGTCGTGCGCGTTGGTGCTCGAAACCCCGTTCGTCGGTGCAGCCATCGCAGTGGTGTCGCCGTTACTTGCCGACGCGGACTGCCGCTCGCGGAACCACGCCGAGACCATCTCGAAGATCTCCTCGCGGACCTCCTGCGGCTGCCCGGTTGCCGCCGCGCTACTCAGCGGCAGCGGACTCGCCAGGGGATCGAGGGAAACCCCACCTTGCATATCCACATCCAGCTGACCGGCAAGCGGCTCACGCTGAGACTCGGGCCGGGGCTGGGTCTGGTCGTCACCGAACAGCTCGCGCCACTCCTGTTCAGCCGTGCGCGGGCCGCTGGGCGGTGATGTCGCTATTCCGATCGATGTCGGGCTAAACAGCTCCGCCGCGGTTGCCTCGTCGATCACCGACACCTGCAGCGGCAGTGGCGCGGCAGTCCCGCTCCACTCGGCGGTGACTGGCGCCTCGGAGACCCTGTCATTCGAGGAGTGGGAGCCGTTGGACGGTCGGGGATCGATCGACACCACAGAGGACGGCAGCGACACCGCCGTGGTGATCCCGATCTGGCTGAGGCGCTGGCGCAGCCGAACTGTGATGCCATGCTGGGCAGCCAGCCTGCTCACCACAGACAGGCCCATCTGCCGGGAGACCGACGCATCGACCGCCGGGGGTGAGGCGAGCCGGCCGTTGATCGCCTGTAGTTGGTCCGGCGGCAGGCCAGGGCCCGAGTCGACAATCTCGATTAGCAGACCCTGGTCCTCGGTCAGCGTGCTACTGAGGGTAACCGTGGTCTGCTCATACGTACCGCTGTTGGCCTCAGCATTGACGGCGTTGTCGAGCAACTCAGCGAGCAGGTGCACCAAGTCGCCGGCAACGGAGCTGGCCACCATGGCCGCCGGGGGTTGGCGCACGGTCACCCGCTGGTACTGCTCGATCTCCGAGACGGCGCTGCGTAACACGTCGACGACCGCCATGCGCCCTTGGGTCCTTCGCGGCAACCTGCCGCCGGCGAGCACCAACAGGTTGTCACTGTGGCGGCGCATCCGGGCAGCAAGGTGGTCAAGCTGCAGCAAGCCGCTCACCAGCTCAGGGTCGTGCTGCCTTCTGCGTAGCTCATCGAGCAACTGTCGCTGCCGATCGACGAGACCCTGGTTGCGCCCGGACAGGTCGAGGAAGGTGTCATTGAGACTGCTCCGCGCCGCGGCCTGCTCGGCCGCCAACCGAACGGCCTGTGCATGCACGGTGTCGACCGCCCTGGCAGCCTGACCGACCTCCTCCTTGGAGTGCACCGGCACCGGGTCGACAGTCGTCTGACTGGACGTACCGTTACGGCTGATCTGCTCGATCGCCTCCGGTAGCTGGCGATCGGCGACGTCGAACGCCGCGGCACGTAGCGGTCGCAGCAGCGAGCGAACCACGACAAGCAGGGTCGCCAAGGCGAGAATCAGTAGCACAGCGACCACGGCGCCGTTCCACAGCGCCTGTCGCGACGCTTCGTTGCTGCGCGCCGCGGTGGCCGTCCGCAACGCGTTGAGTTGGGTGATCTCCCCCTGGCGGATGGCCTCAACGGAGCCGGCAGCGGCGGAGTTCCAGTCCGCAGGCACGGTCTGCAGCGATGCTTGCCGCACCGCCCGGTCCAGCGCAGCCTCCAACAGCCGCTTGCGATCGATCACTGCCCTAGCCTCGAAAAGCTGCGAGCCCGGCACGGCTAGGCGGAACTCGTCGACAGCGGCGTCGAATCTGGCTTCGGCGGTGCGCAGCGTGGCCTGCTGCTCCGCAGGCAGCACGCCGGACAAAGTGGCCGCGTGCAGCAGTGCATGCTGTTGCGAGGCCTGCTCCTTAGCGACGGCGAGCGCCTTGAGGCCGCCGGCTTGCCGCGCCAGCGGGTCACGGATGCCATCGAGGACTCTGCGGTGGAGGTCGAGCAGTGGCGCGATGAGGCTGGAGTAAGCGATGGCCACGTTGCGTTCGTCACTGGTCCGCCGCACAGCAGCGAGCCCGGACAGCCGGCCGAGCGCGGCCCGGTACGCCGCGGTGGGAGCGAGCGCGTCGGAACCGAAGTCCCCGGTACCCAATATGGTGACGGCGGCGTCCACCCGCTGGTATTGGGCCTGCAGCGCGGCCTGATCCGCAGGGCGATCGGTGGCGAGCGCCACGGTCGCCAGGTGCCGTTCTCCTTGCAGATCGTGCACTGCTAGGCCGACCTGTTGAACGAACCCGACCTGCCGCACAACCGAGGCAAGGTCGTTGGCCTGGCGCATCAGATCTGAGACCCGCAGCCCGCCGAGCACCCCAGCAAGCAGCAGGGGCACCAGCAGCACCGCAGTGAGTTTGGTCCGCAACCGCCAATCTTGCAGCCGCCACCGGCCGCTGCGGCGGCGCAGCGGTGCCGCGCCATCAGCCCCGAGCGTGGCGGTCATGATGGCGGTTCCGCGGGATCCTGCACGCCGCCGGTAGGTGCGCCGCGGAGGTTCGCAGTCACCTCGTCACGGCGCGTGACACCGCCGGAGCAGCCGGAGGGGGGTCTTGCCCTGCCTTCGTGGGCGGCCACGCTGCGCACTCTCCCAACTCGACGTCGCCCCCAGCTCGCGACCCGTACATCACTCAATGTGTCTCTCAACCAGCGCAGTCGGCGCTGGATTCACTCCTCAACAACCCCCAGGTCAGTTGCGAGCGCCCACCGATCGGCGCATGGCGTGTTCGACCAGCGCAATGAGCGTGTTCTTGGTCGACTCCCGCTCGCGGGCATCACAAGGGATGATGGGTATCGCGGAATCGATGGCCAGTGCTTCCCGGACGTCCTCGATGCTGTGGCTGAGCACGCCATCAAAACAGTTCACCCCGACCAGGTAAGGCAAGCCGCGATCCTCGAAGAAGTCCACCGCCGCGAAGCAATCAGCCAGCCGGCGGGTGTCTACCAGGACAACCGCACCGATCGCGCCACGCACGAGGTCGTCCCACATGAACCAGAAGCGGTGCTGCCCTGGAGTGCCGAACAGGTACAGGATCAGCTCTGCATCCAGTGATACGCGACCGAAGTCCATTGCCACTGTGGTGGTCGACTTGTCCGGTGTGGCCGCGAGGTCATCCACGGCGATGCTCGCATCAGTGAGCACTGCTTCGGTGGTCAGCGGCGCGATCTCGGAAACGGAGCCGACCAGAGTCGTCTTGCCGACGCCGAAGCCCCCGGCCACGACGATTTTCGCGGAGATCGCGCCGGCCCCACCCGCGGGCTGCCGCCCGGCGGGCTGACCGGGCGCAGCGATACCGGGCTGGACCGATGGTGCCCACTGCGCCGATGGGACCGATGGGGAGCTGGTCCGATCAGAGGCGACGAAGTCCACTCAACACCCTTTCCATCAAGGCAATCTCTGGCGTGTCGCCAGAGGTGTTCGCTTTGCGGTGCACCACGATCAAGCCGATGTCTGCCATGTCACCCAGCAGGACCCGGGCCACGCCCAGAGGCAGGGATAGTAGAGCGGCGACCTCGGCCACCGATCGGGGGTCACGGCACAGCTCGGCCACGGTCCGGTGTTCCACACTGGTCAGCGCCGCCACGTCGCGACCGTGCTCGCTGGTGGATACCAGCGTCTCAACCGCGAGGTCGAACACCGGCGAGGTACGCCCCCCGGTCCAGGTGTATGGCCGTACTGCGGAAGCTGAGGCCTCCGGCTTTCCCCACTCGTCGAAAGCCCCCGGCCTTTTTGGGACTGGTCGCGACGCCGGAACCGGTTCCTGCCGAGTCGATGACTTCTTGGAGCGTTTGCGGCGCCCGCCCAACCGCCAGGGACCACTACTGAGGTTGTTCAGTACCTCGGCGAAGGATTCATCGCCATCACCGCCAGTTGGTTTGCTCACCACAAGTCACCGCCGGAATCATCGGCCCAACGCACCGTGCAGTTCGGCGCGATTGGGCGGGGTGAGCTGCTGGCCGACCCGGTCGACCAGCAGCGTCATCTCGTACCCGACCAACCCGATATCGCAGCCCGGGGCGGCCAACACCGCCAGGCTGGAGCCATCGCTGATCGACATCAGCAGCACGATTCCGCGCTGCATCTCGACCACCGTCTGCACGACCTCGCCCGCGTCGAAACAACGAGCCGCTCCCTGAGTCAGGCTGACCAACCCGGACGCCACTGCGGCGAGCTGATCGGCACGGTCCCTGGGCAGGTAGGCCGAAGCGGCGAGCGGCATACCCTCAGCCGACAGCACCAACGCATGCGCCACCCCGGCCACCCGATTGACAAAGTCGTCCACCAACCATCCGAAGCGGTCCGACTGCGTCTGGGGAACGGTCACTTCGTCTCCTCTTCTCCATCCTGCTGCGCTGGCGACCCGTCAGCCTGCTGGTCCAGACCTTGGCGGGTCTGGCGCCCTTCGCGGATGCCCTGCTGGTAACTCGCAAGCCGGCCGCGGATCGACTCCGCGCTGCGCACCGGCGTACTGGTGGGTTCGGCAGGCTCGGCCGCCCCGGCGGCACCGGGCACCAGCAGCGCACGAGGCTGCCGCCGGGGAAGCCCGGTAGCAGTCAATTCCGTACTCACCGGCATGGCCAGCGCTTGCGCCGCCCGCCAACCCTCATCCGCTGCACCCCAGTCCTGCGCCGGCGCATCGGCTGGACGCGTCGACCCAGCAGCCACGAGCGGCTGGGCCAGCGAGCGGGACTTGCCGGCATCGCCAGGCTCGGATGCGGCCAGTGCTTTCCCGGGTTGCCGGCGCAACAGGGGTGCTGACCCAGCCGCGGCGGATGCTGCCGGCGCCTCCGGCGTCGCAGATGCTTCTCGAGCCGTGGCTTCCCGCGTCGCCTGGGCTTCTCGGGTCGTCGCAGTGTCCCAACTCACTGCGGCCTTCCATGCCTGCGGGGCCTCCGGGGTCGCTGGAGCCTTCGGGGTCGCTGCAGCCTCCGAGTTTGCCGGCGTTTCGCCGGTCGGCGGAGCTTCTTTGGTCTGCGCAGTTGGCCCAGTCGGTACAGCTTCCCTGGCCGGTGCGGCCTCCTTGGCCGGCGCAGCGGTCCGCGTCGCCTCAGCCTTCCGCGTCGCCGCAGCTGGGCCGTTCGCCAACGGCGAAGTCCAGCGCACCGGGACGGCCTCATGCTCCTTGAACCACGCCGACGCCACATCGTCAAAAATCGGCGTGGAATGCTGCAACGTCACTCGGTGCCCCGGTCCGGCCGGTCCCGCCACCGTGGCTCGGGCCGGCCGGAAGAGGTCCGTGCCGGACTCGCCGCCGCTGGGAGCCTCAACCGGGATGTCCACGGGGGGGCTGGCCGGCGGACCAGGCGGAGCAGGCGGTGGACCTGCCGGCAACAACCGCTTACCGGTCCGGGTCGGCAGTTTCGAACCCTCCGTAGAGCCCTTCGCATCCTTTGCAGTGCGTTGGCTGGCCAGTTTGGTACCACCGGTCCCGTTGCCTTTTGCCTCTGGCTCAGCTGTGGCGTCACCGTCCGCCTCAGCAACCGGGGCACCATTGCTGGCGGCAGAGTTGGCGGCCGAACTGGCAGTGGAATTGGCGCTGGAATTGGCGGCCGGTGCGGCGTCATCGGCGGTTGACTCGTTGCCCGCGGCCAGCTCGGCGACGGGGGCCACGCGCGGATCCGCCGCCTCCGACACCAGCCGGACCAGCCGGGGCGGCATGATGACGCACGCCCAGACACCCACCCCGCCCTCGCCTCGGCGCAGCCGGACATCGATGCCGTGCCGGCTGGCCAGCCGGCCGACGACGAACAACCCCATCCGGCGTGATACCGAAGCGTCCACCACCGGCGGGTTGGCCAGCCGCTCGTTGGCGTCGGTGAGTTCCGCCTCGGTCATCCCCACGCCGCGGTCAGCAACCTCAATCGTGACCGAGCCTTCACCACTGAATTCGCTGGAGATCATCACGTGGCTGTCCGGGGGTGAGAACTGAGTCGCGTTGTCCAGCAGCTCAGCCAACAGGTGCACCAGGTCGCTCGCCGCCCGACCGAGCACCAGGACGACGGGCGGCTGCTGAAGCACGAGCCGCTGGTACTGCTCCACCTCGGACACTGCTGCGCGCAATACGTCGACCAGTCGAACCGGCCGGCCCGACCGGTTAGCCGAATCGGTGCCGGCGAGGACCAGCAGGTTTTCGCTGTTACGCCGCATTCGGGTCGCAAGGTGGTCCAGCTGGAACAGGTTGTCCAGCTGTTTGGGGTCCTGCTCACCGCTCTCTAGACGGTCGATGAGCTTGAGTTGCCGCTCAACCAGACCCTGGGTGCGGCGCGACAGGTTGACGAAGATGTCGTTGACGTTGGCGCGTAGCTGAGCCTGCTCGCCGGCCAGCCGGACCGCCTGGCTGTGCACCTCGTCGAACGCCCTGGCGACCTGCCCGATCTCCTCGTGGGTGCTGACCGCGACTGGGGCGATCACCTTCTCGGGCACGTCGCCGTCGCGGATCCGGGCCATCGCCTCGGGCAGCCGGTCGGCGACGTCGAGCGCCGTGCGTTTGAGCACACCGAGTGGTCGCAGCAGCGCCCGGGTGATGAACACGCCGACCAGCACACCCAGCGCAAGCGCGAAGAACAGGATGACTGAATTGAGACCGGCCGAGGTGCGCACCTCGTCGCGCAGCGCGAGCGCAGTCTGATCGATCCGCTGCCGCAACTCATTCTCGACAGCGCCAATATTGCCGATCACCGCCGCGTTGCGCCTGTCCCATTCCTCCGGCGAGGTATTCAACGGTTCACCGACGGCACCGCGGTTAAGCACGAGCTGCAACAGCCGCTGCCGGGACAGTTCGGCCTCACCACCGACTCGGGCGGCGTCAGCGCGATCGGCCGGCCCCAGGGCACCCCGGAGTGCGTCCTCTTCGATGCGTAGCCGGACGGCTGCCGTCCGCACATCGTCGATCTGGCCGGGAGTGAGGCGGTTGGCATAGAGGGCCGCGGAGACGATGGCGTGCTGGCGACTGATCTGCTCGCGCCCAGCGATCAGTGCGTGCCCAGCCGCAGCGTCGTCGGTGACGGCGACATCGTCGAGCTGACGGGTGAGCGCGGCGTCCAGCCCGATCAGCGGGTCGATCACGGCGCCGTACTCGGTAACCACAACCTCCACCGGACCGAAGCCGGTGGTCACGCTCGCCCGCAGTGGTCCCAGCGCGCCGAGTTGGTTCAACGCGGCGGGGTAACCAGTGGATTGCAGGCCCGGTACCTGGTCGCTGGCCGTCGCAACCGCTTGTGACGCGCTGTCCACGGCCTGGAACTGCGCGTTCAGCGGCTGTAGGTCACCAGAACGGCCCTTGGCGACGAACGCCGTGGCCAGCTCCCGTTCCCGCTGCACGGCACCGATCAGATCGGACAGCTGCTGCTGCACGCGGACGATCTGGGAGATACGAGCGTAGCGGGGTCCGGCGTCGGCCTGGTCCACGATTCGCAGCACACCCGCGACCAGGGCGACGATGGTGGGCACCAGCAGGACAGCGGCCAACTTGACCACCACCGGCCAGTTGCGCCAGTGCCACCGGGATCGGGTGGTCGCCGGCGCAGTCGCCGACCCCGACTCCGACGCCGCAGGGCTGATCACGTCGGTGGTCATGACGCCGCCTCCGCGGGACGAAGTACGTCGGCGGTCATGACCAGCCTCCCGCGGCGGCCGAGAGTCGCGAGCTAGTCGCTGGCACAGTGGGGTCCCTCCCCAGGGTTGGACGTTGGCCGGCAGACGCATCCGGCTGGCGCCACGGTTCGCCGCAATCGTGGCTTCCGCACCGCACGGACGGGGCACCTCTGGCACCGAGCCGGATACGTCCGATGTAGGGCACGGACGATACGACGGCCTGGGCAGGGCCTTCCCGCGGGTCTCGTAGAACCTCCTCTCTGCTCGCCGAGGGCGCCAGTGTTCTGAGCGCACAACACCCGCTCGGCGTAGAGGACTTGACCAGATGGCCGTACTCCGCTGCTCTGAGTGATATATCGAGCCGCCAGTCGAGGATGGCTCGGCCTGGAGCGGCAGACAGTGACGGACACCGCCCGGTCCGGCGTCAGCGGTGCCGCCGTACCTGCGACACTGATCCTCACTCGAGCCGACCACCAGCCGCGGTGCTAATCAACCCGGAGGACACACGTTGAGCCCATCGCCTGAGGTCGGGCCACTCATCGTCCAGTCTGACAAGACGCTGCTGCTGGAAGTCGATCACCCTGCGGCCGCCACCGCGCGCGCCGCGATCGCGCCCTTCGCTGAGTTGGAGCGGGCACCCGAACACGTCCACACTTACCGAGTCACCCCATTGGCGCTGTGGAATGCGCGCGCTGCGGGCCACGACGCTGAGCAGGTCGTTGACGCGCTGGTGCGCTTCTCCCGATACGCCGTGCCGCAGCCCCTGCTGGTGGATGTCGTGGACACGATGGGCCGCTACGGCCGGCTACAGCTGGTGCACCACCCGGCGCACGGATTGGTGCTGGCATCGCTGGACCGCGCCGTACTCGAGGAGGTACTCCGGCATCGCAAGATCGCCCCCATGCTCGGGGCGCGGGTAGACGACGACACCGTGGCAGTGCATCCTTCCGAGCGCGGAAGGCTCAAGCAAGCGCTGCTCAAGGCCGGTTGGCCGGCTGAGGATCTGGCCGGCTACGTCGACGGCGAGGCGCACCCGATCGAGCTGGCCGAGGACGGTTGGACGCTGCGTGACTACCAGCGCGACGCGGTGACCGGGTTCTGGGCCGGCGGTTCCGGAGTTGTGGTACTGCCCTGCGGCGCAGGTAAGACCCTCGTGGGGATCGGTGCGATGGCACAAGCCCAAGCGACCACGCTGATCCTGGTCACCAACACCGTTGCCGGACGGCAGTGGAAACGCGAGCTGGTCGCCCGCACATCGCTGTCTGAGGACGAGGTCGGCGAGTACTCCGGTGAACGCAAGGAGATCCGCCCGGTGACGATCGCGACCTACCAGATCATGACCCGCAAGTCGAAAGGCCAGTACCGGCACCTTGATCTCTTCGACTCCCGCGACTGGGGGTTGATCATCTATGATGAGGTGCACTTACTGCCCGCCCCGGTCTTCCGGATGACCGCCGACCTGCAGTCTCGTCGCCGGCTCGGGCTGACCGCCACCCTGGTGCGCGAGGACGGCCAGGAAGGTGACGTGTTCTCCCTGATCGGGCCCAAACGCTACGACGCGCCGTGGCGCGACATCGAGTCCCAGGGCTGGATTGCGCCGGCGGACTGCGTCGAGGTACGGGTCACCCTCACCGATGCCGAGCGCTTGGGCTACGCCACCGCAGAAACCGACGAGCGGTACCGGGTGTGCTCCACCGCGCGAAGCAAGCTTGCCGTCGTCCGCGCGATCATGGACCGGCACCCCGACGAGCCGACCCTGGTCATCGGCGCATACCTGGATCAGCTGGAGGAGCTCGGCAAGGCGCTGGACGCACCGGTGGTGCAGGGCTCGACCCGCAACTCCGATCGGGAAGCCCTCTACGACGCGTTCCGCCGGGGAGAGGTGCGTACCCTGGTCGTGTCCAAGGTGGCCAACTTCTCCATCGACCTGCCGGAGGCGTCGGTGGCCGTGCAGGTCTCCGGCACGTTCGGCTCCCGGCAGGAAGAGGCCCAGCGGCTGGGCCGATTGCTGCGGCCCAAGGGCGACCAACGGCAGGCGCACTTCTACTCGGTGGTGTCCCGGGACACCCTGGACACCGACTATGCCGCGCACCGCCAGCGCTTCCTCGCCGAGCAGGGCTATGCTTACCGGATCGTCGACGCCGACGACGTCCTCGGTCCCCAGCCGCCACATGGATGCTTGTAGCGCTCAGACCGGACCTCTTTGGTACCAGAGCGCGGGAGTCGGGTTAACTGCCGACCAGCTCACTCGGCGGAAGCGGAGCTGGCTACCCGCAGCCGGGGTGGGACCTGCTTGTCCAGACCAAAGTGTTCAAGGTTGTGGCCCAAGACGCCATCGAAAGCGGCAGCGATGTCCTCGGTCATCCAGCACTCACGATGCAGCACCGGCTCTTTGATCCCAGGCTGGCGCACGATGTGCAACTGATCACCGGTGAATCGGATGAGCTGCCCAGTGAT
Organism: Pseudonocardiaceae bacterium; assembly: GCA_036389855.1. Lineage (GTDB taxonomy): Bacteria > Actinomycetota > Actinomycetes > Mycobacteriales > Pseudonocardiaceae. Next base: position 14,322 of record DASVWA010000140.1, read on the forward strand.
TCCTTCAGCCCGGTCGGAGAGCAAGTACGTAACCAGCGGAGCGACCCGATCCGGAGTGCGCCGCGGCGTGACGCGCACCTGCGCGGCCGGGGAACGCTCGACCATTCGGGTCCAGGCCACCGGGCAGACCCCGTTGACCCGTATACCCAGCTCCGCCATGTCCAGAGCCCAGGAGTAGGTCAGGGACGCGACGGCGCCCTTGGAGGCCGCATAGGTACCGGCGGCACGTTGCCCAAATGACGAGCCCGATGAGATGTTGACGATCGATCCGGCGCCTTGCGTGTGCATCACCCGTGCCGCCGCGATACCGCAGTACAGGACGCCCAGCACATTGACCTCGATGAGTTCGCGGGCGACGTCAACGTCCTCGTCCCAGGGCAGCGCCCCGTAGTTAAGTGCGGCGTTGTTCACCAGGCCGTCGACCTTGCCGAACTCCGCCAGGCACCGCTCCACAACCCCACTGGCCTGATCCGGATCGCGCACCGATTGGGCGCTGGCCACCGCCCGCCCGCCGCAGCGGCCGATCCGATCTGCGACCGCCTCTGCCTGTTCGCCGTCGATGTCGTTGACCACGACGCAGGCTCCGGCCCGCGCGGCGTGCAGTGCGTAGGCCTCGCCCAGCCCGCGGCCGGCTCCGGTGATCACGATCGCCTTGCCTTCGAGGATGCCCATGGCTGCCCGCCTTCGGAGAGGACCGGTGCCTGATGGCCCGGCGATGCCGCCAGTCTCCGGCGGAAAGACACCGGGATGGCCCGCAGCTCAGCGAAGGGTCACTGTTCAGCGCCGGGCGGGTGAGGCCGTTCGGTCCAACGGGTACCCTCCGACTTGTCGATCTGTACCCTCCGGCTAGGAGACTGCTGAACAACCGGTGAGTCCTGCCTGTGGTGTGGTTGCCCGGCTGGGAGGATGTCTGGGTGCAAGGTGCTGGTGACCGTGCCCCTGATCTGATGGATGCTCGTGCCCTGGTTGGGCAGCTGGTTCCGGTCGGCAGTGTGTTCGCGTTTTTGGCTGATCATCGTCGTGAGGTTTCCCGCCGGAGTTGTTCGCTGATCTGTTTGTGAGTTCGACGGGTCGGCCGAGTCTGCCCGGTGAGATCGCCGCGTGGGTGCTGGTGCAGCAGACCTTGCAGGACTTGTCGGATCGCGACGCCGTGGCGGCGGTGCGCTGCGATATCCGCTGGAAGCTCACCCTGGGCCTCACCCGCCATACCCAAGCCTGGATCGTGATCTAAACGACTAGCCCCACCCCAACCGGGCCGCTTGCCCACACCAATACCCCAAGCCACCAACACCGGCGGGAACAACAACCACGTCCCCCACCCTCACGCCCGGCCTAACGCCGCACCGGCGGCGATTCTGGGCGCTCTTCCCGGCCCCACATCATGCCTTGTTCAGCACACTCCTAGTCGACGGTGAGCACCAATGGGCCGTCGTCGGTCACGGCGATGGAGTGCTCCCAGTGTGCGGCGCGGGACCCGTCCAGGGTCACCACGGTCCAGCCGTCATCGAGTTCCTCGGTCTTGTCGCCGCCTGCGGTGAGCATCGGTTCGATCGCCAGGGTCATCCCAGTTAGCAGGCGAGGACCGCGACCCGGACGGCCCGCATTGGGCAGGAACGGGTCCATGTGCATGGCCGTTCCGATGCCGTGACCGCCATAGTCGGCCACGATCCCGTAGGTCACACCGTGTGCGGCGGCGGCGGCCAGCGCCGCGGTCTCCACCGCATGCGAGATGTCGGTCAGCCTGCCACCCGATCGTGCCGCCGCGATTCCGGCCTCCAACGCGTCCCGGCAGGCCACGGACAGCCGAACGTCGGCTTCCGCCACGGTCCCAACATGCACCGTCACCGCTGCGTCGCCGTGCCAGCCGTCGAGGATCGCGCCACAGTCGATGGAGAGTAGGTCGCCATCGTTGAGCACCTGCTTACGACTCGGTATCCCATGCACCACTTGTTCGTTCACCGAGCTGCAGATCGATCCGGGGAATCCGTGATAACCCTTGAAGGACGGTACGGCCCCGGCCTCCCGGATCGACTGTTCAGCGAGCTCGTCAAGCTCACCGGTACTCACGCCAGGGTTGGCGTGAACCTCAAGTAGCCGCAGGGTTCGCGCGACCACCGCGCCGGCGGCACGCATGGCCTCGATCTCGCCAGGAGATTTGAGTTCAATGCTGGTCCGTCCCCGTAAGCGTCGCACCACAGCACGCACCCCACCCCCGGTCATCCCGCTCGTCACGCTCGGGTTCGCAACGCGTCCAGTGCCCGGCCGGTCACATCATGCACCGAACCAGTCGCCGGCACGGTGATCAACCGGTCAGCGTAGAAGTCGAGCAGCGGCGCGGTCTGCTCGCGGTACAACTGCTGGCGGCGCCGGATCACGTCCTCGGTGTCATCCTCACGCCCGCGGGCCAGCAGGCGCTGGACCACCAGATCCTCGGGCGCATCGAGCTCCAGCACCACGTCGACCTCGCAATCAAGATCGCGCAGTAGATCTGCGAAAATCCGGGCCTGGCGGACCGTGCGGGGAAATCCGTCAAGCAGGAACCCCGCCCGGCAGTCGCTGCCGGCGAGCCGTTGCCGGACCATCTCGCTGGTGACCTCGTCGGGCACCAGCGTGCCAGAGTTCAGATACTGCTTGACCTGCTGGCCCACCTGAGTCCCCTCGTTGACGTGGGCCCGGAAAAGGTCACCGGTCGAAACGTGTGGAACGCCGAGTTCCCCGCTCAGCACGGCCGCCTGGGTACCCTTGCCCGCGCCCGGCGGACCGACGATAAGGATTCGCACTAGCGCAGGAACCCTTCATAGTTGCGCTGCATCAGCTGGCTCTCGATCTGCTTCACGGTGTCCAGTCCGACACCTACCATGATCAGCACAGCAGTACCACCGAAGGGGAAGTTCTGGTTCTGCCCGCTACCGGTCAGCTC
>DASVWA010000141.1:0-44181 GCA_036389855.1 Pseudonocardiaceae bacterium
GCTGATCATGGCATCGACACCAGCGGTAACCGCCGGGCCGTCCATGTCGCCCTCCCGGCAGTATTATTGCGAGAGCTCCACTGCTACCACCAGCAGTATTTAAGCGATGCCAAGAATCCCAACGGCTACTGTGGCATCGGCGGTACGGGTGTGTGCATGAGTGACCCATCGGAGAGTCCGGCGGTTACCCAGCATCCCGTGCAGCCTTCGAATCATTGACCAGCCGGAAGACCGCCGCGATTCGGTTGAGCGTGGTGGGATCTTCGATGGTTGGCGGCAAGCCCTGTTCAGCACGTCTGTGAGTGATGAACTCGCGTATGGCGTCTCGTTGCAGTTGGTGAGACGGCCTGGGCCTTTGAGGTTCCGGGGTGCGGGGTGTTCGTCGGCTATCGAGGTGTCGACAGTTTCCCCGGGGCGACGTAGAGGGAGCTGAGGAGCTGATGCGGCGGCGTGATGTGGCTGGTGGTCGGTCAAAAGGGGGGGGCTCCTTTTGATTCGGGCCCGCCCGGCATAGGTAGATACACCGCTACCTGGGCGTTCTCGATCCGACCCGCTGTACCGGTGTACTGACGCTGGGTTCCGACCGTCGCGGTCCCCTTCTTCACATCACCAGTCTCATCGACCACCAGCACCCCTACCGGGTCACCGAGATGATCGATCATATAGTCGTGCAGGTCATCACGGACCCGACGGTGGTCTCGGCGCTGACGCTCAACTTCGTCCCCGATCCGCTCACCGACCTCGCGGAGATGAGACGCGTTGCACGGCCAGACGGGATAATCGCCGGATACGTCTGGGACTACGCCCGAGGGCATGGACATGATCCGGGCATTCTGGGACGTGCTACCGTCGCGCCGTGGCGGCTCCGGCTCCGTGAGGGTCCACCTACCGGAAGGTCGTCCGCCGCGCCGCGTCAAGTGGCGCTTCGTGATCACTGTCGCCCTTGGCGTCCTCGCTGCGATGTTTCTAGCGCCCGAGCTGTTCGGCCTGGCCGAGGTGCCGCGGTTCGCCCCGCTCGTGGCCTTCCGCCCGGCTGCGGCCGTGGGTCTGCTTGTTTCGGCCGTGCTCGTGGTGCTGGTCCGGCGGCGATGGTGGCCGGGGGCGCTGGCCGTGTGGGTGGTCGCCGCGGTGGTGCTGGGGATGGTCGTGCCCCGGGCGATCGCCGGGCCGGCGCCAGGTCCCGGCCGGACGCTGACGCTGCTGTCGTTCAACGTCTACGAGGGTCACGCCGACGTCCTGGCCCTCGCCCGGATCATCCACACTGCACGCCCCGACGTGATCGTGCTGCCCGAGGCCGGCGAGCGTTACCGGCAGCTGCTGATGCCGCAGGTTGCCAACCTGGGCTACCGCTCGTGGACCATCGAGCGCCGGACAGCGAGGACGTGAATGGGATCGTGGTCCTGGCTGCACCCTGGCTCGGCGCCGTGACCGCTGAGCCACTCCCCTATGACACCAAGTTCCGGTGGATGCAGGTGACCGGTGGCGCGTTGGGGACCGTCTGTGTGGTGGCCGTCCACGTTGCAGCGCCCGTGCCCGAGCTGACGCAGGACTGGACCTCCGAGCTCGGGATGTTGCAGCAGTGGTGAGCCCCGGGCCGCGGCTCCAACGTTGTGATCGGTGACGTCAACGCCACGCTCGACCACAGCCCGCTGCGCTCGGGCATCGCCGGCTGCACCGACGCGGCGGCAGACCGGGGTCAGGGTCTGGTGGCGACATGGCCGTCGTCCTGGCCGCGGTGGTTCGGTGTGCAGATCGATCACGTCTTCACCGCCGGCGGGCTGCTGCCAAAGAGCCTGCAGGTGTTCGACATGCCCGGCAGTGACCACCGGGCGCTGCTGACGCAGATAGTCGTGCCTTCTGCGTAATCTGCGTCGCGCCGCGGCCGTGCCCGCAGAGCAGCGCTGGCGTCGCCACTCATGTACCCGAATACGGCTCGTCCCAGAGCCATGTTCCACAATCACTGTGCCGTTACTGCGCGGGGCCAGTGGTTTACGGCAACAACGCGGCACACGTACAGGAGCCGCTGTCGCGGTAGGGCCGTTGAGTGCTCCAGGCAGACCCCCACCATTCGATCATGGACAACAGGTACTGTCCCGGCGGGGTGGGTGGTCTTGCGTTCCAAGGAGCGCAGCAGCCGCTGCACGGCGAATCGGTCGGCGCTACTGACCAGCAGCGCCACTGACCTCACGCAATTTCTCCAGGGTGACCGGGGTGCCCGCCACGCCAGCAGGAATGTGCGACCGCAACGCCGCATAGACCGGTGCGACCGCCAGCGCGGGCGGGCCGCAGCGCCTGCGACGAGCACACCAACCCAGGCGAGTCCCGATCCCACCTCGAAGTCGCGGGCGATCGATCGCAACTGAGGCCTTGGATCAGGCGTCGATACAACTCCACTACCACCTCGCCCGGTTCGGGTTTCCGCGATCAACCCGGCGGGTCTGGGGTCGAACACCCGCCGTTACCCGTAGGGGACACGGCCGTGCGGGCGGCACGGGAGTGACCTGCCCAGTGGCCACACCGGCGTGGAGTCTCATTTGGCCGAGAGCTGAGCTGTCGTGAGTACCTGACCAACGTAGGTGGGTACCCCCCCAAGCCTTGCCGTTGATTGTACAATTTGGGGCAGCTGAGTGAGCTGCCGATCAGCGACTGCGGCCCTCACTCGATACGGCTTTGAACCCGACCGGGTTTGCGGTTGTGCGACTGTCCGTTTGCCCCACTGGCCGGCGAGACGCCGCAGCTGGTATGCGGTATCAATCACGCCTTCCTCACCGGTTTCATCGACAGCCTGCAGGCGTCCGCCCTCACCGCCGTGCTGGTCCCCGCGCCGATTGGTGCTGTGTCGAACTGACAGCCGGCTAACCCGCAGGCCGCTTCAGCATCTGCCTTGCGAGGTGACCCGCCTGTCGGGCTCAGGGCAATACCAAAATCCGGCTACCGGACGTCACTCGACGCAGGTCGCCGAGATGCGGAGCTGACGCTCAGTCCACTGACGGCGAGAGGGGTTCGGCGAGGCAGATCATCTCCATGGGAGCCAGTACTGCGCGGGTCAGACCGTCGACCATGTTTGAGATTTTCAACGGTGCCTCTGGGCCCATGACAATGTGCAAGCCGAGCACGGGCTGCCCGCTCTGTGCAGTTCGCGCCCTCATCTCGCGGAAGAAATCGAGCGCGAAGTCCCGCCGGTCACGTTGGGACTGCACCGTGAGGCCACTTCTCGCGAGCAGCTCCTGGTAGTACGTCGGTTCGTCGACGAAGCTGGTGGCGGAGGTAGCGGCCCACGGCACGGGGAAAGCGATGTCGCCTGCCCCGACGCGCATCACATCGTAGACACCGAAGAGCCCTCCGGGTACCAGAACTCTCCGGACCTCGGCGAACAGGGCTGCCTTGTCTGCAATGTTCATCCCGACGTGCAGCATGCATGCGCGGTCGAACGAGCCATCGGGAAACGGCAGTTCTGTCGCGCTGCCCTGGCGGAACTTGACGAGATCGGCGAGTCCGGCTCGGCGAGTGAGCGAAGCGGCGACCTGCACGTAATCCATGGTGAGGTCGAGACCGGTCACTTCGACAGCATGCTGACGAGCCAGATAGCGGGCAGTACCGCCCAACCCGCTGCCCACGTCCAGCACACGCGACCCTGGTCGGAGCTCGAGCTGGTTGACCAACTCCACCGTGGCCGACCGGCCACCAATGTGGAACTCGTCGACCGATGCCAGTTGATCGAGATCCAGGTGCTCAAGGTCGGCACCGATCGTCGTCAGCAGGTCAAGGATCTGCTGTTCCAACCCTCTACGCGAGTAGTGCTGCGCGACGGCCCGCTCGTTCATCCCACCACCTCCGGTGCACATGATGGCCTGAGGTTGGTGTACAGACGTGCATCCCGGACGCTGAACGTCGCCCCGAAGGACTTCGCTGGCCGAGACCAGCGGACGTTCTCCATCGGGGGGTCGGCACCAACCGTCGGGAAAAGTATCTGTGGCGGTGCGTTCGGTTTTGGCCTGTCACGCAATGTCGCGACACCTACCGCTTCCTTGTGCAGACCTTCGAGCCAGGTGACGAACTTTTTTCTTCGGGTTCAGCCGGGACGCATTCACCGCGCGCAGCACCGTGGGCTTCGTCCGCAACTGCACGGCACCCGATGCGCTGGGCGAGCTGCACCAGTCCCGGAAGGGTTTCCACCGATTGCTCCGGCCGCTCGTTCGAAACCTTTGTGTCACCGACTACCCCACGAGTACGTCGCCTCAAGTGCGCTCGAGCGACACGGGCGGATGCCCACATACGCGCCGCCAGGCCTGGCCACGTACCTTGACGGCGCCCTCCAGGTCACCGGCGTGTGAGCACGGACACCGCAGCAGGGCCGCGACGATCTGGGGGTGCTGGCCCGAGCTGCCGCACACCGACGAGATACCACCGATCAGCAACCTCGTCCGGCCGCCGGACGCCTGCACATGATCCGGCGCTATATCGTGCAAAGTGTGACTGTGAATGTGAGCAGTGGCTACCCCGCCGACATCGGCCTGGAAGTCACCGAACACGGTCAGGATGCACGCGTCGTCACCGTGATGGGCGAGGTGGACGCGCTGACCGCACCGGAACTGGCCACCTTCTTGACCGCGCAGCTGACTGTCGCGCAAGTCGTGGTGGTACACCTCGATGGGGTGCGATTCCTGGGTTCTGCCGGGCTGTCCGTGCTTTTCGAGGCCAATGACCTTGCTACCCAGGAAGACCGTGAACTGCGGCTGGTGTGCAATTCCCGGACCGCAAACCTGGCACTGGACGCCACCGGGCTGCGGGAGCACTTCACCTTTGCTGACAGCGTGCCGGATGCTTTGAACAGCTCACCCTGACAGGCGCAGACCGCCAGCGGACTGGAGACAGGCTGGCGTAGGAATGCCCGTCGCTGCCATCAAGGCAGGGTCAGATGCAGCCGTACGGTCGTGCCGCCCGGACCGCTGTGCAGTTCAACAAGATCGCACAACTGGCGGGCCAACCACAGGCCTCGTCCGCGCGCAGTGAAGCCGGTAGGCAGGCGCCCGGCCAAGGGGTCTCGCAGTCCAGCACCGGTGTCGCTGACCTCGCACGATATCCGCTGCGGATCGGTCCAGACCCGCAGCAGGCCTGAGCCACCGCCATGATCGATCGCGTTGGTTGCGACCTCGTCGACCGCCTGCACGAACTGCTCAGCGGATTGTATGGCCGCTCCAGCCCACGTGACGTAGGAGATCACGAACCCTCGCAAGGTGGACAGCTGGCTCACGCCGTCAAATCGCAACCGCAAGGCTGAAGGGGGCGGATCCGGCAAGGGCGTCTTGTCGAACTCGGCGTTGAACGCCGCCGGGTCGACGTAGCGCGTGCTGAGCCGGGAACCTCCGTTGACCACCAGCTCCGGATGGGTCCGGGCGACCTCCGCGACGACATCGGACGCCACGAGGCGGGTGTCGTAGGTGCACACCAATGCGGCGTTGGCCTGCGCCAGTGCAGCGTTGACAAGTGACTCGTATCGAGCCCACTCCTTGCTTTCCTGCCTGGTACGCGCAGTGCACATCGGATCTTCGATCATCCGCAGCCGCTGCCCGTCCGGCGCCGCTGCTTGGACGGCGTGGTGCAGCGCCGCCAGCGTCCGCACCGGATGCCGGTACCACAGGCTGCTATCACAGAACGCCACGTGGTGGGCGTCGGCACCCAGGGCCACCTGCAGCCAGCGGGTATTACGGCTTGTGGTTGCGACCCGGATCGGGTCGCCGCGGTCCAGCCCGTCCCGGATGAAGGGAACAGTGGCTGTGAGGAACTCCTCCTCAGACCCGTACAGCAAGGCCTGATGCGTCAATGACCCTCCACTCTGATCGCTACCGACACTGCTCAACGCGCCGCCACTCATCACCACCGCTCCCTAGCTGACGGCTGGGCGTGCCCGGCCGTCGACTTCCCCAAACGCCGGTGCAACGACGACGCGTCCGGCGGACCTCAGCTCCGGGTGGCACCGAGGGCTGGTCCGAGGTTAGTCGGTCATCAACGGGGGCGCCGTCCTTGCGGAGATGCCAACGGGGATGGCCCAGCGGTGATGCGCTAAAGGACTACAGGACTGAGCGACTACAGGGGGATCCGCAGCGTTTGCCCTACCTGAATGAGGTCCGGATCCGCGACGGCGTTGCGGTTGGCTTCATAGATCCGTCGCCAGCCGCCGGACACGTCACGAGCAGTAGCGATCGACCAGAGGGTATCCCCAGACACCACCGTGTACTCCGACGTCGGACCCGTTGAGGTCGGTGGGGTGCTGGGGGTGGCGGGAGCTGCCGGCTTCGCCGGCTCCGTTCGGGTCGTGACGTTCCCGGCATGTTTGCCGCACACCGGCCACGCACCGATGCCCTGGGATACCAGGACCCGCTCGGCGACGGCGATCTGCTGTTCCCGGGTGGCATGCGCGGGGTTACCCACGCCACCGTTAGCGCGCCACGTCGAAAGCTTGAACTGTAGTCCGCCATAGTAACCGTTGCCGGTGTTGATGGCCCAATTCCCGCCAGATTCACATTGCGCGATTGCATCCCAGTTCACGTCCGGCGCAGCGGCTGCGGTAGGCGTGAATAGGCCACTCCCGGCCACGGAGAAGCAAGCTGCGGCAACAACACCTAGCGAGGGATGTCGGCTGTGCGCTCTGTGCTTACCTCGGGACACTGTGGTAGCTCTGTGCTTGCCTCGGGACACGTTGACTCCGTTTCCTGGTCACCGAAAAGGTGCCGAAGGGGGCGTAGGTTGCGCCGATATCCCCTCGCCACGTGCACGGCTACGGAGCCGTTGGCCCTTTGTCAGCGCAGAACGACGATGCTGGCTGCGCTCCAGTTACGAGATGTCGTGAACCGTCTGTGGGTATTCACACTGGCGCCAGGTGCCCGAGGCTTGGCGCGCGAGGCCGGTCGGGGATATGCAGGGCTGTGGACGGAGGGAAGGGAGGTGAAGAGATTCTGTACCCGATGTCAAACCGCGGTTCCTGTAAGTCACCCTCCCGCACGGGGCACGGAATGCGGGTATCACTAGTCGATGATCGCTGGCTGACTGACCCTTATTGGTCACCGGTACCTACCTCCGCGGTAACCCCCTCTTGCTGGTGCTGCTGTTTGACCACTGGCGGCAAGTGTCACTGACAACGATTGATGAGGCCAGCCTGTCCACTCGTTTGCAGCAATGTTTCGCGGCATACGCGAGGTAATTCAAACGAAGAGTTACGAAAAGGGAAACGTCACCGCTGGCAGCGGCGCGGATGTCCACCGCCACAGAGTGACCGCTCCACTCGCAGATCAGCCTCCGAAACCTGGGAGCCCTGGTACGAGAGGCGGGGTCGACGTCACCTCGGTAGGTACCGGCCTATCAGAGGTCTTGGTGGGGTTGTCTTCATCGTCCGGGGCGGTGGTGCTGGTGGCCTCGGGAGCCTCGGCGGTCTCGGTGGGCATCTCGGACGGCGACACTGCCGGATTGTTCGACACAGGCGGGGTTGCCGGCTTGCGCGGGCCAGGCTGGTCGGTGACTACCCGTCCGATGGTGGTTCCCTTGCCATTACCACCAACGGTGCCGCCACTGGCCCACTCAAAGCCAGTGATGACCATCATGGCCAGCAGGAAGGCACCGAGCGCCCCCACTACCATCGCTCCCCACCGCAACCTGGCGAACCGTCGGGAGCGGTCCCGGACCGGCCGTTCGCGCATACCGTCGGTGCGCTGGCCGAGCGGGGCGTTCGCCGCCGCGGGGTGCACGCGCTCAATTCTGGATCTCTCCAGAGAGACCGGCGACGGCCGAGTCCGGTGAGCAAGAGACCGAACCCTTTCCCGGCTGCGCTCCAGGGATGCCTTGTACAGGGCGGTGCCTACGGTGGTGATCACACTGGCTGCCGCGGCCCCGATGATGGTGCCGGCAGCGCCGAGCTCGGAACCCAGCACGGCGGCGGTCACCGCAGCGAGGGCGGTTGCGGCGACGTGGGTCAGATTAAGGTCGATCTTGCGGCTGGTGTCTGGACTAGTGGGCGGGTGCGGCGCAGTCATAATCTCCGGTATGTCGCGGGTCTAGAGCATCAGTGTCAATGGCTGGGTCGTCGATCCTCGACCGGCTACGGTAACGAGAGGGCCCGGCCGTCCCCAATGGGGGTACTTATCGCAGGAGCGGCACAGAAGTGCGGGTCAGCCGACCGCAGTCGCCTCCAACCCGATCATGAGCTCGGGAGGCGAGCAGATTTACCGTCTGCGTCTACGGCGCCTGTCCTGCGCAGATCAGTTCCCGCGATGGCCATCGATAATTCAGCTTGGTTTGAATCCGAGTTCAACGACCAAGACCACGGATTGACCGCTGTCCGCTCCATTTCGCCTCCTGGCGGTAGCACGCCGCTCAAGGACTAGCCGTCATCCCAACAGATATCCGCATTACCCGGGAGTTCTGGCACCAGGCGTGGGAGCTGCCGTCCGGAATCCGGTCCACTGTCCTTAGTAGTTATCTCAGCCCATACGGTATTGCCGTCAGGCTGGACGTCGACGCCCCATGCCGTGGTGAGGGTGTCCACCAGTTCCAGTCCCCGACCGCGTACCTGACCCAGCGGGTCGGTCGAGCGCTCCACCGGTCCAGGAAATCCCACCGGTGATGAATCCCGCACCGCTATTCGCAAGCCTTGGGGACCCCGCTCCAAAGTCAAGTCGACACCGGTGCACGCGTGTTCGACCGCGTTGGCCACCAACTCACTGACCACGAATTGGGCGGTATCCTGCGATTGCTCGTCGACCTGCCACAGCGGACACATCTCGCGGACCAACCGCCGAGCGGTCGCCGGAGCGCCGGCGTCGAAAGGCAGCTGCACCCGTACTCGAACCACCGGAGGCCGTAAGTCGATCGCGGCCTGGGCTTCGAGCAGCAGGTGATACACCGGTACCAATGCCGACACCCGGCGCGCCGACAGCGCCTGAGCCATTCCCGGCTCAGGCCGGCACAGCGCGAGTTTCACGGCCGGCCAACCGCCACACTGGGTCAGCACCGCGGGAAAAATGGTCACGCACGACGCGCGACCCACAGAGAAACCGTCAAGGTCGACGACGACACGGCCGTGATCGGTCAGTTCCTTGGTCAACACCCGGCGAAGCTCCGTCCCGGTGCGTACGGTGAGCAACCCCCGCGGGTGCACCACGACAACCTGCCCATGACGATAAGCCGCTATGTCGAGTGCGGAACTCATCGACCTCCCCCACTCCGCCTACACTGCGTGCCAAGGCGCGCACGTAGAGCTTACGGCTCCACGCAAGAGCGTCCGTCCGAAAACGACATTAAGGACTTATGGGATAGCATCCTAACGCCCTCCCACCATGGCTTGTCGTTGCCGACTGTCAGGATTTCCTGACACCCCGTTTGACGCACATAGCTGAGCGTGTACGGTCCGATCTCAGACTGTAACGCCCGGGTGAGGAGCCGCCATGACACGCGAGCAGCTTGACACCATGCCGCCGCCGCTTGGTGGACGCATGGTGACAGCAACGTTGAGCTGTCCCCGACCGAACACGACGGTGTGCACGGTAACCGGAAGGATAGACCTGGTCACCGCGTCCGTACTGGCCGACACGCTCATCGAAGCGGTCCATGATGAGCGGCCGCACCTTGTGATTGATCTGTCCGCCGTCGATTTCGTGGACTCAGCCGGTTTGCACGCTATCTTCCAATCCCTCGACAGGTACGACATCGCCGGTCACGTCGCCGTGGTGGTCGACTCGAACTCTGAGGCCGTTACCCCATTGGAAATCGCGGTGCTGGATGAGTTCCTCGACCGGCATGGCGATCTCACGCGAGCGCTGCAAGCCTGTGCCAGGGCATCGTCGGCCACTGCTGGACGCCACCGAGCAAAGGCCATGGACTAGCCTGGCGACCCACCGGAAGTCGGTCGTCCAGCGGATGTGAACAGCTCGGATTCCCCTCTACAGTCACTGCTGCGCACACCTGGGATGTGTGACGAGTCAAGGGGCTGACATGGGCGCAGGCGGATCTGAGGTTGACTGGCAGCAGAGCCAGGATGCACTTCGTGACGAGGTTGCGCGGGTGACGGCCCTGCTGCGATCCATCCAAGATTCGGGGATTCCCGCGGTGGGTCAGTGGAACGTCGGTGAGCTGGCCATGCATTTGTCGCAGGTCTGGATCGCCGTGCCCGGCCTGGCGCGACGGGACCTCTCGCGGCTCTATGAGGTGATTCCCAGCATCACCGATGTGGCCGGCGATTCCCTGATGCAAGACATGTGGGAACTGGGTGACGTGACGGTGCTGGGGGTGAAATCTGATTCGGAGCGAGATCCGGCTGTCCTCGCTGACCGCATCGAGCAGCGGGCGCAGGAGTACCTCGCGGAGTGTGCAAGGCACTCTCCCAAGGAGCTCCGTCCATGGTTAGTCGAAGGCAGCACCCTCCCCTTATCAGCCCTGACCGGACACCTGTTGAACGAGACGATCATGCATGGATACGACATCGCCCGTGCAGCTGGGCGCAAGTGGCGCATCGAACCGGCCCATGCGGCCATGGTGGTGCGGCAGTTCTTCGTGCCGGTCCTGCGAGCGCTCGACCCTCGGGTGTTCGTGAACGGTGAGAAGGCAGCCGGCCTCCGGGCCACCTATGACGTCCGGCTTCGAGGGCACGACCGGCTCCATTTCATTTTCGACGACGGGGCACTCAGAGTCGACGAGGCGAACTCCCGTCCAGTCGACTGCCATATCTCGGCCGATCCCGCAGCGTTCGTCATGGTGTTCTGGGCCCGCCAGAGCCAGTGGAACGCGATCGCTAAGGGCCAACTGATGGCTTGGGGACGCAAGCCGTGGCTGGGGCCCCGGTTCAGGCCTTTGCTACGCAACCCATGACACATTCGATGCCCGGGTAACGGTGTCCACCGCATACGTCATCTGCCCGATGTGCGAGACCTCGATCCGTTCCTACGGTTACCGCTGCGCAACCTGAGTTGAGCGTGGTGGATCGCATCGAGACCCGGGCGCAGGAGTATCTCAGCGAATGCGTGGGCGCTGATCCCGACGCTTCACGTCCTTGGTTGGTTCAGGGAGCCACCGTCCGGCAGTCAACCTTGACCTACCACCTGCTGAGCGAAACCATGATGCACGGTTATGACATTGCTCATGCAGCAGGCCGCGAGTGGCGAATCGAGTCGGGTCCTCAGGGTGGCGCGGTGCTGGGCCGGGAGTTCTCGGTGGCCGAGCTGTCGCTGGTGACCGGCCGCAGCGCGGTCGCGCTGCTGCCCGACCTCGACGGTGCCCTGCGGGCGGAGCTGCTGGCAGAGTCCCCGATGGGATTGAGCTTTTCGTCATGAGCTCATGCGGGAAGCGATTTACCACAACCTCACGCCAGCGCTGCGCCAAGGCCTGCATCGGGAGGCGGCGAGGGTCTTGACCGCGGCCGGTGCGCCCGTGGGTCGGGTGGCCGACCACCTGTTCCTCGGGGCGTCGGCCACGGATCCCGAGGCGAGAAAATGGCTGCGGGCAGGCAGCTTCCGACGCCGCCCCTCGATCGCTGGCGGTGGCAGTCAATCTATCCGAGCGGGCATTCGTGCTGACCAGCACTGACGATCCGGACCGCGAGGCGGTGGCCGCGGAGCTGGCACCGTTGCTGCTTCAGATCGGGCGGCCCAAGGACGCCGAACGGGTCGCCCGGGAGGTGCTGACCCGCGGTCCCAGATCGGTACACGAGGTCGTCCTGCGGCGGGCCTTGGGGGAAGTGCTGTGGGCAATCGTTTGGCTCGAACCGGCCGTCGCCGAGCTCGAGGCCGTCGCTGGGGTCCCCGGTGCTTCGGATCGTGACCAGGCCGGCTCACTGGCCCTGGCCGGCAACATCAGGATGTTGGTCGGCGATCTGCTCAGCGAGGCCCGCGGGGACATAGGCCAGGCGCGAGCACTGCTGAGGATGCCTGGAAGCTGGCCGCTCCCCTGCGGTTCTGCCTGTCCTACCGGTTCTTGGGACCCGACCTGGTCCGCCTGGCGGTGCTGGCAGGCGACCAGCAGCGAGCGGCGAACGTGGCTGACGAGATAGCCGACGCTGCGCTGCACTTGCCAAGGCCTGGTCGACGACGATCCCGCCATGTTGCTGGCCGCAGTACAGCACTACCGCCAGCTGCCACCGACCATGGAACTTGCCCTGACCTGTGAGGACACCGGCGCGGCACTGCGCCGGGCCGGGCACGCCGTCGACGCTGTGCCGGTCTTGGAGGACACCCTCGACTTCTACCTTCGGATCGGTTCCAACGCGGAGCAGCCCGGGTGGAGGCGGCGCTGCGGGGCTTGGGCATCCGGCGCCAGAGGACCGGTCGCGCCCGCACGCCGTCGGTAGGTTGGGAAAGCCTGACCGACAGCGAACTGGGCGTCATCCGCCTGGTGGCCGAGGGCCTGACGAACCGCCAGATCGGAGACTGCCTGTTCATCTCTCGCCGGACCGTCGGAAGTCACCTAGCCACGTGTTCCAGAAACTGGACATCAGCAACCGCTCCCAGCTGGCCGCCGAGGTCGCTCGCCGCGAAGGACAGCGATAAGCATTCATGTGGCCCTCCGGGGCCGCAGCTCTACCGCGTGTGGGTGTGTCATTCCCTTGTCGCAATGCCTTTGGCAGCCAGAGATCCGCTGGTGGACGTCCGCGCCACGACAGATCGGTAACGTTCAGTTACTCTCATGCGATGACACAACAGGACTGATCACGCCGTCGCGCGGTAGGGAAGCCGTGATACGCCTCAGAGTCACCGACTGGCCCCTGATCGGGACGACATTTCGTACCGTGCTGTCCTGCGTGTTGCTCGCTTCACTGCTGTTCGCGGAAGAACCCGTCGCCGCCGCGGCGCCAGAGGACTACGGCCAATACTCGATGATGGACCAGCGCCATGCCGGGGTGTTCTACTCCGGCGGCATCCCTGTGGGACAGTGGTCGTGGACACCGCTGGGTAATGAGTCAGAAGTGTTGTGGGGCGACCCAACGAGGTGGCCACCGGCCAATGCAGAGCGGTTCGTCCGCTCTGGAAACTGGGTATTGCTCGACGGGTGGCGCGACCACGGCACTTACTACCAGCAGCGGGTTCACCGGGAACTGATCGGTGACGGATCCTGCCAGAACATGGTGCCGGTGCCGTCGGATGGGGGCCGTCAGCACTACGTGCAGTGGGTGATCCCCCCACAAGCGTACTGCCTTCAAGCGTGGGGCACGATCACTGAGCAGCATACCGGCAAGATCATGGACTTTTCCCATACCCAGGTGTGGTCGCCACCCAGCAGCTGCAGCAACACCTATCTTGGTACCCGAACCTGTATCCACCAGTGGGAATCGTGGTCAGATAACAAAGACGCTCCCGGTGCGCCGATCAGCCGTAAGCTCGAACGCAGCGTGTCGCTGGCCCGCGGTGTTGGGATGGGCTTCGTGATCGAGCAGTGGTACCCGCATTATTGGTATGCCGAGCTGCATTCCGAGTGGGCGTGGTAACGCTGACTACGTGCCTTGAACCGGTGGTAGCGGACCGACCCGGCCAGGAAGTTGCCGGCTGACCCTCCGTCTGCGTGCTTGCCCGTAGCGTTCATGTGCCGCCTGCTTGCTTACGCCAAGCGAGTGACCGATCTCAGTCCATGGCGCGCCGCGAGTCCGAGCCAACCGCACCAACCTGGCGCGCCACCGGTCCACCACCCGAGCAAGCGTCTCCACCGCAGTCAAGGCCTCGAGTACCGGCTCCGCCGGGCACAAGTCCTTGCAGGCCTGCTCGCCGCTCACCGCGGTGGGCCGTTCGATGCTCACCACGGCGGCAGGGGGCCGCTCGCTGCCTGTGATGTCCTGCGGGACGTATCGCCCGAAGCGCTCAGCGGCGTGCAGTGCCTCGTAGGTCTGCCATGGCAACGGCGTCGATCGAGGCGCCGCCCGTCTGGTGCGCCGCGCCGCGGGAATGGGTTCACCCAGGTCGTTGGAGGACTCATCCTGGGAGGGAAGCTTCAGATATACCCGGGTAGTTGTTCCCTGCGGGCAGGTGTGCTGCTGGACGAGGTCTGACAGGTAGTTGGCCAGCATGAGACCTCGGCCGTGTGATTGGCTCGGCTCATCCGGATTGCGACCGACAAGCGGATCGACGATGTGTTCGGCGTCCCGGACTTCGCATACGAGGTAGCCCAGTTCAGCCCAGATGTACAGGGTGCCGGTCGCCGCGCCATGGGCAAGGCTGCTCGCCGTCAGCTCACCAACGATCAGCTTGAGTTCGGCGTGATCGCCATCCAGGCCGAGGCGAGCAGCGTGGTCGCTGGCGAACTGGCGGACCAGCGCCTGGCTGGTGGCATTGAAGACGATGCTGGAAGCCACCGCTGGCGGTGAGACCTGGTTGTAGTCGGCGCTGATGCGTTCCGGCGGGTAGCTGCTACTGACTCGCTCACCGTTGGCATCGATCAGCAGCGGGTGACCAGCTTCGGCATCGGCGAGGGTCTGCGGACCCAGCCGATCGGCGTCATAGGGGCACAGGATCGTGACGGATCGCCCGGCGAAGGCGAGGTCGATCAACGCCTCGTGCTGGACGCATTCCGGGTATTCCATGGCTGTGCGGGCAGACCACATGGGTTCGGCGATAATTCGGACTCGCCCGCCAGGGTGGGCGTCGGCGAAGGCACGCAGCACACCGGGAATGATCCGTCCCTGATTTCGGCCGGCACGAATCATGTCAAGCAGGCGCACCCGCCCGGCATCGGCACCCAACTCGGTGAGGATGAGCCGCAGGTTCGGACCCGGCACGGCGACGGCGACGGGTTCGCCGGCGGCCAACCCGTCGCGAATAAAGGGCACCGTGCCTTTGAGGTACTCCGCGGTGCCGCGGTAGAACAACGCCGAGTGTACGAACTCGTCAGCGGAGCGAGAACGGACCACACTCACCACCTCGTCTCGATGCGACCAGCAACGTATGCCCGCCGACGGATCGGCAGGCATCATCACCGCGCCTCGCCCCACTGCCTAGAGTAGGTAGTAAACCGGGCAGTTACAACCCGGTTCGGTATGCTCACACTAAGTTGCGGTCAAGTACCCCGCTGAATTGCCGGTTGGCGCAGCGCGGTCCCCACGAAGTCGGCAGATCTGCGTGGGAGAGAAACCCGACCGGCCGCTGCCGCCCCGAACCCACGGCGGGCCCCCGTACCCGCACAATGTTCCATCCAGGCTTCCATTCCAGCTGGTAGCGAAGGAGACGTCCATGACGGCGATCGAAAGCTTGGTGGGCCGTAACGCACGGCGCGCGAGTCCGGGACCTGGCACAATGGCGGCTCGGCCCGGCTTGCGCGTTGCTGTGGTGGCCTGCATGGACGCCCGGATCGATCCGGCCGCGCTGCTGGGCCTGCAGCCGGGTGAGGCACACGTGATTCGCAACGCAGGCGGTGTCGTCACCGATGACGTCATTCGCTCACTGGCCGTGAGCCAACGAAAGCTCGGCACCACTGAGGTGATGTTGCTGCACCACACCAAGTGTGGAATGGCGACGTTCACTGACGAGGACTTCTGGTCGGAGCTTCAGGAGGCCACCGGCCTGCGGCCCAGTTGGGCGGTCGGGACTTTTCGCGACACCGAATCCGACGTGCGGCAGTCGGTGGAGCGGGTACGGCGTAGCCCGTTCCTGGCGAATACCACCGCGGTGCGCGGCTTTGTCGTCGATGTCGAGACCGGTGACCTTGCCGAGGTACCGGCATGACAGCCGTGAACACACCTCCGTGAACCCGGCACAGTTGATTGCTTGGTTTGACGCGCATGCGCGTGAACTGCCCTGGCGCAAGCCCGGCACCACGCCGTGGGGTGTGTTGGTCAGCGAGGTCATGCTGCAGCAGACTCCGGTGCATCGCGTCGCCGGAGTGTGGAGCGAGTGGATGGTGCGCTGGCCCACCTCCTCCAGCCTGGCCACCGAGACACCGGGGACCGCGGTGCGCGCTTGGGGAAAGCTGGGTTACCCACGGCGGGCGCTGCGGCTGCACGCGGCCGCGGTGGTAATCGCCACGCGGTATGACGACATCGTTCCCGCGGATGTGGAGGTACTACTCACTCTGCCCGGAATCGGCGCCTACACCGCCCGAGCGGTAGCAGCCTTCGGGTACGGGCAGCGAGTGCCGGTGGTGGACACCAACGTCCGGCGGGTTATTGCTCGTGCGGTTCGGGGCATGGCTGACCCTGCCGCGCCGTCCACCTCACGAGATCTGTCTGATGTGGATGGCGTGTTACCCGAGGCGCAGGCCGCCCGTTTCTCCGCCGCGCTGATGGAGCTCGGTGCGATCGTGTGCACCGCTCGCCGCCCGCACTGCACCGGCTGTCCGGTGGCCGACGACTGCGCCTGGATACGCGCTGGCAAGCCTGCCGGTACCGGCTCCGGTCGGCCAGTGCAACGCTTTGCCGGCACCGACCGTCAAGTGCGCGGTTTGCTGCTCGACGTGCTGCGAGCAACCGCGGTCCCGGTGCCTCGGACCCGCCTGGACGCGGTCTGGGTCGACGCCCAGCAGCGAGATCGGTGCCTGGGTTCGTTGCTCGTCGACGGCCTGGTGGAACAGACCGTCGACGGCTGCTTCGCCCTGCCCGGCGAACGCTGAGCGCTGGGAGCGCCCGTAGGCTAGCTACATGGCCGTCGTGAAGATCAATGCTATCGAGGTGCCAGAAGGCGCGGGTCCAGAGCTTGAGCGCCGATTCGCCGCCCGCCATGGTTCGGTGGAATCCGCCCCCGGCTTCCTGGGCTTCGAGCTGCTACGCCCGGTGGCCGGAGATGAGCGGTACTTCGTCTACACCAAGTGGGAGACCGAGGAGGACTTCCAAGCCTGGCGCAACGGCCCGGCGATGGAAGCACACTCCGGCGCGCGGGCCAAACCAGTAGCCACCGGCTCCTCCCTGCTTGAGTTCGAGGTGGTCCAGTCAGCTGAGCCTTCTCGCGATACCCCAGAGTGAGTCGGCCCCGCCTCGAACCGTGGCAGTGCACACCATCACGCGACAGGGCGTGCACCGGAGCCCGACACGCGCGAAAGGGTCCCGATCCGCGGGTGCGGACCGGGACCCTTTCGGGGGATCAGTCGGCGCTTGGGGCGCTTCCCAGGTCAACCGGTAGCGCGTCGGGTACCCGCAACGGCTTTGGCTCGCCGCGGAACACCAGCCTGGCCTCCTCGGTCGGGCCCTCGCCGTCCCAGTTGTCAGCATCGACAATGACAATCTGACCCGGCTCGATCTCGCCGAACAGGATCTTCTCCGACAGCTGATCCTCGATTTCGCGCTGGATGGTCCGGCGTAGCGGCCGGGCCCCCAGCACAGGATCGAATCCGCGCTTGGCCAGGAGCCTCTTGGCCATTGTGGTGAGCTCCAGCTCCATGTCCTTGTTGCGCAGCTGGACCTCGACCCGGGAGATCATCAGGTCCACCATCCTGATGATCTCTTCCTCGGTGAGCTGGTGGAATACGATGGTGTCGTCGATCCGGTTGAGGAATTCTGGCCGGAAGTGCTTCTTGACCTCGTCGTTGACCTTGCTCTTCATCCGCTCGTAGTTCGAGCTCTCGTCATTTCCTACCGAGAAGCCCAGACCCACAGCCTTGGAAATGTCCGACGTGCCGAGGTTGGTGGTGAAGATGATCACGGTGTTCTTGAAGTCCACCGTGCGGCCCTGACCATCGGTCAGCCGACCGTCCTCCAGCACCTGCAGCAGCGTGTTGTACACCTCCTGGTGCGCCTTCTCGATCTCGTCGAAGAGCACCACTGAGAAGGGCTTGCGGCGCACCTTCTCGGTGAGCTGACCGCCTTCCTCATAACCGACGTATCCGGGCGGAGCACCGAAAAGCCGGGACGCGGTGTAGCGGTCGTGGAACTCACCCATGTCGATCTGGATGAGTGCGTCGTCATCACCGAACAGGAATTCCGCCAGCGCCTTGGACAGCTCGGTCTTACCCACACCCGAGGGGCCGGCGAAGATGAACGACCCGGACGGCCGCTTGGGATCCTTCAGACCTGCACGGGTACGGCGCATCGCCTTGGAAACGGCCTTGACCGCCTCATGCTGGCCGATGATCCGCTTGTGCAGCTCGTCCTCCATGCGCAACAGCCGAGTGGTCTCCTCCTCGGTGAGCTTGAACACGGGGATGCCGGTCCAGTTCGCCAACACCTCGGCGATCTGCTCCTCATCGACCTCGGCGACGACGTCGAGGTCACCAGCCTTCCACTGCTTCTCCCGCTCAGACTTCTTCACCAGCAGCTGCTTTTCGGAATCCCGCAGCTTCGCAGCTTTCTCGAAGTCCTGGGCATCGATGGCTGACTCTTTGTCCCGGCGCACCGCGGCGATCTTCTCGTCGAATTCACGTAGGTCCGGCGGAGCGGTCATCCGGCGGATCCGCATCCGGGCGCCCGCCTCGTCGACCAGGTCGATCGCCTTGTCCGGCAAGAACCGGTCGTTGATGTACCGGTCGGCAAGGGTCGCGGCGGCGACCAGTGCGCTGTCGGTGATGGAAACGCGGTGGTGTGCCTCATAACGGTCGCGCAGGCCCTTGAGGATCTCAATGGTGTGATCCACGGGTGGCTCGCCGACCTGGATCGGCTGGAACCGGCGCTCCAGCGCGGGGTCCTTCTCGATGTGCTTGCGGTATTCGTCGAGCGTGGTAGCGCCGATGGTCTGCAGCTCACCGCGAGCCAGCATCGGCTTGAGGATCGACGCGGCATCGATCGCGCCCTCGGCAGCACCCGCCCCGACAAGAGTGTGGACCTCGTCGATGAACAAGATGATGTCGCCGCGGGTGCGGATTTCCTTGAGAACCTTCTTGAGGCGCTCCTCGAAGTCACCACGGTACCGGGAGCCGGCGACCAGCGAACCGAGGTCGAGGGTGTACAGCTGCTTGTCCTTGAGCGTCTCCGGCACCTCACCCTTGATGATGTTCTGTGCCAGGCCTTCGACGACGGCAGTCTTGCCGACGCCGGGCTCGCCGACGAGGATCGGGTTGTTCTTGGTGCGTCGAGACAGCACCTGCATGACGCGCTCGATCTCCTTGCCCCGCCCGATCACCGGATCGAGCTTGCCCTCGCGCGCGCTTTGGGTGAGGTTGCGGCCGAACTGGTCCAGCACCAGCGACGACGACGGGGTTCCCTCGCCACGGCCTGAGCCGGACTCGGTGGGCTCCTTACCCTGGTAACCCGACAGCAGCTGCAGCACCTGCTGGCGCACCCGGTTGAGGTCAGCACCGAGCTTGACCAGCACCTGCGCGGCCACGCCCTCGCCTTCCCGGATCAGCCCGAGCAGAATGTGCTCGGTGCCGATGTAGTTGTGCCCGAGCTGCAGCGCCTCGCGCAACGACAGCTCCAGCACCTTCTTGGCCCGTGGGGTGAACGGGATGTGCCCCGACGGGGCCTGCTGGCCCTGGCCGATGATCTCCTCGACCTGCTGGCGCACCCCTTCCAGGGCGATCCCCAGCGATTCGAGGGCCTTGGCCGCGACGCCCTCTCCCTCGTGGATCAGACCCAGCAGGATGTGCTCGGTGCCGATGTAGTTGTGGTTGAGCATCCTGGCCTCTTCCTGGGCCAGCACAACCACCCGCCTCGCGCGGTCGGTGAACCTCTCAAACATGTGCACTCCTGACTGCTGCGCCGTGGGACGCGGCCCCTACTGGTGAGCCCTGCTCGGCACGAGTCCCGCCGTGCTGTCACTGTAGCTGCCGGGCGATGAACGCCGCGTTTCGAACTTCTACCGGACACCCAATCCCAACGTGCCGGCGCTGGTCAGGATTCCGGGGTCACCCGCCCGTCCGCTGAGGGTGAACGCAACACCACTCTCGGGTGGTCCCGGCCCTCAAGCCGTGCTTCGAGGCGGACCCCGGTGCTAAGTTTGCCCCTTATTAGGGTAGGCAACCCTGTACGGGGAGCGTCGACCGCTGGAAATTGAGCTGGATTCGAACTGGGGCATCTCTAGTAATGCAGAGGAGAGACCGTGCCGCAAGCCGTGGCGCCTGCTGACCCACCGGCAGCGGTGCTCGGAACTGACGCTGCACACCCACTGGCCTCGTCAGTGGCGGTGGTGGACGGCGCGGTGGACTGGATGTCTTTCCGGATTATGGACACTCCCGACGCCAAAGCCCTTTGTCACGGGTGGACCTTTTGCGACCAGGCACTATCCGATCCGGAATCCTTCACGCGGTGGCGCGCGGCAGTCGCGCAACGGCTGGCGCAGCAGCACGGTCACGCGCCCGAGCAGACCACCGCCGCTCATGTGCTGCAGTGGTATCTGGGAATCCCCACCTACCTCGGCTCGATGCTGTTCCACTCTGCTCGGCGGGTGCCATCGCTAGAGCCGCAGCAGCTTGCTTTCCGGCTTGACCTAGCGTGGGTCCGAGGGGTAGGCCTGCGCCCCGGCCCGTTCTGGTGCCTGCCCGGTGATCGCGACGCCGGCCATCCCGATGCGACGCCGGTACCCGATGAGGCTGCGCTGGCCGCCGTACTACGCCACCAGGTCGTGGCGCACGCCACCCACTTCCTGAATGTCTACGGTCCGCTGGTGCGCTTCGGGCGCCGCACGTTGTGGGCGGCGGTGACCGACATGCTGGACGTCACCCTGCTGATCGCAGGTCGCTCGTTCGGGTCAGCGCAGGCCGGTGCGACCGATGCCCGGCTCGTGCTCGCGCAGCGCGAGCAACCGCTTACCTCCGCGTCAACAACCTGCGAAGTGACCGATGAACGTGGTCGCAAGCACTGGATCCGTCGGCGTGGCTGGTGCTGTTTCTCCTACGCGCTGCCCGGCGTCGAGCATCCGTGTGCCAGCTGCCCACGGGTGAGCGACGCCGAACGGGTTCGAATTCTGGCCACGCTAAACCCACTGTGAAACTAAACTCACTGTAAGCCCGCTGTAGGCCGTATCTTCATTCAGTGCCTGCGCAACGGGAACCGGCGCCGAACAGGGCGCCAGGATGTCCGCTGCCCGCAGTCGTGGCCAACCCGAGCAACGTCAATGACGTGGCGCGGCTACGCACCCAGATCACCAGGGTGTGCCGGGATCTGGGATGGGCCGACCCGCTGTGGCTGGAAACAACCGTGGACGATCCAGGTGGGGGCCAGGCCAAGGCCGCGCTGGCGGCCGGTGCCGATGTCGTGCTCGCCTGCGGCGGGGATGGCACAGTCCGCCAGGTGGCAGAGATCCTCGCCGGATCGGGCACCGCCATGGGCTTGCTGCCCACCGGCACCGCAAACCTGTTGGCCCGCAATCTCTCCATACCGTTGGACGACACGACGCGCGCTGCCCGGATTGCGTTGTCGGGCGAGATCCGTCAGATCGACGTCGGCTGGGTCAGCTTCGACCAGGGTGAGGAACATGTCTTCCTGGTGATGGCCGGGATGGGTTTCGACGCGGCGATCATGGCCGGCGCCCACCACACGTCGAAGAGCCGGCTGGGCTCGCTGGCGTACTTCGTCTCCGGCGTGCGTGCCGGAGTGCGCGCGCTGAACGAGCAGCGGGTCCGGATCGTGCTCGCCGTGGACGGCCGACCCGAGCTGCACCGTGAGGTCCGGACGGTGGTGGTGGGCAACTGCGGCAAACTGCTCGCCGGCCTAGTGCTGATGCCCGGAGCCAAGGTGGACGACGGGTTGCTGGACGTGGTGACCATCGCGCCGAAAAGCGTCATGGGATGGATGGGCGTGACCGCGCGGGTCCTGAGCCGCCGTCCCAGTGGCCATCGGATAGTGCAGCACTGGCAAGGCCGCACCGTCTCCGTCATTGCAGAGGAGCCCGAGCAGGCCCAGCTCGACGGTGATCCAGTGGGCGATGTGCAGATGTTGCGGATGCGTGTCGACAAGGGTGCCCTGCTGGTCCGCGTCCGGGGCCCCCGATAGCAACACCAGCCCAACACAAGCTCGGCGCAGCGCAACACTCGACCCCGGCGCAGCGGGCTAACGCCTGAACCGCTGATGTAGCTCGCGCGTTAATTATGACGCGAGCGCCACTGTCCGCGACTTTCGCATGCTGACGAAGCGGGCTTGGTGGACCTGTTCGGCATTCCTGCTACCTCGCCCGCGCGCACCCTTGGTTAGTGGCACCTAACCGTGATGGCTACTGCTACCGGCATGTTCGCCGCGACGTTCCGGATGCAGTTGGCCGGCTACTCCAACGGCACGGTCATCACGACCGCTCTGGTTCTCGTGTCATCGCCTGGCTGCTGCTGTCGCCGGAGGGTATTTGGGCGGCGCACTCACGTTCGTCTACGGAGTCCGAGTGCTCAAACGACCCAGACGGCCATGGCTGATGCGCTCATTCCCGGCCGCGCCAAGGAAGACACGCCCAACTGAGTCCAGGCTGCTTAGCCAGTCCAACACCGGCGCCGCCCTCGCGAGAGCGGCACCGGTGTTTACGTCAGTTTCCCTTGTGGTAAGCGTCTAGCACCTCAGCCGGGATGCGACCACGGTCTGAGACGTTGTATCCGTTCTTACGGGCCCACTCACGGATCGCCGCGTTCTGCTCGCGGTCAACTGAGGCCCGACCACCGCCACTAGCTCGGCGAGCGGGAGTGGGGGCCTTACGGCGTCCACCAGCCTTTCGGGCATTGGAAACATAGTCGGCCAGTGACTCACGCAGCTTCCCCGCGTTACCTGCCGACAGATCAATCTCGTAAGCCACACCGTCGATACCAAACTCAACGGTCTCTTCGGCCGTACCTCCGTCGAGGTCATCGACCAAGGTCACGGTGACCTTCTGCGCCATGCGCGTCGTCCTCCTTGGGACACGTGGTGGACGGAGCCATCGCACGACGACTCCACAACGACAAGAAGCAGGTTAGCGCATTTGTGGTCGGATTGCGAAATGCGCACCGGTGGAGTCAGCTCATTGTGGCCGTACCAGCGGAAACAGGATAGTCTCACGGATACCTGAACCGGTGAGCGCCATGAGCAGTCGATCGATCCCCATTCCCATGCCACCACTTGGCGGCATTCCATACTCCATCGCATCCAGGAAGTCCTCGTCGAGCGGCATCGCCTCGTCATCACCGGCTGCGGCGAGCGCGGCCTGGGCCTCGAAACGCTTCCGTTGCACAACCGGGTCCACCAGCTCGGAGTAGGCCGTTGCCGACTCGACGGACCGGATGTAGAGATCCCATTTCTCTACCAGGCCCGCAACACTACGATGCTCCCGGGTCAGTGGCGAGGTGTCCACCGGAAAGTCCTTCACGAAGGTAGGAGCGTGCAGGTCAGGCACTACGAGATGCTCGAACAACTCCTCGACCAGTTTCCCGGGTAACCAGCCGGGATGCACCGCCAGTCCCACTCGCTCGGCGTGGCGAAGCAACTCGGCGCTGCCCATCGTCGGATTGATCTCCTCGCCGAGCGCGTCGGATACAGCACCGAACAGGCTGATCTGCGCCCATTCCCCACCAATGTCGTACTCGCTGCCGTCGGCGAGCCGAAGTGTTGTGGAGCCGAACACATCCCGGGCCACTGTCTGGTACAACGTACGGGTCAGCTGCGCCATACCGTCGTAGTCGGTGTAGGCCTGGTACACCTCGAGCATGGTGAACTCTGGTGAGTGAGTGGAGTCTATGCCCTCGTTGCGGAACACTCGGTTGAGCTCGAAGACGCGTTCGATGCCACCTACCACGCAGCGCTTCAGGTACAGCTCTGGAGCTATCCGCAGGTACAAGTCGGTGTCGAGTGCGTTGGAGTGCGTCACGAACGGTCGCGCCGCGGCACCACCATGCACGACTTGCAGCATCGGCGTCTCGACCTCGATGAAGCCGCGGGAATGCAGCATGTCGCGGATCGATCGGACCGCATCCGCGCGCACTCGCACAGTCCGCCGGGCCGCGTCACGGACGATGAGATCGAGGTAGCGCTGACGGACCCGGGTTTCCTCAGCCAGTTCTTTGTGCACGACCGGAAGCGGTCGTAGCCCCTTGGCCGCCATCCGCCATTCCCGGGCTTGTACAGACAGCTCCCCACGCCGCGAGCTGACCACCTCTCCGATCACGGATACGTGATCCCCGAGGTCAACGTCGGCTTTCCACGCCGCGAGCCCATCGGCTCCCAGGTCGGCTAGGCTGAGCATAGCCTGCAGTTCGGTCCCATCCCCTTCGCGCAGCGTTGCAAAGCAAAGCTTGCCGGTGTTGCGCAGAAAAATGACTCGGCCGGTCACCGCAACCTGCTCGCCCGTTCCCTCGTCAGGCGCCAGACCGTCATAGGCGTCGCGGATCTCCCGCAGGGTTCGGGTGCGCGGCACCTGGACGGGATAAGGGTGCGGCCCAGTGGCCAGCATCCGTTCCCGCTTGTGCCGACGCACCCGCATCTGCTCGGGCAGTTCATCGGACGCGAGAGAGGGCTGGGTGGTCACGCCCGCCAATCTAGTGCTGACTACATTCGAGTTTGGGCTGGGCGTGGCTTACCGCCGGTACGTTCGATGTCGTGGACGACCTGCACGCTCGCCGGGCTGCTTCTTTCGGCCATGCCGCCACTGAGTATGCACTGCACGGCCGGATTATCCGGATCAGGCGGTGGCATGGGCGCTGGCATCAATACTCAGCAGTGGACCCAATGTTGGCACAGTGCTCGACCTCGGCGCGGGTACTGGCAAGCTGACCACGGCGATACTGCGGTGTGGGGTGGCCACGACTCGGGTGTTCGCTGTCGAGCCGGACGAGGGGATGCGTGCGGAGCTGTGCCGCCGGCTACCCGAGATAGCGATCCTTAACGGGTCTGCCGAGGATATCCCGGTCGAAGACGGTGCCGTGGACGCGGTGCTCGTCGGGCAGGCTTTCCATTGGTTCGACCTGGACCGGGCGCTCTCGGAGACCGCCCGAGTGCTGCGACCGGGGGGCGTGCTGGCGGCGATGGGTAATACCGAGGATGACTTGGTCGGCTGGGTGGCCGAGCTGATTGAGGCAACCCAAGCTGCACGGCCGATCGGTAGCGCCGGACGAGGGTTCGCCGATGTGCCGCAACACCCGGCGTTCGGCGAGCCGGAGCAGCGTCACTTCTGTTGGCGCTGGCCGCGCACCATCGACTCCTTCCTCGCGACCGTGTCAACTCATTCATGGGCGCTGGTCAGTAACTCCGAGGACAGAGCCGCCGCGCTGGCAGCAATCCGCCGTTTTCTCCAGCAGCACCCCGCCACCCGTCACGGTGCCTTCGAGCTGCCGATGCGGACGCTGGTGCAACGCACCATGCGTCGCGCCTGAGACAGCGCCTGACACACACGGGAGCGCCAGAGCGCGACACACCGGGCACGGGGACGGGACACGCCAGGGGAGGGTGTGGTCATCTGATGTTGCGTTCGTAGACCATCCGCAATCCCTGCAGAGTGAGATCGGGCGCGTGGCGGGTAATGGTCTTCGACTCGGCGATCAGCAGCGGCGCCAGCCCCCCGGTAGCGACCACCACCACCTCGCTCTGGGCCGCCGGTGCGAGTTCAGCGGTGATCCGGCCGACTAGCCCGTCGACCTGCCCGGCAAATCCGAATAGCAGTCCGGACTGGAGGGCTTCCACGGTGCTCTTGCCGATCACCGACCGGGGCCGGACGAGCTGTACCTTCACCAACTGAGCAGCCCGCGCGGCGAGTGCATCGACGGAAATCTCGATACCAGGAGCCAGCGCGCCGCCGAGGAACTCCCCACGTGCGCTGATCACGTCGAAGTTGGTGGAGGTACCGAAATCCACCACGATCGCTGGGCCACCGTAGAGGGTGTAGGCGGCCAGCGTATTGACGATCCGATCAGCACCCACCTCACGCGGGTTGTCATAGAGCAACGGCACCCCGGTGCGCACCCCGGGCTCCACGATCACGCGGGGCAGTGGTGCCCAGTACCGATCCAGCATCACCCGCAGTTGGCGCAACAGAGCAGGCACAGTGGACAGTGCCGCGATCCCGCTGACCTTGCCGGAGTACGTGCCGAGCAGCCCGCGGACGGTCAGCGCCAGCTCATCGGCAGTCATCCTGGCGTCGGCGTGCATTCGCCAGTCGCGCACCAGCGTGGTGCCCGCCCTGGTGCCACCCTGATCGTTATTGAACAGCCCGAGGACGATGTTGGTATTGCCGATGTCTAGGGCGAGCAGCATTCGCTACCCCTGATGAGATTCGCCCCCGCCGGGGCATGCGCTGGGTCGGTACCCGTTTCCACGATCCGGTTGCCGGCGTCGACGAATACCACCCGTGGCTGGTAGTGCCGGGACTCGGCATCGTCCATCGTGCCGTAGGAAATAAGGATCACCAGGTCCCCCGGCGCCACCAGATGCGCAGCCGCACCGTTGATCCCGACCACACCGCTGGCCCGGGCACCGGGGATGACATAGGTCTCCAGCCGGGCTCCGTTGGTGATGTCCACGATCGCTACCCGCTCCCCTGCGAGCAGGTCGGCGGCGTCCATGAGGTCCTCGTCGAGGGTCACCGACCCGACGTAGTGCAGATCGGACTGGGTGACGGTGGCCCGGTGGATTTTGGACTTCAGCATGGTCCGGAACATCACGGGCCTCCTCGTGTGTTCGAGTCGTGCGTCGCACCCAGGTACAGGCCGACGTTGTCGATCAACCGGGTCGTCTCGACGGTGGCAGCCACCAGCAGCCGGGCCTGCCCCTGCTGCGGCGCGGGGCCCAGCTCCGGATCGCGCAGCGCCAGGTAGTCCAGCGCTACAGCGGGTTGTGCGGCCAGCACCTGACTGGCCGCGGTGAGCACCGCATCGGCCCCATGCATGCCAGCGTGAGCTCCAGCTGCCAGGGCCGCGGATAGTGTGACCGCGGCGACCCGCGCCTGCGCGTCCAGGTGAACGTTGCGCGACGACGAAGCCAAGCCGTCCGCGTCCCGCACCGTGGGTATTCCCACCACCTGCACGCCTAGCCGCAGGTCGGCCACCATTCGCTTGATGAGCACGAGCTGTTGATAGTCCTTCTCACCGAAGAACGCCCGATCCGGACCGACGATTCCGAAGAGCTTGGCCACCACTGTGAGCACCGCGGCGAAGTGACCCGGCCTGCTGGCGCCCTCCAGCTCGGCACCCAGTGCTCCGGGCACCACGGTGGTGTCAGACCCGGGTGGAGACATCACCTCCGCACTGGGCGCGAACACCAGTTCCACACCCTCCTCCCGGCACATCGCAAGATCGGCCCCGACCTGGCGGGGGTAGCGGTCCAAATCTTGCTGCGACCCGAACTGCAAGGGGTTGACGAAGATCGACACCACGGTAGTGGCGGCCGGGGTGGCCCGCGCGGCGCGAATCAGCTCCCGATGGCCTGCGTGCAGCGCTCCCATCGTCGGAACCAGCGCGACCGGTCGTCCACTTTGGCGTAGCGCACGGGTTACCGCGGTCAGTGCAGTGGGGTCGTCGTGCACGGCCAGCCCAGCAGGAGCGGATCCGATCACCGCCCCTCCCGAAGCAAGTCACGGATCTGGACGGCGGCCGCCGGTTGCAGCAATCCGGCCGCCTCGGCCCGGGCGGCGGTCCGCGCTGCCTGCGCCCGGTAGGAATCGAGCAGGTCCGGGGCAGACTCCGCAAGCACGCGTAGATGCAGCCGGACGGTGTCGAGGTCGCCGCGGGCCACCGGGCCGGTCAGGGCGCGGTCACCGTGGCGCAGCGTGTTGTCCAGCGCCGCCTCCAGCAGCGGGCCCAGTAACCGCTCGGCGGGTACCACGCCGGCACGCTCCAGCGCGTCCACCGCGTCACGCACCAGAGTGGCCAGGTGGTTGGCTCCGTGCGCCAGGGCTGCGTGGTAAAGCGGGCGGGCCTCCGAAGGGACGCGCACCGGCTCGGCGCCCATCTCCAGTACCAGCGCCTCGCCTACGCTCCAGCCAATCTCATCGGCGACGGTGACGCCGACACACGCAGCCCTTAGCCTCGCGACGTCCTCAGCGCGCCCGGTGAAGGTCATCGCAGGGTGCAGCGCCAGCGGGAGTACGCCGGCAGCGATCGCCGGACCCAGGACCTCCACCCCGCGCGCCCCACAGGTGTGCACCGCGATCTGACCGGCCCGGAACGCGCCGGTCGCGGCGAGCCCGGACACCAGTCCGGGGAGCACGTCGTCGGGAACAGCCAACAGCACCAGGTCGCAACGCCGCACGACATCGTCAGGGGGCAGCACCGGCGCGCCGGGCAGAAGGTCCGCGGCGCGGCGCAGGGATACCCGAGACACC
The DNA here is from genome assembly GCA_036389855.1 of Pseudonocardiaceae bacterium. Lineage (GTDB taxonomy): Bacteria > Actinomycetota > Actinomycetes > Mycobacteriales > Pseudonocardiaceae. Next base: position 28,092 of record DASVWA010000141.1, read on the forward strand.
GCGCTGGCGCCGACCACCACGTGGCCGGCGCCGGCCAGAGCAGCGCCGAGCACTGACCCCACCCGGCCAGCGGAGACCACGCCCACCGCCAACCGAGCAGGGCGGTCGATCACTTCCCTGGACACAAACGTCCCCGACCGCGGCATCGTCGCCATCGCCGTCCTCCAGACGTTCCAGTCCCGCCGTCGCTGCGGGTACCGGACTTCCGTGGCCGCAGGCTAGCCCTGCTGGAGTGGTTCGCGCCGGTCCAGGTGAGCAGCTTCACCCACCGAGCACAAGGAGCTGCTTGCCGGCGGCACCAGCATTGGAGCTGAAGGCGGAGCCTCCGGGGCATGGACGGCTCGCTCCCGCGCGGCCATCAGCGCTGCCAGCGTGTCGTGGTGCCACCGCCCGGTTTCCGAACCGACCGTGCCGCGTTGCATGCGGTCGGAGAGGAACGCAAGCTCGGTGACCGCATGCTGGTAGTCGCGCACCGCGTCAGCGGCCCGCTCTCCAGCGCGACGGCGCACCTCGGAGCGCCAACCTCGCCGACCGGCCAGGCTGGCCAGAAGCGGCACCTCGGTGGGCGCGATCCATCCCGCGCTGGCGAACCCGGCCAGCTGTCCGGCAACCACCCGCTGCTCCCGGCGACGCTGCCAGAGCACCAGCGCAATCAGCCCACCGAACAACGGGACCATGATCCCAGCGTAGAAGCCGGGAAAGAAGCCGAGACCCGCTGAGGCGTTCCATAACGCATGCAGCACAACCGCGGGGACATACCCGACCAAGGGCACCAGCACCCACCCGAAAAGATTGCGCCGCCGGACCGCCAACCCAACGGCGACCCCGATCATCGCGGTGAATACCGGATGCGCGAACGGCGAGAGCACCCCCCGAATCATGAATACGACGACCACGCTCCCGCCCTCACCGACCAGGCCATCGGTGGCGAACGCACGTCCGAAGTAGAGGACGTTCTCGGTGAATGCGAAACCCGCGGCTACCAATCCGGCATAGACGATTCCGTCGACCACGCCGTCGAACTCCCGGCGCCGCAACAACACCAAGCCGATCAGGAACGCACCCTTGAAGGCCTCCTCGGCAATCGGGGCGGAGATCACCGTGCCGACCAGATCGCCCCTGCCATTGCCCAGCACCTGCTCCCCGAGCACTGCTGCGGTGTCGTTGACAATGGCCGCGCCGAGCACGGAGACCCCGGCGCCCCACAAAAAGGCGGCCAACAACAGCCGGGACGGCTCGGGCTCCCAACGATCCACCCACAAAAACGCCGCCACCACCAGAATCACCGGCAGCACCGCGGCCATCGCGCCCACCAGCACGGCGCCACTACCGATGTTGGTGCTGATGACACCGAGCACGATCAGCCCGGGGACGGCCAACACAACCAGTCCCAGCACCGGCAGCAGCACCCATCTGCTGTGCTGCTGATTCCACGACTGGTACCGCTGGGGAGTCCTCGATGGGCGGCAGGCCGCCGGTCCGGACCGGGTCATGGCATCGCAGCCTAGGCTCAGCCGTCTGTGCGGCTACGCCTGCGGGCCGTCCTCGCGGCTACGCCTGCGCCGTGGCGTCGAACTTCCCCCGTGGGCGGCAAGCAGATCGTTCACCGACCGTTGCGCCCCGGCTACCGATGCCTCGTGAGGTGCCCGCCGGGCGCCGCCGCCATTGTTGTGGGATCCGTTGACATGGGATCCGTTGACATGGGAACCGTTAACATGGGACCCATTGCTGTGCGACCCATTGTTGGAGAATCCGTTGCTGTGAAATTCATTGTTGTCCGGCCCTAAGGGTTCCCTAGTCGATGCACCGTACCCGCCATTATCCTGGGACTGGGAAATCCCATCGTTCCACGGGACCGGCGGCCAGGAACTCGCCGGCTCGACCGGCAGTGGGACCTGGGTATCCAGTTCTGACCCATAGCGGCGACCGGGACCGAAGCACAGCTCGGGATCCTCACGGGGGGTCGGCGCGGTGTCGTTACGCCCGTTGACCGACCACTCCGAGGTGGGCAGCGGGTCCCGCAGGTCCTGGGATCCGAAAACTGCACTGCCTGCGCCACCTGGAACCCGCATCGACAATCCGGCGGCAGTGAGACTGGGGGTTATCTGGGGGGCTACCTGGGCTACCTTCGCCGTCGCTCCCAACGCCGCAGTCGCGCTGCGCCTGTCATCGAAGCTGGAGCTATCGCCGAATGTCTGACGGTAGGCAGCCATCGGGAGCACGCGGGCGGACTCGGCCCGTAGCTCGAGCCGCTCCACCAGCGGATCCCCGCCTAGCAACTTCTCGAGGTTCACCCGCATGGCCGCAAGCTCGGCGCGCAGCGCCGCGATCTCGCCCCGCTCGGCCTGCTCAGCCTGCTCGCGTAACTCACGCTCTACGGTCAGCATGTGCTCTCGCCGGGCGGCCACCTCGCGCTCGAGTTCGAGTTGGTAGACCGTCCGCAACTCGTCGACACGATGTGCGTCCGAGCTGATCTCGCGCCGCATCCGCGCCGCTGCGAAGGCACCGAGCAGTGCCGCCCACAGCGCCCCGATAAGGCCTAGCCTCAGCAGGCGAGCATCCTGTGCCCCTAGCGCGAGCACCACCGCCGCCGCCACCACCAGCACGACGGTACCCAGCATCAGGACCCGACCGCTGCCACGCGGCAATGGACGCTCGTCGGGGCCGGACATGGCGCACACCGTACCGCTTGACCACCCCTAGACGTGAGCGTCCGGCGGTGACAGGCAGCTATCGTGCGATGACAGGACGTTGACGGCAAGCTGGGTGACATCGGATGTCGATCAGCGGTCCGGTTCGGCGTCCTCGGGATCATCCGGAGTTCGGCAGCAGTACTCCAGCCACAACCCAGCCGCCACCAACGCCCCCGCGCACACCACCCCGATCGACGCGGTGACAGTGTCTGAAGCAGCGGACTGCAGTTGGGAGCGCAAGGGCAGCACATAGCCGAGCACGCCCAGCCAAGCACCTCCGGTGATGGCACCGGCCAACGAGGACGCCTTGGCCAGCACCAGCGCTTTCACGGCGGTCAGTGCCTGCACCGGTCGGGTTCTCGACCGCTGCCGGATCCGGGTCCGCAGCGCCGTTCCCAGTACCACCTCAGCGACCGCGAAGACGAACAGCGTGGTGCCGGACAGCGTCGGCAACGGGGGCAGGTCGCCATAGGACAGCTGCAGCAGCAGGTTCACCAGTACCGCCGCGACGGCGGCAGCACCGGCCAGGTCACGTACCCGAGTGGGGGTCACGGCGATCTCAGCTCCAGATCGTCGCGGCGCCGCACACCCCGCCTCTCGGAGGCCGGCAGTGCGGCCACCAACTGGTCCACCGTGCCATAACCGGCAAGCACCGCGCCGGGTTGCACGTCCAGCCAGGGCACCAGCACAAAAGCACGCTGGTGGGCTCGTGGATGCGGAAGTGTCAGGTCCGGCTCGTCCCAGCGGGTCTGCGCCACGTCAATCACATCCACGTCCAAGGTGCGCGGCCCCCACCGGACGTCGCGGGTGCGTTGCGCCGCGGCCTCACACCGTTGCGCGCGACGTAGCCATTCCGGCGCGTCCGCGTCCGGGTCGTCCACCAGCACGATGGCGTTGAGAAACTCGGCCTGCGTGACACCTCCCCATGGTGCCGTTGCGTACACCGGTGACACTGCCCGCACCGCGTCACCCAGCAGCGCAATGCACCCCCGTAGGTACCCAAGCCGATCCCCCACGTTCGACCCGATCGACAGCACCGCCGCGCTCACCGGACACTCCCGCCTCTACCGCATTCTGGATGCGGTCATGAGCGGAAGCGGCGGGTGGTGACGGAGATGTCGGTGAAGGAGAGGGTAAGGGGAGCGGTGGGTTTGTGGACTGTTACCTCAACTGCTTGCACCCGTGGGTCGGTCAGCACGTCGGTGGCGATCCGCGCGGCCACGGTCTCGATCAGGTTGCAGGGCTCTCCAGCGACGATTCGGGCAGCTCGCTGCGCCAGCGAACCATAGTCCAGCGTCGCGGACAGCTGGTCAGTGGCTGCGGCGGGACCGAGATCCAACCAGACCGTCGCGTCGATGACGAAGTCCTGCCCGTGCGTGCGCTCGTGCTCATGCACCCCGTGCCTGCCGTGCACGCGCAACCCCGTAAGGGTGATCCGGTCCCCGTCGTTTCTGGGTCTCACCGCGGGCTGCACTTCGCCGCGCCGAGCTGCCAGGCGGCCGCCACCGCGACGGCGTCGCGCGAGGCCGCGGCGTCGTGCACCCGTACGCCCCAAACCCCCGCAGCCGCGGCTAGCGCGGACACCGCCACCGTTGCGATCTCCCGCTCGTCGGCACGACGGGGGCTGCCGTCCGCACCGGCCAGTAGGGTGGCCAGGAACCGCTTTCGAGACGCACCGAGCAGCACCGGGAACCCCAGCTCGGTCAGCACCTGCAGGTTGCCCAGCAGCGCCCAGTTCTGCGCCGCCGTCTTGGCGAAACCGAGTCCGGGATCCAGCACCAGCGCACCGGAGTCCACACCCGCGAGCACCGCGGCGTCCACCCGGGCCACCAGCTCAACGCGGACGTCGGCAACGACATCCTGATAGCAGGCCAGCTTATCCATCCGGTCGCTGTGCCCGCGCCAGTGCATGAGCACCCACGGCACCCGGCTGCGGGCAATCGTCGGCGCCATCGCGGGATCAGCGAGACCGCCCGAGACGTCGTTGACCATGATCGCGCCGGCTTCCAGCGCCGCCTCGGCTACCGCCGCGCGGGTAGTGTCCACACTGCACGGCACGCCGTGGGCGGCCAAGTCACGCAGCACCGGTACCACCCGCGCGATCTCGGTGGACGCATCAACGCGCTGCGCACCCGGGCGGGTCGACTCACCCCCGACATCCACCAGGTCGGCACCCTGCCCGTGCAGGGCCAAGCCGTGGGCCACGGCGTCATCGTGGTCCAGGTAGCGCCCACCGTCGCTGAAGGAGTCGGGCGTGACGTTGAGAATTCCCATCACGACACAGCGGCCAGGATCGGGAAGCGCCGGGTGCACGATCATCTCCGCATCATCAGGTGCAGTACCTCGCCGCGGGATGACGCGCTGGTCTTGAACAGTCCTCGGACGGCCGACGTGGTGGTGATCGATCCGGGCATGCGGACGCCGCGCATCGCCATACACAGGTGCTCGGCCTCGATCACGACGATGGCACCCCGCGGTTGCAACCTACGCACCAGCGCGTCGGCGATCTGCGAGGTGAGCCGCTCCTGCACCTGCGGGCGCTTGGCGTAGAGGTCAACCAGCCGGGCCAGCTTGGACAGCCCCGTCACCCTGCCCTGGGCGTTGGGGATGTATCCGACGTGGGCCGATCCGTGAAAGGGCACCAAGTGATGCTCGCACTGGCTATACATCGGGATGTCCCTCACCAGGACAAGCTCGTCGTGTCCCTCGTCGAAGGTGCGCTCCAGCACCGTATCGGGATCCATGAACAAGCCGGCGAACATCTCCTGGTAGGCCCGCGCGACGCGCGCCGGGGTCTCGCGCAACCCCTCTCGATTCGGGTCTTCACCACACGCGAGCAGCAGCTCCCGCACGGCCGCCTCAGCGCGGGCAAGGTCGAATGCCGGGCGCGAGTCCACGCCGGGCTGGGACATGCCGGACTGAGAATCGGAACCGACGGTCCTAGTCATCGCTGGGACGGTAATTGCCGGGTCCGGTGCCTCAGCGATCCCTGTCCCGCGGGCGGCGACCACCGTCCTCGCCGAACCAGAAACCAGACTGGTCGTCCGTGCGGGCTTCGGACGGACCAGTCGACGGGCCCTGTGTCGGCTGGGACGGAGGGCCGCTGGGCGGTGCGGGTCGCCAGGCCGGAGCGGGCGGTTCCGTGGCCGGTCGCCATCCCGGTGGGGCGCCATAGTTCGGTGGACCGGAGTTCGGCGAGCTACTGCTCGGCCCCGGTGGCGGGGCACCCGGCTCCCGAGGCGACGGTGGGTATGGCCGGGGATAAGGGAGGCCGACCTGCGGGGAACCGGGCACCGGATGTCCGGGCACCTCACCGTTGGCGTCCCCCGCCGGGCGGTCCCCCGCCTGTTGAACTGGAGTATGCGGGCCCGCACCGTTGGGGCCGGGCTGACCTGGAGCACCGTGCGGTGGGCCACCGGGCACGTCGCTGGCACCCGGGAGCACACCCACCGGGGTGGGCTGCGGTTCAGAATGCGGCGGCCACGGCTCCCCCCGCTCCTTGGCCAGCTCTCCCGGCGTCTTTATCGGTGGCTTGTCCGAAGGGGTGCGGCCGCCGAAGTCGTTGAACGCCGTGATCCTCGGTCGCTTCTCCACCCGGTCAAAGACCCGCTCAAGGTCCTTGCGCTGGAGAGTTTCCCGGTCCATCAGCTCCACGACCAATTCATCGAGGATGTCTCGATAGGTGTTGAGGATGTCCCAAGCCTCGGTGTGCGCGGCTTCGATGAGTGCCCGCACCTCCTCGTCGATCTCGTGCGCGACCTCGAGGGAGTAATCCGGCTGGCGGCCTGCGGAGCGGCCGAGGAACGGATCACCCTGCTCATGGCCGTATTTGACGGCACCGAGCCGGGCACTCATCCCGTACTCCGTGACCATCGAACGGGCGATCTTGGTGGCCTGCTCGATATCAGAGGAGGCACCGGTGGTCGGCTCGTGGAACACGAGTTCCTCCGCCGAACGTCCACCCAGTGCGAATACCAGCCGGGCGATCATTTCGGATCGCGTCATCATCTGCTTGTCGTCCTCGGGTACGACAAGGGCGTGCCCGCCGGTGCGTCCACGAGGCAAGATCGTCAGCTTGTACACCGGATCGATGTCGGGCATCGCCCAAGCCGCCAGCGCGTGCCCGCCCTCGTGGTAGGCAGTGATCTTCTTCTCCCGCTCGGAGATGATCCGGTTCTTGCGGCGAGGGCCGCCGATCACTCGGTCGACCGCCTCCTCCAGCGCGGCGCCGTTGATGAGCGTGCCGCCCTCCCTGGCGGTGAGCAACGCGGACTCGTTGATCACGTTGGCCAGATCGGCCCCGGAGAAACCGACGGTGCGCTTGGCCAGCCCTTGGAGGTCGACGTCAGTATCGAACGGCTTGCCCTTGGCGTGCACCTCAAGGATGGCCCGACGGCCTTGGATATCCGGCGCGGAGACCGGGATCTGCCGGTCGAAGCGACCGGGGCGCAACAACGCGGGGTCCAGGATGTCTGGGCGGTTGGTCGCCGCGATGAGGATGATGCCGCCGCGGGCGTCGAATCCGTCCATCTCCACCAGCAGCTGGTTGAGGGTCTGCTCGCGCTCGTCATGTCCGCCGCCGAGTCCGGCGCCGCGCTGGCGGCCCACCGCGTCGATCTCGTCTACGAAGATGATGCATGGCGAGTTCTGCTTGGCCTGCTCGAACAAATCCCGGACGCGGCTGGCACCCACACCGACGAACATCTCGACGAAGTCCGAACCGGAGATGGAGTAGAACGGCACGCCGGCCTCGCCGGCCACGGCCCGGGCTAGCAGTGTCTTACCGGTGCCGGGAGGACCGTAGAGGAGTACACCCTTGGGGATCTTGGCGCCGAGCGCCTGGTAGCGGGCAGGGTTGGCGAGGAAGTCCTTGATCTCCTCAAGCTCCTCGACGGCTTCCTCCGCGCCCGCAACGTCGGAGAAGGTGGTCTTGGGCATGTCCTTGGTCAGCTGCTTGGCCTTGGACTTGCCGAAGTTGAGTACCCGGTTCCCGCCACCCTGGGCGTTGTTCATCATCCACAGCAGCAGCAGAAGCAGCAGACCCAGTGGGATGAGATAGATCAGCACTTGGAACAGCAGGGATTGCTGGGTGACCTTGGTGTCCCAACCTTGGGCGATCTGTGAATCGCGCAACGCCGTGGCGATCTCGTCGGTACTCTCCGCCGGGTACTGGGTGAGCACCTGGGTGCCCTCGATGCCCTGAACCGGGCGCTCCAGCGTGAGGCGAAGCCGCTGCTCCTTGTCCTCAAGCGTCGCCTGGGCGACGTTGTGCGAGGTGAGCTGTTCCAACGCCTGCGAGGTGGTGATCTTGGTGTACCCGCGGGTGTCATCAAGCAGGAAGCCGAATGCATAGTAAAGAAGCAACCCGGCCACGACCCACAGCAACGGGTTGCGGAGTAATTTCTTGCGATCCATTCGGCTACGGCCCTCGGCGGCCTCAACCCTCCTGAGCTGACGTCGATGGTAGTGATCCACTGTCCAAGACACTGCAGGACAGCGGACCGCTCCGTTCGATCCACCCTACCGGGCGGGTCCGCCCGCCGGTCCGGACGAACCGGAGCCGATGCCCGGTCAACGGTGGAACCCCCCGCAGTGTTCCCCTGGGCACCCCGGGTTGCACCTCGGCTGTGTAAGACGGCCGTACCCCGGCGTACACCACAGCAGGACATGTGGAAACCGCTAGTCGGTGTAGACCTCGGGGTTGAGGGTGCCGATGTAGGGCAGATCGCGGTACCGCTCACCGTAGTCCAAGCCGTAGCCGACGACGAACTCGTTGGGGATGTCGAAGCCGATGTAACGCACTGGCACTTCAATCGTGACCGCGTCCGGCTTGCGTAGCAGCGTGCAGACCTCCAACGAGGCAGGGCGGCGTGACGCGAGGTTTCGCAATAGCCAGGACAGTGTCAAGCCTGAGTCGATGATGTCCTCCACGATCAGCACGTTACGACCGGAGATATCGCGGTCGAGATCCTTGAGGATCCTGACGACGCCCGAGGAGGAGGTCGCCGAGCCGTACGAGGCGACCGCCATGAACTCCAGCTGTACCGGAATCGGCAGCGCCCGGGCGAGGTCGGTCATGAACATCACCGCGCCCTTGAGCACACCGACGAGCAGCAGGTCGCCCGCACCGTGTTCGGCCCGAAAGTCGGTGGCGACCTGCTCGGCGAGTTCGGCAATGCGGCGTCGGAGCTGCTCCTCGGTGACGAGCACGGCGCCGATGTCACCCGGATACACGACGGGGTCCCCTCCGGGGGTGTGCGGACCTCAAGAAAGCTGCAGCCTCCCATGTGCTCGAAACAGGTCGACATCCCCCGGCAACCGCACCGCGCCCTGGCCCGCCCAGCGACCGATGAGGTCGTCGGCCACGCGCAGGTGAGCGTCGGTCAGCTCGGTCACCCCGGCGTCGAGCAGCCAACGTCGCAGCGCCCGGCGGCGCAGCGTGGCCGGGGCCTGCGCCAGTACCATCACATCCAACCCGGCGACGTCCAACCCGGCGACGTCCAGCGCCTGCGCGAGCAGCGCGTCAGCCTGGCGGTCAAGCAGGTCAAGATCCTCCTGTAACTGGCTGGCCGTGCGAGCCAGAGCCGGAGCCACCCCGCCGCCCAGCACATCCTCCAGCAGCGGCAGCACCTCGGTGCGCAGCCGTACTCGCTGAAACCTGGGGTCGGCGTTATGCGGGTCGACCCACGGGACCAGGCCCAGCGCGCCGCAGGCCGCGGCGGTGACGGCCCGGCGCACACCCAGCAGCGGGCGACCCCAGGGCACAGCGAGCTCCCGCATTCCGGCTACCGACCGGGGTCCGGAGCCGCGCCCCAGCCCCAGCAGAACCGTCTCGGCCTGGTCGTCGAGGGTGTGCCCGAGCAGCACCAGCGCCCCGGCCGGCGTGGCCGCGCGCAACGCCGCGTACCGGGCCCGGCGGGCCGCCGCCTCCGGACCACCCGGACCTTCCACCGTGGTCTGGAGCACCCCGACAACGGTGCAACCAAGCCCGCGTAGCGCCTCGGCGGCGGTCTGTGCCACCGGCCCGGAGCCCGGCTGCAGGCCGTGGTCGACAACCAGGCCGTGCACCGCCACGCCGAGCCGCCCGGCGCAGTGCACGGTCGCGGCAGCCAGCGCCAGCGAGTCGGCACCTCCGGAGCAGGCCACCGCAACCACGTCTCCGGTTTGGTGCGCGGTCAGGAACCGGCGGACCGCGGCACGCACCTCACTGATCGCCGGGTGCAGCCTCAGGTCATTCGATACAGCCACGCCGCCGGGTCGATGATCTCGGCGCGAGTGGGCAGTGTCTCGGGCGAAGTCCACACTGCATTGAACCCGTCCATGCCGACCGCATTCACCACATGCCCGGTGAACGCCGCCCCTTCGGCGTACTGGCGCAGCTTGGCGTCAATGCCCAGCAATGCCCGTAGCACCCGCTCGCCGAGACCACCACCCTGCCGGCGGGCGGTGAAGCGCTGACGGATCAGCCGCACCGAGGGCACCACCGACGGTCCGACGGCGTCCATCACGTGGTCGGCGTGGCCCTCCAGCAAGGTGGCCAGCGCGAGCAGCCGCTCCAGCACCACCCGCTGTTCGGGGCCCTGCAGCAAGGCGAGCACACCCAGTGCGTCCGATGCCTCCCCGCGCCGGGCACCGCGCAACGCCGCGGGCAACCTGCCGACCATCTTGGCCACGGTCTCCGGGTCCTCCGCGGCAGCGACGAATTCCTGTACCTGGGTGGCGAAATACGCCCGCAACCACGGCACAGCGCTGAACTGCAGCCGGTGAGTGGCCTCGTGCAGGCACACCCACATCTGAAATTCATCTGCCGGGACTTCCAGCGTCGAACCAATGGTGATCACATTCGGGGCTACCAGCAACAATCGCCCCGGGTCTTCAGACGGCCCACCGAACGGGTCGTACTGCCCCAGTACCCGAGAGCCGAGGAACGCCAGCGCGACCCCGGTCTGCACACCTGCGGTGGTGGCCAACAGGCGGCGCGCCCGCACGTCGGGAACCCGGTAGTCAGCCAGCAGCCGAGACAGCCCCTCAGTTGCGGCTACCACCCACCCTGGGCGGTCCACCACATCGGCGGGGCGCGGTGCCTGGCCGTCATGCAGCCCGGTCAGCTCCCGCACGTGCTGCTCCGCGGTGATCGAAAGCTCGCGCAACCGCTGCACCGCCGTCGCCGCCTCTTCGGCGGGCACCGCGGGTCCGGGCGGCAGCAGGCGTTGGGCGGTGACCGCCGCGACAGCCCAGTCGATCGGGGCGGCGGTGGGGGCTTGCCGAGCGTCCCCGGAGGCCGGCGATATGTCCAGCGCGGGATATCCCATAGTTCCGACGGTAACAGCGCACTAGCGGCAACCGCAGGACCGCAGTGCCGCGGCCAGGGCATCGAGCCTCGGACGGACCGACACCGGGTTGGGCCCGTTGGACAGCAGGGCGAACACCAGTACCCGCCCTTCGGCGTCCAGCACGGTACCGGCGAGGCTGTTGACGCCGGTCAGGGTGCCCGTCTTGGCCCGGACCCAGCCTCGGCCTTCGGCGGTGGGCCCGGCGTAGCGCTCGGCCAGTGTGCCGCTGCTTCCGGCCACCGGCAGTCCCACCAGCATCGGTCGCAGTGCGGCGGTTCGCGGCTGGGACTCATCGGGGTCGGCGGCTGCACTGAGCAGGTCGGTGAGCAGCCTCGCCGGCACCGCATCCTGCGCCGACAGACCACTGCCATCCATCAGGGTGGCGCGGCTGGCGTCAAATCCGTGCTCGCCCAGCACCGTGAGTACCGCCTGTGTCGCCCCGGAGAACGACGGCTGCGCACCGGTTGCGCGGGCCACCTCGCGGGCCAGTACCTCGGCGAGCACGTTGTCCGATGCGCTCAGCGTGGTGGCGACCAGGTCCTCAACAGGTGGGGACGACACCACCCCGAGCACCGCCGCTGCGGGCGGGGCGCTGCCCAGCGCAACCGCGTCAGGATCGGCTCCCAGCCGACGGGCCAGTTCCGCCGCGGCGGTGGTCGCCGGCTCCGCGGCTCGCGGTGACACCTCCTGGGTGGGATCGGCGCGGGCCCCGTCAAGCATCACCGGTTCGATCGGCGCGATGTATCCACCGGCCACGTCGGCGGGCAACCAGCTCGGCGCCATCGGGTCGCCGACGTATCGGTGCGCGTCGACCAGGACGCGATCCACTGGGCCGGGGGCGGCCGCCAGCACCTGGTCGACCAGGTCGTCCAGCCGCGCCGCACCGGGGTAGACGGTCACCGTGCCGGGTTGCGCCGCGGACAGCGTCGGATCGCCGCCGCCGACCAGCACGACGGTGCCCGGCTCCGAGCCGGCTAGCACGGTGGTATGCAACCGCACCTGGTGGTCCAGTGCGAGCAGGGCAGCCGCGCAGGTGAGCAGCTTGGCGGTCGATCCAGGCACCAGCGCTGCCGCCGGATTCCGCTCCCAGAGCACCGCGCCGGTCGTCGGGTCGACCACCTGACCGGACAACGTACCGAGCCCGCCAGCCGCAACCAGCGGGTCGAGGACCGCACCGACCCCTGAGCGGGTCGGGGCCGGGCCATCGAGGGCAACTGGGCGCAACGCCGGATGCGGGATCACCGGCGCGGGTGGTGGCGTCATCGCCACCACCGCATCGTCGGTGGTCAGGTGCCTCACCAGCGCCGGGGCGCCGAATCCGACGCCGGTCCCGGCACCCGTCGCGAGTACCAGGACGGCGACGACCACCGCGACCCGCTTACCGCGATGGGCAGGCAGGTTCAGCGTGGCACCGATCCGGCTACCGAGTCCCGGCAACGCATTATCTCCTTACCTGCGCTCAGCACTGCGTGCTTGAGGAAAATAGAGCGTTGTAGGGCTGCGCCGCAGATGGCCTCGCTGCGCTACCGTCGCCGGGGTGGAGTTCGACGTCACCATCGAGATCCCCAAGGGGCAGCGCAACAAGTACGAGATGGACCACAAGAGCGGTCGCATCCGGCTCGATCGCATGCTGTTCACCGCCACCCAGTACCCGGCTGACTACGGCTTCATCGACGACAGTCTCGGCGCGGACGGGGATCCGCTGGACGCGCTGGTGCTGGTGCAAGAACCCACCTTTCCCGGCTGTTTGATCCGCTGCCGGGCGGTGGGCATGTTCCGCATGCGCGACGAGAAAGGCGGTGATGACAAGGTGCTCTGCGTGCCCGCCGGCGATCCCCGAATGGAGCACCTGCGCGACGTGCACGACATCGACAAGTTCTACCGGCTGGAGATCCAGCACTTCTTCGAGGTGTACAAGGCGCTGGAGCCCGGCAAGAGCGTCGAGGGCGCCCAGTGGGTGGGCCGCGACGAAGCCGAGCAAGAGATCCGGATCTCCTGGCAACGTGCTCGCGACTCAGGCGCGCCAGACCCGGTGCGGTGATCAGCCGAGGGTCGCGCCGAACAGGACGCCCAGCAGGTAGGTCGCGGTGGCGGCACCGGCGCCGATCGCGAGCTGGCGCAGGGCGCGGCGCACCGGAGGGCCGCCCGAGAGCACCCCGACAGTGGCGCCGGTGAGCATCAGCGCGAGCCCGACCAGCACCATGGCCGCGATGAGCGCGGCAGCGCCGGTGAACCCGATCAGGAACGGCACCACGGGTACCGCAGCTCCGGAGGCGAAGAAGGCAAAGCTCGACAGCGCCGCGCCGAGCCCGGTGCCCACGACCTCGTGCTGATCATCTTCCGGGCCGTCTTTTGGGCCGTTGTTCGGGGCGCCAGTGGGCGTGGCGCTGATGGAGTGGTTGCGCAGCACTGCTTCCGCGCGCCGCTGAGCCTCCTCGGCAGGCAGCCCCCGGGCCCGGTAGACCAGGGCGAGCTCGTTGGCTTCCACGTCGAGATGGGGCAGCAGATGCCGGGTCTTCGGGTCGGGGGTCGAGGCCGCCAGCAACTCCCGTTGCGAGCGCACCGACAGGTACTCTCCGGCCCCCATCGACAGCGCCCCCGACAGCAGCCCGGCCAAGCCGGTCAGCAGCACCGTGTTCGCGGCCGCGCCGCCTCCGGTGACGCCCACGATCAGGGCGAGGTTGCTGACCAGACCATCGTTGGCGCCGAAAACGGCAGCGCGGAAGGTGCCCGACACTCGCGACCGGCCCCGGGCCGCCAGCCCGCGCACGACCTCGGCATGGATGCGCTCGTCGGCCGCCATCGCAGCCGTGGCGTCAACATCGGTGGCGTAGGGCGACCGGCCTTCCGCACGCTGGGCCAGCGCAAGCACGAAAACCGAGCCGAAGCGCCGGGCCAGGAAGGCCAGCAACCGCATGCGGAGATCACCACGACGGGCACGCCCCACCTCGTCGCCGAGCAAACGTTGCCAATGCGCGGCGTGCCTCTCCTCTGCCTCGGCCAATCCGAGCAGGATCTCCCGCTCTTCCCCGCAGCGCCGGGCCGCGAGGTCGCGGTAGACCTTGGCCTCCTCGCGCTCGTCGGCCAGCCGCCGCCGCCACCGGCGCACCGCCGAGGACCGGACTTCGAAGGGTCCCAAGCCCCCGCCGCGCATCTCGCTCACCGTCTCAGGATCTCAAGTCTCATCCGGCGTACCCGCTGCGGACCAAGCACTCCTGTGGTATCTCCGGTGTGGCCGCTCACTCGGGGAGGTACCGATGACCACCGCAAGCCAGGTGACGCCGGGTGCGGTGCGCAGCTTGATCCCCGCGAGGATCGACCGGTTACCGTGGTCGCCATTCCACTCCCGGATGGTGGCCGCGCTCGGGGTGGCCTGGATTCTCGACGGCCTCGAGATCACGGTCGCGGCGGCTATCGCGGACATTCTGAACAAACCCGAGACACTGAACTTGTCCTCGGCGGCGATCGGGCTCATCGCGACGGTGTACCTGTTAGGCGAAGTGGTCGGCGCGCTGTTCTTCGGTTGGCTTTCGGACAAACTGGGGCGCCGCAACCTGTTCATGATTACCCTCGGCGTTTATCTTTTCGGCAGTGGCCTGACCGCGCTGACGCTGGGCAACAGCGGTGGCTGGATCGTCTTCCTCTACATCACCCGCTTCATCGCCGGCATGGGCATTGGCGGGGAATACGCAGCAATCCACTCCGCAATCGACGAGCTGATTCCGGCCCGCTATCGCGGCCGGACCGACCTCGCAGTCAGCGCCACGTACTGGGCCGGCGCGGTCCTCGGCACGCTCGGCACGTTCATTCTGCTGAACGTGATGGAGCCCAGCATCGGCTGGCGGATCGGCTTCCTGATCGGACCGGTGCTGGGGGTGGTGATCCTGCTGCTGCGGCGCAACCTCCCGGAGAGCCCCCGATGGCAGGTGATGAACGGCCGCGAGCGGGCCGCCGAACAGTCGATCTCCTACATCGAGCATGAGGTGGAGCAGTCCGGCAAGACGCTGCCGCCGGTGGACCAGGCCAAGGCGATCGAACTTCGACCCACCGATCAGATCGGTTATCTCGCGCTCATCCGGGTGCTGTTCCGCGAGTACCCCGGCCGGGCCGTGCTCGGCGCGTCGCTGATGATCAGCCAGTCTTTCCTGTACAACGCGATCTTCTTCACTTACACCCTGGTGCTGGGCACGTTTTATGGCGTGCCCTCGACGTCGGCTCCGCTGTTTCTCATCGCCTTCGCCGTCGGCAACCTCATCGGTCCGCTGACTATCGGCCACCTCTTCGACACGATCGGTCGCAAGACGATGATCGCCGGCACGTATATCACCTCAGGCGTCCTGCTCGGGATCGCCGCTTTCCTTTTCAACGCGGGCTTGCTCACCGCGATAACCCAGACGCTCGCGTGGTGCGTGATCTTCTTCTTCGCCTCGTCCGGTGCCAGCGCCGCTTATCTGACGGTCAGCGAGATTTTCCCGCTCGAGGTGCGGGCAAAAGCGATCGCGGTGTTCTTTGCCATAGCACAATGTTTCGGCGCGCTTGGTCCGGTCATCTATGGAGCGCTCATCGGTGACGGCACACAACCGTTCAAGCTGTTTCTCGGTTACCTGCTCGCTGCGCTGGTGATGGTTGCCGGTGGGCTGGTCGCGGCTTTCCTGGGGGTGGCGGCCGAACGCAAGTCCCTGGAGGACATTGCGGCGCCGCTGGCAGCGATCAGTCGCGGCCGAACTGGTCCGGCCCGGGCAGCAGGGGCATTTTCCACCTGACGGGTCACACCAACCACCACACCAGTCCGAGCCCCAGCACGACTATGGCCACCACCAGCAACAGCACCGCACACAGCATCCGACCCGGGTCTGACTCGCCGGGTCGCACTCCAAGATCGCTGTGGAGGTACAAGCCGGAGTCGATGCAGTCGACAAGAACACTGTTACTGCCGGTACGCGCCCGCGGAACGTTCCCGGCTTCGCGGCTAGGCGGCGGCGTGAGCTGGTATTCCATGGCGTAACTCTATGGAGGACGTGGTTACCGCCCGGCCTGACACCGGTTAGCCGACGGTAAAATCCA
>DASVWA010000142.1:0-4856 GCA_036389855.1 Pseudonocardiaceae bacterium
ATCCCAGTCCTGGCAAGCCGAACTTGACCAGCGAATACGGCATCTCCAGCAGCTCCGCGACGATTTCACCGACTGTGTCGGATGCGGCTGCTTGTCCATAGACCGTTGCCGGATGGCCAACCCCTACGACGAGCTGAGCAAGCACGGTGCTGGGCCCCGACGACTGTTCGCTCCTTGACTCCGCAAGATCGTGGTCTTCGCATCCTCGGACAGTGTTAGCGCGATCCGCGGCCTGCAGCGTCCTGCTCGGCGGTCATTGCCAGCGTCACGCACCCGCCGGCGGACCGGGCCAAGCCGTCAGGATGGCGACATGGCTGACGTGCAGATCGCCCATACCGCCTGGTTGAGCCCGGAGGAACTGCAGGCGATCCGGATACTGCTCGACGAGGCTTTCAACGGCGATGTCACCGACGACGACTACGAACATGCTCTCGGTGGCATGCATGCCCTCGTCTGGGAAGATAGGGAGCTGATCGGGCACGGCTCGGTGATCATGCGGCGGCTGCTGCATGGCAGGCGCGCGCTGCGCACTGGCTATGTCGAGGGCGTTGCGGTACGTGCGGATCGCCGCCGACGTGGACACGGCGCAGCCTTGATGACAGAGCTGGAGCGAGTGATCCGCGGGGGGTACGAGATCGGTGCGCTGGGTTCCTCCGACGAGGCCGTGGACTTCTACGCAGCCCGGGACTGGCAGCTGTGGATGGGCACGGCCTCGGTGCTTGCACCCGGCGGGGTCGAGCGCACGGCGGAGGACGAGGGATGCATATACGTGTTGCCGGTCAGCGCGGAATTGACGCCGGGTGGGGACCTGGCGTGTGACTGGCGGGATGGCGACGTCTGGTAGGGATGTGCAGGAAGGTGGAGTCGAGGACGGTGTGCCTGCCTCGTCGATCTCAGCACGGCGTGGATGAGATGTGACGTACAGGGCAAGGACCCGGCCCCTGAATTGGCATTCCTTGACTAAGCGCCCGGAATTGAGGTCAACCCTATGCCGCCCTCGGCCGTCAACCACCCGGTCTTCGCTCGGGTCTACGTCTGGTTGAGCCACCGGATGGAGCCAGAGCTGGCTGCGCACCGGCGCAGCCTGCTGGCCGGGCTCAGCGGGCAGGTGCTCGAACTCGGTGCGGGCAATGGGCTGAACTTCTCGCACTACCCGATGGAGGTCACCCGTGTCCTCGCCGTGGAACCAGAGCCGCATCTGCGCGCGCTCGCCGTCAGCTCGGCAGCGAAGGCGCCGGTGCCGGTTGAGGTGGTGGACGGTGTCGCCGACCGGCTACCCGCCGACGAATCCAGCGTCGATGCTGCCGTGACATCACTGGTGCTGTGCTCGGTGCCCGACCAGGCATCGGCGCTGTCCGAAATCCGCCGAGTGCTGCGGCCGGGCGGTCAGCTGCGGTTCCTCGAACACGTGCGGGCTCGCTCGGCAGCACTGGGCTGCGCGCAGCGCGTGCTGGACGCGACGATCTGGCCGCGAATCGCTGGCGGCTGCCACACCCATCGCGATACTGCGGCCGCGATCGGCCGGGCCGGCTTCACGATCGAACAACTGCAGCCGCTGCGCTTCCCCAACCTCCGCCTCTCCACACCAACCACCCCCCACATCCGCGGTATCGCGTTGCTACCGGCGCAGTCTGGAGGCACAACGCGGTAAAGGGGCCGCCTGCCGGCGCAGTCTGGAGGCAGAACGCGATTATTGAGCGTGAGCTGGCGTGGGGTGAATGCGACCGATCCGGTGCAGGCGCATGGCACCTATCGCCCGGCAGGTTAGGTAGATCACGAAGGCGATCGCGGTGACGTAGCCGCTGATCGGCGCGCCGGGCGCTAGCGATGCCACGATCCCGCCGAGTACAGCGACCTCCGCGAACAGCGTGGTCAGCAGTAGTGCCGTGACGGGGTTGGCGGTCACCCGGGCGGCTGCGGCGGCCGGGGTGATGAGCAGCGAGAGCACCAGCAGGGCGCCAACCGTAGGCACCGCAAGCCCCGTTGCGACTCCGACCAACACGGCGAACAGCACGGACAGTCCGCGCACCGGGACGCCGCGGGCGCGCGCCACGTCGGCGTCCACGCTGGTGAACAGCAGCGGACGCCACACCAACGCCACGACCAGCAGCACCCCCGCCGCGCAACCGGCCAGCAGCCAGGCGTCGTTTCGAGAAACCCCCACGATCTGGCCGAATAGCAACGACAGCTGATTCGACGCTCGCCCGGGGTACAGCCACAGGAACAGCCCACCCAGGCCCAGCCCGAACGCGAGCACCGCGCCGATCACCGAGTCGCGCTCCCGCTCCCGCAACCCGAGCAGGCCGAAGACCAGCGCAGCCACCACCGCGCCCACCAGCGCACCTACGCTGACCAGTGAGCTGCTCACCAGCAGGGCCGCTGCAGCACCGGTGAAGGTCAACTCGCTGGTGCCGTGCACCGCGAAGGACACCTGCCGGGCCACCACCAGCGGTCCCAGCGCGCCGGCGATCAGGGCCAGCAGCGCCCCAGCGATCAGGGACTGCTGGACGAAGTCCAATCTCAGCAGCTCCCCGGTGCCTTGAAAGGTGAACAGCCGGCGCAGGATCTCCTCAATGCTCATGGCTCGACCCTGGCGAGCAGGTCTCGCGGCTCATGGCTCGACCCTGGCGAGCAGGTCTCGCGGCTCATGGGTGCTCGCCGGGTGTGCCGATCACCAGCAGCCGTCCCCGCACCTTGATCACGTCTACGTTGGTGCCGTAGAGCTGCGACAACGTCGCGGAGTTCAACACCTCATCCGGGGTACCGATCCGGAACCGGCCATCGACCAGATACAGCACCCGGTCCACTGCCGGCAGCACCGGGTTGATCTCGTGCGTCACGAACAGCACCGCGGTGCCCGCCGTGCGCCGCCGAGCGTCGATCAAATCACTGACCACCTGCTGGTGGGCCAGATCCAGCGACAGCAGCGGCTCGTCACACAGCAGCACGTCCGGGTCACCGATCAGCGCTTGGGCGACTCGCAGCCGCTGCTGCTCGCCGCCGGAGAGCAGCCCCACCGGCACGTCGGCGTAGTGACGGGCACCGACGGCGTCCAGCGCCGCCAGTACCCGCGCGCGGCGCCGCGCCGACGGCAGCCCGAATCCCCAGCGGTGGCCGTCCAGTCCCAGGCCTACCAGGTCCCGACCGCGCAACGTCAGCGTCGGGTCGATGGCCCGCTGCTGCGGGATATAGCCGACGGTGTGTAGTCCGCGGTGCACCGGCCTGCCGTGGATCTGCGCGGAGCCGGCCGACAGCGGCTGCACACCGAGCAGCACCCGCAGCAGGCTGGTTTTGCCCGAACCGTTGGGACCGAGCACGGCCAGGAACTCGCCGGGTGCGACGTCGAGATCCAGCGAGTCCCACAGCACTCGCGGCCCGTAGGCGAGCCGGGCGCCACGTAGCCGGACGGCCGCTGTCGCGGCCCACGGCGTAGAAACGCGCGCACTCGCCTGAGCAGCCGTGGTGGTCACGTTCGCCCCTGCAGCGCCGTGGACAGGGCGTCGATCTGCGTGGACATCCATCCGCGGTAGTCGGTGTTCTCGGGCAGGGTTTCGGTCATGGTCACCACCGGGATCCCAGCGGCCTCGGCGGCGGCATGGATTTGGCTGGTGACCGGGGTCTCAGCCTGCGGATTGTAGATCAGGGCTTGCACCTGCCGCTGGCTGAACAGCTCCTGGGTGGCGGCGAAGGCAGCCGCGGGCGGATCCGTTTCCTCCTCGACGGCTTCCAGGAATTCAGGCGGGGTGGCGTCGACCAGCCGCGCTGCCGTGATCAAGGACTGGGCCAGCGGCTCGGTCATCGCGACCCGCTGACCACCGTGGGACGCGGCGATGCTGGATAGCTTGCCTGCCAGGCCGTCGATCTCGGTCTGGAAGGCCTGGGCCCGTGCGGTCAGCTGCTGGGCCTGCGCTGGGGCGAGTTGGCCCAGCTTCTCCGCAATCTGCTGCGCCACGCCCTGCGCTACCGCCAGGTCATACCAAACGTGCTCATTTTGCTCGTCGCCGTCTGCCGGTTTCTGTTGTTCAAGAGCGAAGGCCTGCACTGTGGGGGTGTTGCCGGCCTCCTGCAGGATCTGTGACATGAAGTCGTCGTACCCACCACCGTTGAACACCACCAGATCGGCATTGGCGACCTCGGCGGCGTCGGTGGGCGTGCTCTCGTAAGAGTGAGGATCTGCCGATGGATCGTCGATGATGGGCTCGACGTTCGCCGCATCGCCTGCGACAGCCCGCGCGACACTGCCCCACACATCGGTCGAAGCCACCACCGTGAGCCGGTCGTTTCCGCTGGACTGCTGATCCGTCGAGCCGCAACCGGCGACACTAAGCAGGACGGTTGCCGCGACCGTACTGATCAGGTGCGCCGCGCCCCAACGCATCGCGATGGCCATGGTGGACTCCTCGCCGCGGCCGGATCATGAAATGGAAACCGTTATCGTAACCACTATAGAGGGCCACTCACGAGGCAGTAGCTGGGACGGCTCAGGCTCCGCTGAGGGCGTCGAGGAACGAGCGCGCCCAGCGCTCAACGTCGTACGTCAGCACCTGCCGGCGCAGCGCCCGCATCCGCCTGCGGCCTACCTCAGGATCAACGCTGATGGCCTGGTAGACAGCCTGCTTAATGCCGTCGAGGTCATGGGGATTGACCAGGAACGCGCTCGTCAACTCGGCCGCCGCACCGGCGAATTCGGACAGCACCAGGGCACCGCTCAGATCGGTCCGGCAGGCCACGTATTCCTTGGCCACCAGGTTCATGCCGTCCCGCAGCGGCGTGACGATCATGACATCCGCGGCCACGAAGAATGCGACCAGCTCGCTACGCGGGATCGACTGGTGGAGGTAGTGCACTGCAGGGTG
>DASVWA010000143.1:0-2225 GCA_036389855.1 Pseudonocardiaceae bacterium
CCAAGCCCACCCGAACCCGTCCCCCGATCACCCCAACGGTCGCTGGAGTCGCTCCGGCGACCCGCACGGCCTCCTCGAGTGAATGAGCTACGCGAAGGTTTGCAGGAGAAGGCAATCCGTGGGCGATCACGCTCGACTCCAAAGCCACGACCGGACGACCGTCGGCGAGTGCCGCGCGGATGTCTTCACGGACACCGATAAGATCCACAGAGGTATTCTGCCAGCACCCCTGCCACAGAACCGGACCACGCGTCACGCCGGCCGCTGAGGATCGACCGTTGTGGTGCGCTGAAGGGGGCAACGTGACAGTGGCGAGCAAGATCAAAGACTTGACCGGGCCCGGTCACACCGACCGCTTTGGGATCGGTGGCACCGACCTCGGCGTGACCGTCGTGGCCCCCGACGGGCGCCTGGTGTCGGTGTTCGGCGACACGTTCGAAAAGGCAGGCGTCGGCGGCCCTGGCTGGCGGTCACCGGTGGTGCTGTTCGGCGATCCCGCGACCGCCCGCACCGGCATCGTGTGGACCGCAGCGGCCGGCCCCGGGGACTACGCTGCCCAGGTGCTGGCCTACGAGCATGGCACAGTCATCGACGGCCGCACGGTCACGACTGCCCTGCCCACCGACATCATCACAATCGGCAACGAAATGTACCTGCACGTGATGGTGTGCGAGGGCCTTGGCAACGTCCACTGGACCGAGCTGCACCGCTCCACCGACAACGGCGAGACCTGGAGGCACACTGGCGCCACGTGGCCGGGCGGCCACCACGGTGGCCTATTCCAGATGCTGACCTTCGAACGCGGCGTTGATGGCTATGTTTATGTGTTCTCCACCGGATTCCAGCGCGACAAGGGCCTGGTGCTGCAGCGCGCCCCGACCGATCGGTTCGCCGAGCCGGCCGCCTGGCAAACCTGGGGATATCGTGACGGCCAATGGGCGTGGGGCAACCCCCCGACCGTTGCCCTGTCCGGCAAGTTCGGCGAACTGTGTCTGCGTCGCGTCGAGGGCCGCTGGCTGCTGGCGCTGTTCGACGCAGGAGGCTATCGCATCGATGTCTTAAGTCTGGACTCACCAACGGCGAACTTGTACGACGCACAGCGAAAGACGCTGGTGCATGGCACCGCGTGGGACACCGAGGACCACGCCCAGGGGCGGGTGGCTCAGCTCTACGGCGGTTACCTCGTGCCCGACTCGACGCTGAACGACCTGCACCTGGTCGTCAGCCAGTGGAACACCACAACCAACTGGCCATACCGGGCCATGCAATTCCACGCGAATGTCACCGACTGAACCCGCGAAACACACGAAGAGGTCTGGCCCCAGCCGACGCTGTCTGTCCCACGGCATCAGCAGACCCCGCATCCGGTGCGCCAGAACTCGCCCACCGCGGGCCACCGGAAGTCGTCAAGAGCGACCCGACGGCCCGAATCGTCGCGATCTCTGCCCTGCGGCGGAGATGTCTGTCTAGCCGCGGGGATGCGCGAGGGCGTCTCCATGCCAGCGCCCAAGCGCCGTTAGCGAGAGCACGCAGGTTTGTGCCGTGATCGTGGCGCGCACTGACGTCGTCGGCAGCCTGCTCAGGTTACGCACGCTGCTTCAGGCGCGGGAGCGCCTGGAGCGCGGCGAGATCGGTCCGCCTGAGTTCAAGCGGGTAGAGGACGCGGCGGTCGCCGAGGCGATCCGCCTGCAGGAGGGGCTGGTTAAGGGCGGCTACGACTGGCTTGTCCAGCGCCACATACCGCTCGAGCGCCTCACGCTGTCTCCACAGTGCGGGTTCGCCACCTCCATCCTCGGCAACGCTCTCACCACTGCCGATGAACAGACCAACTCCATACAATCGTTGCGACCGCCGAGCGCGTGTGGGGATGACGGTCCTCACAGGCAGCAACCCGACGCTCGGGCGGGCTCGAATACGGGCGATCTAAGACGATCGCCTGCAGCTAGCGGACGTTGACCCGTACGGGCCGTAGTTGACGGTCATGCCAGACCTCCGGTGTCGGCAGCGGCGCGCTCGGCCGGCAGGATCCGGCTGCCGTTGCGAAACGCGGCTTCCAGCGATTCCAGGCTGCGTTCCTTTGTTTCGGGCACCATCCACCACACGACCGGGAAGAGCACGACGCCGATCACGGCAAAGACGATAAAGGCGCTACCGATGCCTGCGAATGCGACGAAGCTCGGGAACGCCAGTGAAATGACGAACGCGGCCAGCCAGTTGAACAAGGT
>DASVWA010000144.1:0-2365 GCA_036389855.1 Pseudonocardiaceae bacterium
GGACCGCGTAGGTCAGAACCAACCCGGCAGGACCGTGCCGCCACGACGTCGAGTGCACGACTGTCGCGGTGGGCACGTTCGTGCCAAGACCTGCCAGTTCGCGTGCCCGGGTATCCGGTCGACATCCCGATGGCAGGTCACCGCGTGCCATCCGCCATCTCAGCTGCGCGTCACCCGAAGCCGGTACCGACACCGACAAGAGCACCACTTCAATCTGAACATCGTGCACGCGGGCCCCCCTTGACCGCCATCAGCTTGCAACTGCGATGTTAGAGCAACCGCGCACAGTGATCAGAACAAGGCGACATGGATGCATGTCGCTGTCCGGGGTGTCGCTCGGAGAGCTACAAACATCCATGTGACGCTGGGTGGGTACGTGGGGCCGGGCGCAGTGGGGATGAGGTCGATGCAGCTCGTCGTGATGGGCGTGTCCGGTTCGGGCAAGAGCACTGTGGCGGGTCTGCTCGCCGGTCGGACCGGCTGCGTGCTGGCTGAGGGTGACGACTTTCACCCCGCGTCGAGCGTCGCCAGGATGGCCGCCGGGTGTCCGCTTGATGACCCGCTGCGCGCGCCGTGGCTGGCGGCGATCGCGTCGTGGCTCACCGAGCGGGCCGCCCACGGCGAGTGCGGTGTCGTCAGTTGCTCGGCGCTGACCCGGGCCTATCGGGACGTGTTGCGCGGCGCGGGCCCGGATGTCTGGATGGTTCATCTTGCGGGTCCGCGGGAGCTGGTCGCGCAACGGCTGGCGGCCCGTCGCGGGCATTTCATGCCGCCCGAGCTCCTGGACTCCCAGTACGCGGCGCTCGAACCGCTCGCTGCCGACGAGCCCGGCATCACCGTCGACCTTGCAGCCACCCCAGATCAGATCACCGAGGAGATCCTGCACCGCCTCTTCCCGCATTCAGCGGGCTGAGCGGGGTTATTCCGCGTCGTTACCCCCGCTGAGCCCGCTGAATGCGGAGGGGGCGAATGTCACCGGGCGGTAAGGGTTGGGTGGGGTTGGAGCGGGAGACTGCTAGGGGCGTTCGGTGAGAAGGGGGGCGTCGGCCGTGCCGCGGGTTGACCGGGTTGCTGCGCGCAGCTCCCCACGTGCTGCGCTAATGGTGCTGGCCAAGGCGCCGGTGCCAGGTGAGGTGAAGACCCGGCTGTGCCCGCCGGCTACCCCGGATCAGGCCGCCCGCATCGCCGCTGCCGCCCTGCTGGACACCCTGGACGCGGTGCTGGCGGTGCCACATGTGACGCCGATGGTGGCGCTGACCGGTGATGTCGCCCACGCGGTGGAAGCCACCGAGGTGGCGGCGCGGTTGCGGGCCACCATGGTGCTGGCGCAGCGTGGCGCGACGCTTGGCCAGCGGATCGCTGCGGCCTACGCTGACGCCACGGCGATGGTCGGAGACCTGCCGGTGTTGCAGATCGGGATGGACACTCCGCAGGTTGATGCCCGGCTGCTCGGTCAGTGCCTGGGCCTGCTTGACAGCGACGGTGTGGACGCCGTCTTCGGGCTGGCCGCCGATGGTGGTTGGTGGGCTTTGGGGGTGCGGCGACCCGCGTTGGCCGATCTGATCGCTGATGTCCCGACGTCGCGTTCGGACACCGGGGCACGGACCCTGGCGGTGCTTCGGGCCGCTGGATGCCGGGTGACCGAACTTCCCGAGCTATCCGATGTGGACACCTGGGAGGACGCCACCAAGGTGGCAGCGGACGTGCCCGGTGGACGGTTCGCCGCCGCGGTCGCCGCGCTGTCTGCGCAACTGGGCGGCCGGCAAGATTCCTGGTAGTGCCATCGGGTGTCCCTGGTCCACGATGACCTGCTCAATCGGCGCAAGTGACGGATCACCCTCGGCACAACACCTCACCATTGAGCACGGTGAACCACCCGTCGTCCCGCTCGGCCCACCGACGCCAGCCGTCCGCGATGTCTTCGAGGTCTTCGCGGGTGGCAAGGTGGCGGTCCAGGACCTGGTCGGCGAGCGTCGAGCTGGTGACCCGTTCTGCCCACAGACCACCCCACCACGCGCGTTGCTCCGGCGTCGCGAAGCACCAGGCCGTGGCGGAGCAGGCGATGTTCCCGAATTCGGCTGCACGTGCCCAGGCCAGCAGGCGCCGACCGGCGTCCGGCTCGGTTCGGTTGCTATACGCGACGCGCCGATACAAGTCGAGCCAGCGGTCCAGCCGGTCTTGCGGTGGGTACCAGGCCATCGCCGCAAAGTCGGCGTCCCTGGCGGCGACATAGCCGTCGGGCTTGCACACCCGGCGCATCTCCCGCAGCGCGGCGACCGGCTCCGTCAGATGCTGAAGAACCTGATGGGCGTGTACCACGTCAAACGTGCCGCCCGGGTAGTTCAGCTGGTAAACGTCGCCCACC
>DASVWA010000145.1:0-20118 GCA_036389855.1 Pseudonocardiaceae bacterium
GGTGGCGGGATCGGTAAGGATCCGCCGCCAGGTGCCCTGGGCGGCCAGTTCGCGGGCCTGCTCGGCCGCGATCGGCCCATCACCAGCCAGCTCACCAGGGTGCTCGTCAGGTCTACGTGCAGCCGGACGCGGGGCAGGCGCCGGACCCGAAGCGAGTCGAGACCCCAGCCCCGGGTGCGATAGGTCGCCTTCCACCGATCGGTGGTGCGCGGAATGAGGGAGCAGACGGGGGTGTAGCTGACCCGATCACTGGGGTAACCACTGATCATCCGTGGGGTCAAAACGGCTGATGCTTCCAGCGCCCGTCGCTGACCTGCGGGAACCGTTTCGCTGGACTCTCCTACGGCATCGCGGTGACACGGGCAACGCGCAGCGCGGCGGCGAGAACCTCCTCAGTCGTGATGCGCAGCAGGCCGGGATCGGGACGGTCGGCAAAGGTGTCCCCGGTGCTGCCCGCCCACAGCGCCACGTGCTGGGCGCGCTGCGGCGGCGGACCCCAGTGCTGCGGTGACACCGGGCCGAAGAGCACCACCGACGGGGTGCCGTAGGCGGTCGCGAGGTGGGCGATGCCGGTGTCACCGCAGACCACCAGCGACGCGTCGGCAACCAGGGCGGCGAGCTCCGCCAAGCTCGTCTGGCCGGCAAGCACCGAGCGTGGCGGCAGCCCGGCCGCGGCCGCTACCTGCAGGGCGAGCGGGCGCTGGTCGGCGTTGCCGGTCACCACCACCGGAAGCCCGGTCGCGGCCAGTTCGCGCGCCACCACGGCATAACGCTGCGCGGGCCAGTGCCGGGCGGCGAAAGCGCAGCCGGGATGCACGACCGCCGCTGCGGGCGCCGGGCTGGGAACGGGCGGGCGGGCCAAGCCCAGATCTGCCGGGTCAGCGGGAATGCCGAAATGGGCGAGCAGCCGGCACCACCGGTGTACCTCGTGAATGTCGGTTTCCCACTCCGGGCCCGGTACACCCGGGTGCTCCGGGTGGGCATGGGTGAGCGACATGCCGGGGTGCAGCGCCCGCAAGATCCGGGTGCTGACCGGTCCGCGGCCATGCAGGTTCACTGCCACGTCTGGTGACGGACCAGCCAAGGGTTCCAGTCCAGCGGTAGGTAACAGGTCGTCAACCGCGCCGGTCAACGCCACCAGCTCGGCCAACGACGCAGGCGCGGCCAGTACCAGCCGGTGATCCGGATAGGCCGCCCGCAGTCCACGCAGCGCCGGCACCGCCGTGAGCAGGTCACCGACGCCCAGCGCCCTCAGCACCAACAGCCGGCACTGATGGCTCGACCCTGACGAGCAGGTCTCCCGGCTCACGGCCAGGACGACTCCTCCGACGAGCAGACCACCAGCTCCCGCAGCTGGCAGCCGGGGGGCTGGCGCAGCGCGTACACCACGGTGGCGGCCACATCCTCGGGCCGGTTGAGCTTGGCGTCCGGCGGCGGCTGGTACTGGGCGTCGCGGCCGTCGAAGAAGGGGGTGTGCATGCCGCCCGGGATCAGCAGCGTCACTCCGATCCGGCCGCGGGTCTCCGCGGCCAGCGCCCGGGTGAAACCGATCACGCCGAACTTTGATGCGCAGTAGGCCGTCGCATCGGGCAGCGCCTTGAGCCCGAGAGTCGACGAGCAGGTCACCACGGTTCCCCCGGACTGCTCCAGGTAAGGCAGCGCAGCACGCACCACCCGAGCCGTGCCAAGCAGGTTGACCTGCACGACCCGCTCCCACTCGTCGGCCGGCACGCTGCCCAAGGAGCCACAGGAATCGATCCCGGCGGCGGTGAACACGGCATCCAACTGGCCACCGGCGGTCGCGACCAGGTCCGCAACGGCCTGCTCAGTCGCTACCCGATCAGCCAGATCCGCCTGCACGTAGTCCACGGTTGCGGCCGGTAAGGCCCGGTCGAGGACCAGCGGGCGCCCACCCGCGTCGATCACCGCCTCGACCGTGGCCGCGCCGAGCCCCGACGCGCCCCCGGTGATCAGCACGTTGCCCAGCGGTTTCATCCGCTCTCCTTCTGTCATGGTTTGTCCCGGGCGGCCGCGACCAGCCGGCTCGTCGAGTACCCCTCGACCAGAGGGATGATCACGGTCTGCCCGCCGTACCGGCTGATCAACGGCGCCTCGGGCAGCTCGGCCACGGTGTAGTCGCCGCCCTTGACCCAGATGTCGGGCCGCAGCTGGGCGAGCAGCTCAGCCGGAGTGTCCTCGTCGAATACCGCCACCGCGTCGACCGGCTCCAGCGCCTCGAGCAGCGCGATGCGGCCCGCCGCAGGCACGATCGGCCGGCTCGGTCCCTTGAGCCGGCGCACGGACTCGTCAGAGTTGAGACACACCACCAGGCCGTCACCCAGCGCGCGGGCTTGGCGCAGCAGGCTCAGGTGCCCGGGGTGCAGCAGGTCGAAACACCCGCCGGTGGCCACCAGCCGCCCACCCCGGCGGCGCACCCGAGCCGCGATGTCCGGCACCGACCGGGCCGCCAACCCAGGAGCAGCCGACAACAGGTGAGTCGCCTCCCTGCCGGAAGCCAATGAATCGATCGAGGACACACCACCGTCGGCGACGAAGTGTGACGCCGCGCCGACGGCCACCGTGACGGCCTCGGTGACGGAGCGATCGTCGAGCAGGGCCCCGGCGACCGCCGCGGCGAACGCGTCACCCGCACCGCAGGTGTCGCTGCCTGGTGGGACCACGATGTCGGGCACCGGCACTGCCAGGCAGCCACCTGACGTCGTGAGCAGCGCGCCGTGGGGTCCCCTCGTCATCGCCACCGCGGAGCACTGCCACCGCTGCCTCAGCACGGCACCGATCGCCAGACCATCAGCCGCGGAGGCGAAAGTGGCGGCCTCGCTCTCGTTGGGGGTGATCAGGCGACAACCAGGGATCGGGACACCACCGTGGGGATGCGGGTCCCAGACCACGGGCACCCGGCAGGCCAGCTCTGCCAGCGCCGCCCGCAGGCTGCGAACAGTGGCGACGCCACGTCCGTAGTCGGCGACCAGCACGGCGCGAGCGTCGCGCAGCGCATCCTGCACGTCCGAGTCAATCGGGTCAGCGGCCGCCCGGCCGTCGCCCGAATCGATCCGCAGCAGCGACCGTCCGGCCGCGCGGACCCGGGTCTTGCACACCGTCGCGCCGCGCAGCGGCATGGCCACCACGTCGACGTGGGCAGCGAGCAGGGCAGCGAGCGACCGGGCCGGCGGGTCGGCACCCAGCGCGGTGACCAGTGTTACCTGGTGGCCCGCCCGGGCGGCCAGCAGCGCCGCGAGGCCCGCGCCGCCCGGGCGCTGGCACTGCAGGCTCAGGTCGACGACGGGAACGGGTGCGTCGGGGCACAGCCGGCTCACGGTGCCGATGATGTCGCTGTCCAGCAGGGTGTCGCCGAGCACCACCAGCGGCGATCCGGTCACTGATGCGCCCTCATAGCGGTGCCGTGGGTGGGACCACACCCAGCGCGTCATCCACCACGGCGCACAGCGCGTGGATCACCGCGAGGTGGACCTCCTGCACGGTGGCCATGCTGGGGGCTTCCACCGCGATCGCGTCGTCGCAGACCGCTGCCAGCGTGTTGGGCGCCGGACCGGTCAGCGCCCACGCGGTCAACCCGATCTCGTGTGCCGCCTTGGCCGCGGAGACCACATTGCGGCTGGTGCCGCTGGTGGACAGGGCGATCAGCACATCCCCCGGGCGCCCGTGGGCGAAAACCTGCCGGGCGAATGTCTCATGCCCGCCGTAGTCGTTGCCGATCGCGGTGACCGCGGAGGTGTCGGCGTGCAGGGCGATCGCGGACAGCGGGCGCCGATCGTGCAGGTACCGGCCGACCAGCTCGCCGGTGAGGTGCTGGGCTTCCGCAGCACTGCCGCCGTTGCCGCACACCAGCAGCCGCCCCCCGGTGCCCAGTACACCCGCCAGGTGGCGTCCCCATAAGTCGATCTGCGGACCTTCGGTGTCGTCCATCCCGGCCAGGGCGGCGCGCAACGCGGCGAAGTGTCCCCGGCTCACGGTCGGCCTCCCGCCGGCGTGGCGGTGCGGTCGTCCGGCGAATCCGGCGCATCCGCGAGCACTCGGCGGTACAGCTGCTCGGTGTCACCCGCGATCTGATCCCAGCCGTAACGGGACCGCGCCCGGGCCGTGGCGGCCGAGCCGATCGCCGCCAGCCGCGCCGGATCGGCCAGCAGTTCCCGCAACCGCTGCGCCAGGGCGCCCGCATCGCGCGGGGGCACCAGCGCACCGGTGCGGCCCTCCACGACGGTGTCCAGGTGCCCACCCACCGCCGAGGCGACGACCGGCACACCGCAGGCCATCGCCTCCAGCGGCACCATGCCGAACGGTTCGTACCACGGCACGCTGACCACCACGTCGGCTGAGCGCAGCAAGGCGGGAACGTCCTTGCGCGGGATATGGCCGATCAGCCGGACCCGCTCGGATACATCACACTCCTGCGCGATCGCCGCCAGCCGGGCGCGTTCGGCTTCGGTGGTCGCATCCCCACCGCCGGCGATGACCAGTTCCGCGCTGGGCACGCCGGCCAGCGCGCGGATCGTGGTTTCGACTCCCTTGCGCGGCACCAACCGCCCGAGCGACAGGATGCGGTAGCGGCCGTCGCGCGAGGCCCGAGGCCCCTGCGGGCAGAACCGGTCCAGGTCGACACCGCAGGGCACCACGGCGACCCGCTGCGCCGGCACGTCCAGGGCGGCAAGTTCGGTGACCTCGTCCGAGCAGGTCGCGATCACGAGTGCGGCGTCGCGGGCCAGGCCGTGTTCCAGCTGCAACCGCGACGGCGGGCTGGGGTCCGCCGCACCCTGGTGGCGCCGCTTCACGATGCCCAAGGCATGGAAGGTCTGCACCACCGGGATTCCGGTGCTCCCGATACTTCGGACGCCGTGCTGCGCGGCCAGCCCGCTCATCCAGAAGTGGGCGTGCACGACGTCCGGTGGCTGCTGGACCCACCGGCACGCCAGACGCTCGCCGAACTCGGGCATGTGGACGAGCAGCTCGTCTTTCGGTATCGGGACGGCGGGCCCGGCTCGGACGTGCTCGACGGTCACCCCCGGCGCCGTCCGAACCCGGTCGGGCAACTCAGAGCTGTCCCGGCGGGTGTGCACCGTCACGTGGTGACCGCGCCGGCCCAGCGCCTGGGCCAGCTGCGCGACGTGGACGTTCTGCCCGCCCGAGTCGACCCCACCGATCGCCGCGAGCGGGCTGGCGTGCTCGGAGATCAAATCGATCCTCATCGCGTCACCTCCTTCAGCAACCGGTCCCACTCGGTGCGGAACCGGTCCAGCGAATACCTCTGGCCGGCGGCGGCCCTGGCCGCCAGGCCGGTGCGGCGGGCGAGATCGGGATCGGCGATGAAGCTGCTCAGCGCGTCGATGAGCAGGTCGACTCGGGTGGACACTACCCCGGCGTGCGGCGGCACCGCCTCCGATGCCTCGGTGGTCGCCAGCGCGACCACCGGCATGCCCAGGTGCATGGCTTCGAGCAGGGACAAGCCCAGCGACGTCCAGCGGATCGGGTGCAGGTACACCCGGCGGTGGGCGAGTTCGGCGTGCATCCGCGCCTGCGGCAGATCCTCGAACGTCGCGATCCGGTCGTGCGGTGGCAACGAGGAGACCACCATGCCGAAGACGTCCAGCGGTACCCGCGCGGCAAAGCGCGGCAGCAGGTCAGTGCCGGTGACCCGCCCTCGGCGGACCGGCTCGTTGATCACCACTGCGGCGTGCGGAATCTCCCCGGTGTAGCGGTAGCCGGGGTCGACGATGCCGTGCTCGATCACCACGGTGGGCGCGCGGCCGCAGTCCCAGAACAGCTCGTTGAACGGCGTGACGTGCACCACGGGAATGTCGGACCGGTCGGCCATCGGATGCCGGGTGTTGGGCACGTCCCCCCGGGGTGCGTTGTGCTCGACGTACACCGCGGGCACGTCACATCCCGGGCGCCGGCCCAGCCACTGCTCGACCAGGTCCAGTTCGTGCGGGCGCTGCAGCACCACGACGTCGACGTGCTCGGTGGCCAGCGCCGCCGGGGTCACCTCGATCGCATTGTCCGGCCAGTGGTAGGTCCGGGCGCGGCCGCGACCGTCGGGGCCGCGGTCGGCGGTGACCGGCACCAGGTAGGTCGCAGCGCCCTGCACGAAGGCGGTGCTCCAGGAGCCGTGGACATGCCAGTGCAGCACCCTCATGCCGCCACCAGCAGCGAATCGACCGCCTCGACGACGTCGGCCGGTGCCACCCCGGTCAGGCAGGGATGGCCGGGCACGGGGCAGTGCCGGGCCCGGGTGTCGCGGCAGGGCGCGTCCTGGTCACCGAGCAGCACGGTCGGCACCCCGTAGGGCGCCCAGCGCGCGGCGGGCACCACGGGAGCGAACAGCGACACCACCGGGGTGCCGACCGCGGCGGCCAGGTGCGCCGGACCGGTGTTGCCCACGACCACCGCGCGGGCCCCGTCGAGCACGGCGGCCAGCGTGCGCAGGTCAGTGCGCCCGCCCAGGTCAGTACCCGTGTCACCGGCGACACGGGCGGTCAGGTCGCGCTCGCTGGGTGATCCGGTGACGATCACCCGGTGCCCGGCCTCGGCCAGGGCGCCCACGGCCTGCGCGCAGTGCTGCGCGGGCCACTGCCGGGCCGGCACCGAGGCGCCTGGGTGCACCACGACGTATCCCGGTCCTGCGGTGAGGTGCTCGACGGTGGGCAGCGGGCGGCGGACCGCGAGCCGACCGTCGTCGCCGGGTGGTAGCGCATAGCCCGCAGCGCCGGCCAGCGACAGTGCGCGGTGCGCTTCCGGCGGATCACCGTCGACGCGGTGTCGCAGGTCCAGCAGGGAGCCGGGGTAGTCCTCGCTGATCGCGCCGATCCACCCGACGCCCGCCAGCCGCAGCAGCAGTGCCAGCGGCAGCGGAGACTGGTGAAACGAGGTGAACAGCAACGCCGCATCCGGTGCCTCAGCGCGCACGGCGTCATGCAGGACCGCGACATGCTCGGAGGTGACGGGCTTGGGATCGGGATCGATCCACGGCGCGCACCACTCGATCACCCGGTCGACTCCGGGCAGCAGCTGCCCGGCCGCCTGCCCGTGCGGGCCAGTGAGCAGCGCCACCCGGTCGGTGTGCGCGGCGACCGCCCGGATCGCGGGCCCGGCCAGCAGCACGTCGCCGGCGTTGTCCAGGCGGGCCACCAGCACCGTGCCGTTCACGGGGGCGTTCACGGCCTGCTCCCCGACAGGGCGAGCTCCACCGCGGTGGTGACATCCGGCGCCACGTGCGGAGCAGCCCGGATCTCCGCGGGGCGGGTGCGACCGTTGGGCACCAGGATGCCGCGGGCACCGGCCGCGGTGGCGGCGGTGACGTCGGCACCGATGTCCCCGATGACCACGCATCGGTGCACTGGCACACCGAGTTGGGCGGCGGCGGCGTGCACTAGCCCCGGCGCCGGTTTGCGGCACCCGCAGGCGTCGTCCTCGCCGTGCACGCACACACACAGGACGTCGAAGGGACCCAGTAGCTGGGCCACCCTCGCGTTGACCCGATCCAGCTGCTCGGGGCTGATCAGTCCCCTGGCGACTCCGGACTGGTTACTCACCACACCGACCGGGATGCCGAGCTCCCGTAGCCGGTCCAGGGCCTGCTTCACTCCCGGGATGGGACGGACCGCGGCGGGGTCGGTGTTGTAGGGCACATCGTGGATCAGGGTGCCGTCACGGTCGAAGAGCACCGCGGCAGGCACCGCAGAGGCCGCCAAAGGGTTGGTGACCAGCTCGTGACGCCAGCGCAGCTCGCCGGTCAGCCGGTGCCAGCATGCCACGGGGGGGATGACGATGCTGGTGGCCACCATCCGGCCGATCTCGGCGGGGTCTCGCGGGCCGGGCTGGATCCGGCGCCAGGCGAACTCGGCTGTCAGCCCAAGCCAGCCGAGTGCGGCCGCGCCGGCAAGCAGCCGGTGGCGCCGGGCGGCAGCAGCCAACCCCACGACGGCGGATGCGGTGGTCAACGCGTGCCAACGCAGCCGTCCCGGGCCGTCCCCGATCCGTTCCCGCCAGCCGGGCCCGTGCCGGCGTCGCATCAGGGCGTCGTCGGCGTTGCCGCGTTGGGCCCGCACGCTGGCCAGCGGGCTCGCGCGGCGTACCGGGTGGGCGGTGCGCCGCTGCCCGGTCACGATGCGGTAGCCGGCTCCGATCACCCGCAGCGCCAGGTCGGCGTCCTCCCGGTAAGCGCGGCCGAAGCGCTCGTCGAACCCACCGACGCGCTGCAACGCGGTGCGGCGGTAGGCCAGGTCCGCGGTGATCCACCGCGCGGTGGCCAGCCCCGCGGTGCCGCGCTCCAGGTCGGTGGGGCGCCGGTCGGTGGGTAGCGGCACCTCGATGCGGCCCTGGCTGGCACCTACGTCGGGTGGCAGGTCGCGCAGATCGTCAGCGATTCGCTGTGCCCAGTCCGGGCCGGGCAGCACGTCGTCGTCGAGAAACGCGACCCACTCAGCCCCCACCGCGCGCCAGCCAACGTTACGAGCCGCCGCCGGCCCCCGTCCCCCACTACGCAGCACCCGCACCGCTGGACCGAGCGCCAGCGGTTCTCCAGCTCCCGGCCGGTCGTCCACTACGACGATGTCGTGCGCGCCGGCACTGACCACGTCGAGCACCGCCTGCAAGCTGTGCCGGCCGGTAGTCGGGATGACCACCGCGAAGCTCACCGGAACACATCCCCGCGACGCACCAGGAAAGGTCCCAGGGCCAGCACGTCGACCGGGGCGGACCCGAAGCACTCCAGGGCGTCGCGCGGGTCGTCCACCATCGGCCGGCCAGCCGTGTTCAGGCTGGTGTTGACCACAGCCGGCAGTCCCGTCCGCTCGGCGAAGCGGTCCAGCAGGCGAGCCAGCAACGGCTCGGTGTCCCGGTCGATGGTCTGGACGCGAGCGGTGCCGTCGACGTGCACCACCGCTGGGATGCGGTCGCGCCAGGCAGCTGCCACGTCGTGTACGAACAGCATGTACGGGCTCGGGATGGGGCCACGGCTGAACAGCTCAGCGGCGCGTTCGATCAGCACCATCGGGGCGATCGGACGGAACTTCTCCCGCCCCTTGACGGCGTTGAGCCGGTCGAGGTTGCCGACATGCCCGGGATGCGCCAGCAGTGACCGGCGACCCAGAGCGCGCGGACCGAACTCGCTGCGGCCCTGGAACCAGGCCACGATCGCGTCATCAGCCAGCGCGTCGGCGACGGCGGCGGCCACGTCCGGGGGGCGTTCATAGCCGATGCCCGCGGTGTCCAGCCACGCCATGAGCTCGTCGTCGGTGAACCCACGCCCCAGATCGGCACCCGGCATCGGAACGATCTGCTCACCATTGGCCTGTGCGAGGTGCAGCGCGCCGCCTAGCGCGGTGCCCGCGTCACCCGCCGCGGGCTGCACCCACACCTGGTCGAAGGGCCCCTCGGCGGCGAGGCGGGTGTTGGCTACGCAATTCAGCGCCACCCCACCGGCCATCGTGAGGCGTCGCTCGCCGGTGCGATCGTGCAACCAGCGGGCCAGCTCGATCAGCACCTCTTCCAGCCTCGTTTGCACGCTGGCAGCGAGCACCACGTGTTCTTCCAGCAGCTCACCGTCGGGCAGCCGCCGTTTGGCCAGGACGTCCCAGTCGATGGGGTGCACGACGAACCGGCCGTCACCGGTGGCCTTGACGAGTTCCCGCAGTTCCGGCAGCAGCTCCGGGTCACCTCGCCCGTAGGAGGCCAGCGCCATCACCTTGTACTCATCTGACGAGCGCAGGAAACCCAGGTGATCGGTGACCTCCTCGTACATCAGTCCCAACGAGTGCGGCAGCTGCTGGCTGGCGAGGACGTCGAGTTCGCCGTCGCGGTAGTGCCCGGCAAGGTAGGACGTGGCCTCGCCCCGGCCATCGGCGACCAGGACCGCGGAGTCGCGGAATGGCGCAGCCAGCCCGGCGGATGCGGCGTGCGCGACGTGGTGTGGCACGAATTGCACGATCGCCGGGTCCAACCCGGGCAGTGCGGTGGCCAGAAAATGCGGTGCGCGGCGGGCGTAGGTGGTGCGCAGATCCTCCCAGCCCCGGTCGAGCCCGTCCAAGCCCGGTTGAACCAGTGCGGGGTCGTAGGAGTAGGCGACGGCGTCGAGGTCCTGCGGGCCGATGCCGGCAACGTCCAGACACCACCGGGCGGACTGCTCGGGTAGCTCCCAGGCCGAGAACGGCACCGGACGTTTACCGTGCTTGCGACGGTTGAACCGCTCCTCCTCGGCGGCCGCCACGATCTTCCCATCGATGACCAATGCGGCCGCCGGATCGTGGAAAATCGCGTTGATGCCGAGGATGCGCACCGAGCCCCTTCCCTGTTATCGCGGGGCCCAGGCCCCTCACCATATTTCGAAGCATCGCATTGCTAGCCGGACCGCGCCTCTCGAAGCGGATCAACCGTGCCGGGCAGCTCAGATCGGAACCAGCCGATGGTGCGGGTCAGCCCGTCAGCGAGGGTGACCTGCGGTCGCCAACCAAGGAGGTCCCAGGCCAAGGTGATGTCGGGGCGGCGAACTCGTGGATCGTCAACGGGACTGTCAATGTAGTGGATCGATCCGGGGCAGCCGCTCAACGCGATGATCGTCTCAGCCAGCTCGGCCATCGGCAGCTCGTACGGTGCGCCGATGTTCACCGGCCCGGCGGCGTCGGACTCGGCCAGCGCGAGGATGCCGCGGATGGTGTCATCGACGTAGCACACCGAACGGGTCTGGCTGCCGTCGCCGGTGACCGGCAGCGGCTCGCCCGCCAGGGCCTGGCGGATGAAGGTGGGGATGGCCCTGCCGTCGTCCGCGCGCATCCGGGGGCCGTAGGTGTTGAAGATCCGCACGATCCCGGTGTCCGTGCCGCGGGACATCCGATAGGCGGTGGTCAGCGCCTCGGCGTAGCGTTTGGCCTCGTCATACACGCTGCGCGGTCCGACCGGGTTGACGTTTCCCCAGTAACTCTCTCGTTGCGGATGCTGCTGCGGGTCGCCGTAGACCTCGCTGGTGGAGGCCAGCACGAACCGGGCACCCTTCTCCGCGGCAAGGCCTAACGCATGCAAGGTGCCCAAGCTGCCGACCTTGAGCGTCTCGATGGGCAGCCGGAGGTAGTCGGCGGGAGAAGCAGCCGAAGCCAAGTGCAGCACCAGGTCCACCTCACCTGGCACGTGCACGAAGTCGGTCACATCACACTTGATCACTCGAAATCGCGGTTCGCCAATCAGATGGGCGATATTGGCCGGTGCGCCGGTGAGGAAGTTATCCAGGCACACGACGCCGGTGCCGCGTCGCAATAACTGTTCACACAGATGGGAGCCCAGAAATCCAGCCCCTCCGGTGACCACGGCCCTACTGAACCTTGTGCTCACCGGACTCCTTTGACCGCTGCCCTGTGTCGCCACAGTGTCCTCGCAGGGGCAGTACCCAAAACGCAACTGCACCAAACGGTCTATTCATCAACCGCGGCGGTCGCCATAGCCTGCTCGCCGAATGGATGGCTGTCTCGGGGATGGCCACAAGCGCAGCGCCGGTGGTCACCGAGGGCGCGCAGCCGTGCGGTGTACTTGCCGGCGGAGCAGTGGTGTGACTCCTGGCCCGGTGAGGTGATCACCGGTGCCCGCTGGACCAGCGCCGGTGCGCCGATGCAGCAGATCCCGCTGTACGTGGCGTTTCGAGGTATGACCGGCGGGTAGTCACCTGCATGCGAGTCCTTGGGGGGCACGGGTGACGAGCAAGGTCACGGTGATCATCGCGACCCGGGACCGGCGAGACGAGCTCATCCACACGCTGTGCCGGCTTAGCGAGCTGGCTCCGCCGCCGCCCATAGTCGTCGTGGACAACGGCTCAAGCGATGGCACTGCGCAGGCGGTACGCACTCAATTCCCCGGCGTGACGCTGCTGGCGCTGCGCCGCAACCACGGCGCGCCGGGGCGTAACTTGGGCGTGCAAGCCAGCCGCACGCCCTACATCGCCTTCAGTGACGACGACTCGTGGTGGGCACACGGTGCCCTGCAACGGGCCAGCCAAATTCTCGATGCCCACCCTCGGCTGGGTCTGCTCGCCGCCCACACCCTGGTCGGACCGCAGCAGCGCCCCGACCCGGTGGCGCAGATGATGGCGGACAGCCCGCTGCCCCGGCCGCCAGACGCTCCCGGACCCGCTGTGCTGGGATTTCTGGCGTGCTCGGCGGTGCTGCGCAGGGAGGCGTTTCTGAGTGTTGGCGGGTTCAGCAAGGTGATCTTCTTCCCCGGCGAGGAACAGCTGCTCTGCTACGACCTGGCCGCGGCCGGCTGGGACCGCGCCTACGTGGCGGACGTGGTGGCCCATCACCACCCCTCGACGCATCGGGGCAACCCGATTCGCCGCCGCGCACTGGAGCGCCGCAACGCCTTGCTCACCTCGGTGATGCGCCGCCCGCCGCGGGTGGCGGTCGCCGCCAGCGCTGCCCTTGCGCGCGCGGCAGTGCGCGACGCCAGTGCCCGCCGCGCACTGCGCGGGGCACTGGTCCGGCTTCCGGCGGCGCTGCGGCGGCGCGCGCAGCTACCCGCCACGGTGGAGGAGCAGATCCGCATGCTCGAGGACGGCCCGCAGTGACCGCTGGCCGGGTCACCGTTGTGATCATCACCCATAACCGTCGGGCCGAGCTGCTGCGAACGCTGGCTCGCATGACCGCGCTGCCGGACCAGGCGCCCGTGGTGGTGGTCGACAACGCGTCGACCGACGGCACCTGCGATGCGGTGGCCGAGCTCTTCGGCCAGGTGACGCTGCTGCGCAGCACGCGCAATCTGGGTTCGCTGGGACGCAACCTGGCCGTGCGGGATGTCACGACGCCATACGTAGCGTTCTGCGACGACGACACCTGGTGGGAACCGGGGGCGTTGCGCCGCGCTGCCGATCTGCTGGACACCTATCCGGGACTGGCGTCGGTGACAGCCCGGATTCTCGTCGCTCCCGACCTGGTCGAGGATCCGATCACTCCCGAGCTGCGCGACTCCCCGGTGCCCGGACCGGCGTGGCTGCCCGGTCCCGCGCTGCTGGGCGTGCTGGCCGGCGCGAGCATGTTCCGCGTCGATGCCTTCCGCGAGGTCGGTGGGTTCTCACCGCGGTTGTGGCTGGGCGGGGAGGAAGAACTGTTGGCGATCGATCTCGCCGCACACGGCTGGTGGATGTGCTGGGCCGAAGATGTGGTCATCCAGCACGCTCCGTCCACGGCGCGGGATCCTCGGCGCCGGCGCCAGCTCGGCATCCGCAACACACTGTGGACGGCATGGTTGCGCCGGCCGCTGGGCAGCGCGCTGCGACGAACCGGGATCATGCTCTGCTCCATCCCCCGGGACTGGGCCAGCGTGGTGGCGGTCGCCGAAGCGCTGCGCGGGTTGCCCTGGGTGCTACAGGAACGCCGGGTGATACCGCCCGAGGTCGAGCGTGGCCTGAAGCTGCTCGAAGAGCCGCAGCGGCAATCGAAGGCTCGCCGGTACGTGGGCTGAGACCGGTGATGAACGTTGATTCGGGAGGAAGTGCCGTGTCACAACAGGACAGGCCGCATGGCCGGCGGACCCGGGCAGACTATGCGCGCGGGCTACCCGGGTACCACGATCCGACCGCCGGATTCGGCGGTGCCACGCCAGCCCGCAGCGCGTTGACCCTGCGCGCGGTGCTGGCCGGTTTCGGGTTGTTGTTCTGCACCGTCGCCGCGGTGTTGATGATCAGGGCTGATCTGGTGGCGCTCGGGGTGGTCTTCGCAGTGGTAGCGGCGGTAGCGCTGGTAGATCTGGGCTGGGTAATCCACCGCAAGCGCCGTGGCGAACCGGGTTGAGCAGCGTTCGCGTTCAGCTCCTCCACTATCAATCCTGGGCCATGTCGAAGAAGCGGCTGTAGTGCAACTGGTGGGCAACGGTCACGGTCGTGGTCGGTCCGTTGCGGTGCTTGGCAAGGATCAAATCCGCCTCACCGGCGCGAGGGTCGTCACGTTCCCACGCATCTGGGCGGTGAATCAGCATCACCATATCCGCGTCCTGCTCCAAAGATCCACTTTCCCGAAGGTCGGCCAGCATCGGCCTCTTGTCGGTGCGCTGCTCTGGACCACGGTTGAGCTGAGAGATCGTAACCACCGGGACTTCCAGCTCTTTGGCCAGCAGCTTGAGATGCCGGGAGAACTCGCTGACCTCCTGCTGGCGGGACTCCACCTTCTTGCCCGAGGTCATCAGCTGCATGTAGTCCACGACGATAAGGCGTAGGTCATGGCGCTGCTTGAGCCGCCGGGCCTTGGCCCGGATCTCCATCATCGTCATGTTCGGCGAGTCATCGATGAACAGCGGAGCCTCGCTGACCTCGCCCATCCGCCGAGCCAACCGGGTCCAGTCATCGTCGCTCATCCGACCGGAGCGCATGTCCGCCAACCGGATCCTGGCCTCGGCGGACAACAGCCGCATCACGATCTCGGTTCGGCTCATCTCCAGTGAAAAGATCACGCTCGTCATGCCATGAGCAACCGAGCAGGACCGGGCGAAATCCAGTCCCAGCGTCGAGTTGTGGGTGGGAATCATCGATTCCCCCGCCAGATAAAGGTGGTCGCTGTTGTCCACCTGCACGCAGCGGACGGGAACGGACTGAACCGGTCGCACATCAACGATGTAGCGTGCGCCTGATCCCGCCCATGCACAGTGCCGACGTTCTTTGTGAGCGAGCCGCTTGCGCTCCAACCAGAAAACGTCGTCCTCTGTACTGAACGTGAGAGTGAAGGCGGTAGCCGACTTGCTGGTGCGCCCATGCACCTGCTTCGTGGAGATTCCGCACTGGTAACCCAGACTGACAACAAGCTCACGGACATCGTGTGCGAGCCGGGCAGAAGTGACGCAGAACTGCACCGCTCCTCCGGGTGTAACCGTACCGTCAGTGTCGAGCAGACCGGCAAGCAGAGCCCGCCGCTGCACAACTGAGGCTCGCAGGTAGATCAAAGGAACGTGCTTGTTTCCCAGCACATCGAGCGTACGCAGCCGCGCCTGGACGGCCGCCGCATCCAGCCCCTCATCCTCGACATGAACTGCGATCTCGGGATCGGCGCTGGTGAAGTTTGCGGCGTAGCTGGAACCATCACCGAGCCACACACCGAGGGAGTAGGGCGGGATGAGCAAGTCCCGGTCGGGAAGGTCCAGGGGCTGGCAATTGACCACTGAATGATTGAGCCGCCGATCAGCGGTGCTGCATCGGAGCGTCGCCGCGATGTGCTCAGTAGTACGCACCTCGGCAAATGTCCGCTGGTTGCGGTAGCGGTTGTAGCCGATCGCGGCTTGCTGCGCGCAACGGCGTGCGGCGCGGGTCTCGGTGAGCCACTGATGCTGACCATCTGCCACGATGATCGAGCCGTCGGAGAATTCAACCTCGTAGCAGGGTCTGCTGCGTAGTACCTCTGTTGCCGCCACCACTGTCGTGGGTCGGCCATCCGCGCCCAACAACTGGTCGCCAACGGCAATGTCGCCCATCGTCGTCCAACCATTCGGCGTGGGCAGCGAAGTGTCCAGTGCGAGCGCCTTCCCTATTCCGGGACGAGCCGCAATAATCACCATTTGCCCGGCATGCAGGCCGTTGGTCACCGCGTCGAGGTCCGCGAAGCCGGTCGGCACCCCGGCGGAGGCGCCACCGCGGGAGGCGATCGCGTCGATCTCGTCCATCGTGGGCTGCAGCAGCTCCTCGAGCGCGATGTAATCCTCGCTCATCCGCCGCTCGGTGACCTCGTAGACCGCAGCCTGAGCGCGGTCCACCACCTCGTCCACCGCAGCGCCGTCGGACCCGAGATAGCCCAGCTGAACGATCCGGGTACCGGCCTCCACCAGACGCCGCAACACCGCCTTGCCGGCGACGATCTCGGCGTAGTACCCGGCATTGGCCGCGGTCGGCACCACCGAGATCAGGGTATGCAGGTAGGGCGCCCCACCCACCCGAAGCAGCTCACCTCGGCGTTCCAGCTCGGCCGAGACGGTGACCGGATCAGCCGGCTCACCGCGCCCGTACAGGTCCAGCACGCAGTTGAACAGTGCCTGATGAGCGGGCCGGTAGAAGTCGCCGGGCCGTAATACTTCCACCACGTCGGCGATAGCGTCCTTGGACAGCAGCATTCCACCGAGCACGGATTGCTCGGCGGTGATGTCCTGCGGCGGCTGGCGGTCAAAGGACTGCCCGCTGTCCTCCAGCCGCACGCCGCGGTCATCCACCAGCGCCACTACTGGGTACCTGCCCTTCCCCGACTGTCCGACCCCGATCGAACACACGTTCTACCCGACGGCACCGACAGGAACCGTCTGGACGGTCCCGCAACCGGTTCCCATCAGCCGCGCCGGGCGAGGTTAGGGGCGGCCCGAAGGCGCGAGCAACCGACCGCTGGGGACAACCTGGGGACGCGGCAGAGGACGCAGCGCCCGACCTCGCTCATAGTGCGACAGACAGCTGGGGATAACATGGGGAAAACCGGCCGGATTTTCTCATTTCCGCTGCTCAAAGCCTGTGCACAGATATGGAGTAATTTCTCTGGCCTCGGCTCGGCGTGTCCCGTCAACGCCATGCCATCGCGGCGTGTCGACACGGGGAGCCACGGAGCACTCGAATTGGGCCGCGAAACTTCACCAAGACGGCCACCGCTGGCGACCACGCCGTGGTGCTGGGGGCCGAGCATGGCCGCATAGTGGGTCAGCTGCTGCGTCGAACCGACATCGGCCAGCCGCGCTAGCCGTCAGCCGCCCATTCCTGGAGGGCCACGTCCACCAAAGGGTGAGGGCCCTGCCGCTGGACCCGGCCGGGTTCGATGCATTCGCGGCCAGCATCTGCTTCCCTGACGTCTCCGCGGCACTGGTGGGCACCAGCCCGGTGGACGACCCGGTAAGTCCGGTTCCGGTCAGGGTGCGTCACCGCTCGCCTTCCCGGGCGTGCCGGGCCGGCACACCACCAAGGTGCGGATGGTCAACACCTTGGTGGGCATGACCCCGACCGACCGGAAGGGTTGGTGCGGCCACATCGGGCACTGCGTGTGCTGTGAGCACACCTGCGGGCGCACCGGCGAGTGGACCCGGTCTTGGTGGGGAGGCGCGCAGGCCCGGCCAGCTGTTCAGCTCACCTCAGCCAGCGGTGGTCACCTTGACAGGGACGGTCACCGAGACCTCAGGATGCAGCCGCACGCTCACCTGGTAGTCACCTGCGGACTTGATCGGCCCGCCGAGGTCGACAGCTCGCTTGTCCAATGTGGGGCCACCCGCTGAACGCACCGCATCGACGACGTCGGCCACGGTGACCGAACCGAACAGTTTCCCGCCGGACCTGGCGGCTCGAGCCTGCACGGACACTGTGCCCAGACCCGACAGGGTGTCGGCGACTTCCCGGGCATGACCGAGGTCGCGGATCTGCCGCGCCTGCCTGGCTCGGCGGATGGTGGCCACCTGCTTCTCCGCGCCACTGGTGGCCACAATGGCCAGGTTGCGGGGAAGCAGGTAGTTGCGGGCGTATCCATCCTTGACCTGGACCAGATCGCCGGGCGCGCCGAGGTTCGGAACGTCAGCGGTAAGGATGATCTTCACGTGATCGATTCTTCCTCGGCTCAGCGCGCGGTCGACGTGTACGGCAGCAGGGCCACCTCGCGGGCGTTCTTCACCGCGATCGCGACATCCCGCTGATGCTGGCTGCAGTTACCGGTAACCCGGCGGGCACGGATCTTGCCGCGGTCGGAGATGTACTTCCGCAATAACACCGTGTCCTTGTAATCGATGATGGCGTCGGAATCCTTACAGAAAATGCAGATCTTCTTCTTCGGTTTACGAATCGGTGGCTTGGCCATGATGGGGGTGCTCCTGAACGGGTAGCCGAGAATGGATGATCAGAACGGGGGCTCATCGTCGTAACCGGCGGCACCGCCGCCAGATCCGGCCGGCGCACCGACTTGGGGTGCCGAGCTCCACGGATCGTCGGCTGGCGACCCGGACGAGCCATAGCCGCCGCTACCCGACGGGCCACCCTGACGGGTCACCTTGTTGACCTTTGCGGTGGCATAGCGCAGCGAGGGGCCGACCTCATCGACCTCCATCTCGACGACAGTGCGCTTCTCGCCCTCTCGGGTTTCGAACGAGCGCTGGCGCAGCCGCCCGCTGACGATCACACGCATGCCTCGGGTGAGCGACTCGGCGGTATTCTCCGCGGCCTGCC
Organism: Pseudonocardiaceae bacterium; assembly: GCA_036389855.1. Lineage (GTDB taxonomy): Bacteria > Actinomycetota > Actinomycetes > Mycobacteriales > Pseudonocardiaceae. The sequence continues at coordinate 18,173 of DASVWA010000145.1, forward strand.
GCCAGATGTTGCAGCGCAGGAAGAGGGCTTCGCCATCTTTCCACTCGCCGCTCTGCCGGTCGAAGGTACGTGGGGTGGACGCCACTGTGAAGTTTGCGACCGCCGCACCGGATGGGGTGAAGCGCAGCTCCGGATCGGCGGTGAGGTTGCCGATCACCGTGATGACAGTTTCGCCGGCCACGTCAGCCCTTCTTCCTGGCTTCGCGCCGCAGCACCTTGGTACGCAGGATCGTCTCGCTCAGTGAGAGCTGCCGATCGAGCTCGGCCACCGTGTCGGGAGTGCAGGAGATGTCGACCACCGCGTAAATGCCCTCGGTGCGCTTGTTGATCTCGAAGGACAGCCTGCGCTTGCCCCAGACCTCGACCTTGTCGACGCTGCCGCCGTGCGTCCGCACGACGCCGAGAAACTGCTCCAACGATGGCGCAACGGTGCGCTCGTCAAGTTGCGGATCGAGGATGACCATCATCTCGTAATGACGCATGAAGACCACTAACCTCCTGTGGACTGGTCGGCCGCGGACTCTCCGCGGCAGGAGGGTGCCGCCGGCTGAGCCGGCGATTGACTTTTGTCGTCTCACGATCGACATCAGCGTGACGACCTGAGGACGATAGCAAACGGCCGCCCCGCGACTGTAATCGCGGGGCGGCCGTCAGCGTGATCTGCTGGTTGGCGACATCCGAACGAGTGTCAGCGCCGACCGAGAACCCAGCTGCGCAGCAATGCAGCGCTGACGCTGGCGAGCATCAACACCGCCACGAGCACCGGCAGCGCGATGCGATCGACACCGTTGGCCTCCAATGCCGACGCCCGTCCTGCGGCGGCGACGTCGTTAGCCGCGGCACTCTGCTTGCCGAGAGCGGGCGTGTTACTCACTGACGGCGTACCGAACAGGTCCGCGGTGAGCATGCCCGCCGAGAGCCGTCCCAGTGAGCCGGGACGACCAATCGCCAGCAGTTCAGCATAGTTGTAGTGCGGCAACCCGCTGCTGTAGAGGCCCAGCGCGTACGGGAACGGCGGTGCCATCGGCCCGACGAATGGACCGAAGCCCGCAGGGGTCACTGCTGGCGGCCCCGCCGCCGGCTGCGCTTGGTCCGCGGGCGCCGCAGGCGGCGGCGCGGCTGGCGCCCCAGGCGACGACGGCTGACCCAGGGCCGGAACCGTGCCGCCGACGGCGTCCCTGGCCGGAGCCAGAGCGGGGGTGATCATTGCCTCAACAGGAGCAGTAAGTGGCGAAATGGCCTCAGCCGTGATGCCACACGCCGGTGCCGCCGGTCCCGCGATCTCGCGCAGCGCAGGGGTGGCGTCAAGGGTGGACGAGCCGCTGGAGGGCACCCGACCCACGTCGACGACTGGAAGGCTTGCCGTCCGCACACCTACTGGCTGGCCTGGAGCGCCACGCACCGTATCCCCGCAGCTGCCCACCAGCATCGGTGATGGAGCTGCTGCCTGGGCCACCTCGGTCGAAACGGTGGAGGGTGCAGCGAGGGCGGTAAAGCCCACGCCGAACGCGCTCGCGGCGCACAGTAACGTGGCTGCTCCCGCAACCGTTGTCACTCTGGCCCGTGTACCCATAGGTCCCTCCGCGTCGCTCAGTACCCGGTTGTGTCGTGAGAGTAACGACCATAGAGCTTCACTGTGACGGCGACCAGCACATTCAGCAGATCGTGATTACGCTGCGCACTCACCGTGCACTCTCAGTGGTCCTTGCGGGGCGCGCCGATCGGCCTGGTGACCTCCCCTCTACGCTGCCGCCATGCGCATCGGCGCCCACGTCAACGACGGCAACCCCATCAAGGCCGCTACGGAGCGCAGCGCATCAGCGGTGCAATTCTTCCTCGCAGATCCGCAGGCTTGGACGGCGCCCCCGGCGCACCCGCACGCCGCCCAGTTGAGCGTCGCAGACATCGAGATTTACGTGCACTCGCCGTACGTGATCAACCTGGCG
>DASVWA010000146.1:0-9272 GCA_036389855.1 Pseudonocardiaceae bacterium
TCCAGCTGGTTGCCGCAGTTGTCGCATTGATCGCCACGAGCGCCGTCGTAACCACAGATCGGGCAGGTGCCCTCGATGTAACGGTCGGGCAGAGTACGTCCGGTGGACGGGCTGATCGCACCGAGCGCGCTACGGGTGAGCACGTAGCCGTTGCGGTACAACGCCAGGAAGACGTCCTGCACCACCCGGTGGTGGTTGGCCGTGGTGGTACGGGTGAACAGGTCATAGGACAGGCCCAAGCCCTGCAGATCGTCCACGATCATCCGGTTGTACTTGTCAGCGAGCTCGCGAGGCGTGACACCCTCAGCGTCGGCCTGCACCTGGATCGGCGTGCCATTCTCATCAGTTCCCGAGATCATGAGCACCCGGTTGCCGGCCATCCGCTGGTAGCGGGAGAAGATGTCAGAGGGGACACCGAAGCCGGATACGTGACCGATATGCCGCGGCCCGTTGGCGTATGGCCACGCCACGGCGGTGAGCACGGGTGCGTTCATAGCGCCCAGCCTATGGGGGAGCGACAATGCCAGATCCCTAGGGCCGATCCGATATAGCGTCGAGGTGCCCGACGACATCATGCTGGTAGAGCAGCTTCGTCGGCATCATGTGCAGGACGCTGCCTGCGGGTCCAGCGGGAGAACACCGGGTCCCTGGGTCCCCGAACAGCGTGGACAGCCAACCGTGCACGAACGTGGATGACCAGCCCCGTGCCCAGGTGGCGGTTGAGCCGCGAACACGTGGAGCTGGTCACCGAGGAGATCCGCGAGGTGCAGCAGCGCTCGGTGATCACGGCTGACGGCGCTGAGCTGCAGGTGGACGTCCTCGTTCTGGGCACCGGCTGTCGCGCTGCCGAGATGCCAACGGCTCGGCTGATCCGCGGCCGCGGCGGGCGGCTGCTCGCGGATGAATGGCCGGATTCCCAACCTGTTCCTGCTCACCGGTCCCCACAGTGCGCTGGCGCACCACCTCGAGGGTGTGAGAGATCGAGATCCAGGTCCTCGTGAGTACCCACTCACGAGGAGTCCACAGCCGCTTGGTAGAGGTCGCGTTTGGGAACGCCGTGCGCGGCCGCCACGGCGGCGACGGCCTCCTTGAGCCGCTCCCCCGCCGCGACCCGCTTGGTTACCTCACCGACAAGGTCGGCTACGTCCGGTAGGCCAACGGGTGGCGCACCCGAGAGCACGACGGTGATCTCACCGCGCACGCCGTCGGCGGCCCACTGGGCAAGCGCACCCAGGCCACCACGGCGGACCTCCTCATAGGGCTTGGTCAGCTCGCGGCACACCACCGCCGCCCGGTCTTCTCCCAGCACCTCCGCAGCCTGGGCGAGCGTCGCGGCCAGCCGGTGCGGGGACTCGAAAAACACGCAGGTGCGCTGTTCACCGGCAAGCCCGGCCAGCCACCGCTGACGGGGACCGGCCCGGCGCGGCGGGAATCCCTCGAAACAGAATCGTTCGCAGGGCAACCCGGAGACAGCCAGCGCGGTGGTCACCGCCGACGGGCCTGGCACGCAGGTAACCGGCAAGCCCTCCCGCACACATGCGGCGACCAGCCGGAACCCCGGATCTGACAGCACCGGCATGCCCGCGTCGGTCACCACCAGCACGAGCCCGCCAGCACGGATCGTCGCCAGCAACCCGGGGATGCGCGCGGCCTCCACCGCGTCGTAATGCGAGACCACCCGCCCGGTGACCGTCACACCCAGCGCCGCGGCCAGTGCCCGCAGCCGGCGGGTGTCCTCGGCAGCCACCACGTCCGCGTGGCCGAGCACCTCGATCAAGCGTGCCGAGGCGTCCCGGGAGTCGCCCAGTGGGGTAGCAGCCAGTACCAGTGCCCCGGAATCCGAGCCCGGAACGTCTTGCACGCAGCCAAGCTTACGATCAGCCCGTGACGACAGTCCGGGAGGCAAGCCCCGACACCCCGATGGCTGGGTCGATTCCTGCGGTGCTCACCAGGCCCGCTGGTCCGCTGCAGTGGCTGGCACCGCGCCCGCTCACCGACCGGTGGCGGGGCTGGATCATGACGGTGGGTTTGACTCTGGTCGCCGGCCTGGTGCGGTTGTGGAATCTGGGGCAGCCCACCGATGGCGGCACCCCGGTGTTCGACGAGAAGCACTACGCGCCGCAGGCCTGGCAGATGCTGCGCAACGGTGGGGTGGAGGACAACCCGGGCTACGAGCTCGTCGTGCACCCGCCACTGGGCAAGCAGCTCATCGCGCTGGGCGAGCTGCTGATGGGTTACAACGGCTGGGGCTGGCGGCTGTCCGCGGCCCTGGCCGGCACGGTGTGCGTGTTGCTCATCGTACGGATCGTGCGCCGGATGACCCGGTCAACACTGCTCGGTGGGATCGCCGGGCTGCTGCTCATCGCCGACGGCGTCAGCCACGTGCAGTCGCGCATCGGCATGCTCGACGTCTTCCTGGCGACGTTCGTCCTTGCGGCGTTCGGTTGCCTGGTCATCGACCGGGAGCAGGTGCACGCCCGGCTGGCCTCGGTGCTGCGAGAACGGCGCATCACCGGCACCGACTTCGGGCCCCGGCTGGGAGTGCGCTGGTGGCGCTTCGGGGCCGGGGTGCTGCTCGGACTGGCCTGCGCCACGAAGTGGTCCGGCATGTACTACCTGGTGGCGTTCGCCGCCATGAGCCTGCTGTGGGATGCCTGCGGGCGGCGCACCGCGGGGGTCCGCAGGCCCTGGGCCGGCACCGTGGCCCGAGACCTCGGACCGGCGTCGTGGGCGATGGCATTGGTGCCGGTCGGGTCCTATCTAGCCGCATGGTGGGCGTGGCTGCGCAGCGAGACCGGCATCGACCGGCACGTGGTGGGCAACGAGATCGGTACCGATGGCCTGTTCTCCTTCGTGCCGGCAGCGCTGCGGGCGCTGTGGTACTACAGCGCGGCGGTGCTGAACTACCACGAGGGGCTGTTCACCCCCGCTGAGCCCCACCCGTGGGAGTCAAAACCATGGAGCTGGCCGATGGGGCTTCGGCCGATGCTCTACTACTACGAGTCCGGTCCCGCTGCCGCTGGATGTGGACGGCAGGACTGCGTGGCTACGGTGATGCTCGTCGGCACACCAGCGCTGTGGTGGGTCGCGCTGCCGGTGCTGGGCTGGGCGTTGTGGCGGGCGACCACCGGGCCGGACTGGCGCTACGCGGCGGCCCTGGTGGGCTACGCCGCCGGCTGGCTGCCCTGGTTTCTTAACATCCAGCGGCAGATGTACTTCTTCTACATGACGCCGGTGGCACCGTTCCTGGTCATCGCAGTCACTTTGGCGCTGGGCGAGATACTCGGTCGAACACGAGATGGCGCCGAGCGCAAGGGCACAGGACTGCTGGTGGTCTCTCTGTACATCGGTCTCGTGGTGGCCAACTTCGTCTGGCTCTGGCCGATCCTCACCGGTGGCTCGATCACCCCAGAGCACTGGAACGCCCAGCTATGGCTGCCTTCCTGGCGCTGAGCCCGCTCCAGCTCCGGCAGTCGCAGTGATCAAGCCAGCTGGATCGTGTCACCCGAAACTGTGATCTGACGCTCTTCCAGCGGGCGTGACGCCGGCCCGTTGACGACTGCACCGTCGGCGATGGCGAACTTGCTGCCGTGGCAGGGACAGTCGATCGTGCCGGACGCCACCTTGCTCACCGTGCAGCCCTGATGAGTGCAAACTGCCGAGAAGGCCTTGAAGGTCCCCGCCTGAGGCTGGGTCACCACCACATTTTGATCGGCGAACACCTCGCCGCCGCCCACCGGGATGTCCGCGGTGCTTGCCAGTGACTGGCCTGCCGGATCTGCGGGCGGAGCGTCCGGCGCAACAGGAGCTACCGGTTCCAGTGGGGCCGGCTCAAGTGGGACTTGCGATGCCGGCTGAGCCGGATTCCCGTAGCTGCTGCACGCGGCGAGCGCTGCGGAAGCAGCCAGCGCGCCGGTGCCGGCCATGACGGCGCGCCGGGTCATCTCAGGTCGTGGTGGGATGTGGTGGGACACCGTTACTCCTTGCCAGTAGAAGGCCAGTAACTAGTCAATGGGGTCACCGCAGGGGAGTCACTGTAACTGAATCGTTACTAGCTGTCACCGCAGTGGTTCAAGTGATTCAGAGGGTTACTCCGAAGGTCGTAAAGAACCACAACGACGAGGTCAGCCAGAGGCCGACAAGAGCGGAGAACACCACGCCACCGATGAGGGGAATCACCCAGTTGCGCAGCCCGCGGCGGGTGAGTAGGAGCATTTTCGTGGTGAATGCACCGAAGAATAAGCAGCCAAGCAGTGCGTGGACCAGCACCCGTGGCGTGCCCGATTGAAAGCCGAGGGCGTACAAGCAGTGCACTAGGACGGGCACGGTAAGCAGCACCGCGAACCGGCCCGACCAACGATGCAGGGTAGGAACCCAGCGCGGGTTCGGCAGCTTGCCCCACATCGCCTGCGCAGAGACAAGCTGAATACCGGCGAGCAGGAACGCGCCGGTGGTCAGCCAGGCCTTGACCGCTTGTGCCCCGGAGAAGCCGGCGATATTGATCGCGATCCCGGTTGGTTCATGCAGCCGGCCGTACACCCCGAGCGCGACAGCCACTGCGGCCCCCACCGCGATCGGCAGGACGATCATCATCGCGATCGAGTCGGGCGGCCGGTGGATCGCCACGGTGGGCTGGGTCCGTGAGAAGGCCATCAGTGTTGGTCCTCCTCAGGCCGGTGGTACGCCGACGACTTTGGTGTCACCGGCAACCCGTTGGGGGTCGAGCCGGGAACCGTCGACGGTGAGGTTGGTGAGCGACTCCGGGTCAAGCAGTGGAGCCGGCTTTCGGATTCCGTCGCGATTCCAGATGCCCACCTGGCTGCCGTCTTGCAGCACGATCCAGCCGATCCGGTTGAGCACCCCGTTCGCCGTCCCGCTGCCCTGGTAAAGCCCTGCCGGCGGGCTTGCCAGCTGCGCGGAGTACGGCCATTGCTCTCCGTTCACCGACACCGTCCCGAATATGGCGTTGCCCTCGACCACGCCAGTCGCGCTGGCGTCGCGGGCACCCTGCGCGGTCAGGCGCCCATCTTCGATCGTTCCCTGCAGCCAACTCTCAACCTGGCGGCCGTCGCAGAGGTAGGCGGCAACCTGATTGTCGCGCACCGCAATGGCAATGGTTGCCTCGTTGCCGCTGGTCCGCCCGGCATAGGCGGCCTGCTGGGGGGCTGCGGGGGGAGCTTGTTCGGGGGCCGCAGGGGGAGCTTGTTCAGCGGCCGGTGGAGGAGCTTGCTCGGGGGCCGGCGGGGGAGCTTGTTGGGGCTCCGGTGGTGGAGGAAGGGTCAGCGCACTGGGTGGTGTTTGCGTGTCTGCGGGCGTCGCTACAGGTGAGGGGGCGGCGGTCTGGGCGGTCGTCGTCACGTTGAGTCCGACGAGCACGACGGCCAACGCGGCGACCGCGAACAACGTGATGATCGGACCGCGGTTACTCCTATTTACCCGTGAGCTGCGACGCGGGGAATCGACGCGGGAAATCTCTGCCACCAACCCGTCAGATCTCAATCACACAGGGTGATTATAGGACACGCGCTGTAGGTCGATATGACATACAGCGATATGCTGACTACAAAGAGCACAGAGCCGTGCTCATCTGATGTAGCCGCAGGGATAGTACCGGAACTGAGCGGTTGAGCAACCGTCCAAGAGTGGTTGCGCGCATCCAATCGAGTTCGAACCGCTTGCTGCCCGGATTCGAACCCTCCTTACATAAGGAGGGAATCCGATGATCAACGGTAGCGAGCACCTCTTCGCCCGGAACAACGAAGTTCAGCAGCGCCAGCAGTACGGCGACATGGCTGCTGAACAGCTCGGTCATAAGGATTCGGTCCGTACCAAACCCGTTCGGCGCAGCGTGGACCTATCCCCCGCTCACCACGCCAGGCTCACGCAGTGGTGCGCCGAGACAGCCGACATGATCGGCACCGCCCGCGTGACCGGTCAGGATGTCATCCGCGCCCTGGTTGCTCGGCTGCTCATGGACGAGGCCCTTGCTCAGCGGATCCGAGCCGACCTCAGCATCGATATCTGACTCGATCCGAATCCTGCTAGCCGTGCTGGGGGGCCGCTAACTGCTGGCGCAGGAAGCTGACCGTGGCGTTCCAGGCCTTGGCGGCCTGGTCCGGATCGTAGGTGCCGAGCAGGTTCTGATCGTTGAAGAAGGCGTGCCCCGCCGGATAGAAGCGGAAATCCGGCTTGTGGCCGGACTGCCGTTCGATGGTAGCCGCGAGCTCACGCACCTGATCGGTGCTCTGCATCTCGTCCTGATCGCCGAAGTGACCCAACACCGGCGCGCAGAGATGCTCAAAGCTCGGGTACGGCTCGCCTAGCACCCCGTAAAACGACACTGCGGCGCCGATCTTGTCGCCCTGCTGGGCAGCGAGCACCAGCACGAAACCGCCGCCCATGCAGAAACCGACTGCGCCTATCTTGGAGCTGGTGACTGCGTCGTGGCCCAGCAAGTAGTCCACCGCGCCGCCCAGGTCACGGGCCGCCCGCTGCACGGGTAGCTCCTGCATGAGCTTGGTCGCCTCGTCGGCGTCATGAGCAGTGGCACCGCCAAAGAGGTCGGGTGCCAGAGCGACAAATCCCTCGGCAGCCAGCCGGTTCGCCACGTCGGCGATGTGGTCGGTGAGCCCCCACCATTCTTGGATCACCACGACACCCGGACCACGGCCCGACTCGGGCAGCGACAGGTAGCCGTGTGCGGTGGAACCGTTGGACGCGAACGTGACGTTCTGCAGCGCGTTCTCCATGCCCCTGATCCCACCACAGTCACCAGTCGCCGCGTTCTGGATGCGCAGTCATCTGGCCACGGATAGGCACAATCTGCTTCCAGAACGTTGTTCAGCACACCCGGCGGCCGGCCTCGGCGCTGGAGTACCCGCCGAGAGCTTCCACCGAGGCGCGGAACTTCTCGTCGGCCAGCAGCGTCCACAGCGGAGCCAGCACCTCGGAGTCGTAGGCGGCCCGGGTGACGACGAGGTCGTAGGGCTCCTGGGTGACGGGCACGAAGTCCAGTCCGAACGGCCGGGCGGCCGCGAGAATGCCCAGCCCCGCATCCGCTCGCCCGCCGGCCACCGCAGCTGCGACAGCCAGATGGGTGTGCTCCTCGCGCCGGTAACCGGCAACATCACCTGGCGTCATGCCGCGACGGCGCAGCTCGTGGTCCAGCAGCACCCGGGTGCCGGCGCCACGCTGCCGGTTGACATAGCGCAGTCCCGGACGGCTGAGGTCCTCGATGCCGGCCAGCCCCAGAGGATTACCAGCGGCGACGATCAGGCCCTGATCGCGATGCACCAGCCGGATCACGGCGACATCGGCGACCGCGAGGGCGTCGCCGAAGACCCGCGGCAAATAAGGCAGGGTGTACTCGCCGGTCTCGGGATCGAGCAGGTGCGAGCCGGCGAGGTGGCACAGCCCGTCGCGCAACGCCACCAGCCCGCCCAGCGAGCCGACGTTGGACGACGCGAGCGTCACGCCCGGGTCGGTACCGCGTAGCGCCGAGGCAGCCAGGTCTAGCACCAGATCGTGCGAACCGATCGCCACGATGGTGCGGTCAATCTCGGCCAGCCCGCGCAGCAACTGCACCTCGACGTCCGCGCCAGGGTGGTAACCCTCCAGCCCGGCCGGCACGACCAGCAACCCGTCAGCCCGCACCAGTGAGGTCAGCACCCCCGCACCGCGCGGCAGCGGGGTGGCCACGACCTGCCCGCCGACCCGTCCCAGCCGTACCCGCACCCAGTCGTCTTTCCCGAGTGGGGAAGCTAACTTGCGGGCCAGCCGGGCTCGAGCGGTGGGGCGGGCCGGCGTCGTGGTGCCTTGAAGGGCAGCCAACAGCGGTGCGGCGAAGATCTCGAAGGTCAGCGCCGCCGATACCGGATACCCGGGGGCACCGAGCACCGGGGTGGTGCCCGCGGTCCCGAGCACTACGGGATGCCCCGGGCGCACCGCCACACCGTGCACTGCCAGCGTGCCCACCCGGGCGACCACCGACGCGGTGTGGTCACCCCGGCCGGCACTCGATCCGGCGATAATTAATACCAGGTCGGCGCGCTGGGCCGCGGTCAGCACCGCGGCCGCAATACGGTCGGGATCGTCCGGTTCGATGGGCAGAGACAGCACGTCGCAGCCGTGTTCACCGGCTTGGCCGGCGAGCATCAGTGAGTTGGTATCGAGGATCTCACCGATGCCAGGCTCGGTGCCCAACGGTCGGATCTCATCACCAGTAGGCAGCACCGCGACCACCGGACGGCGACGCACCAGTATATCGGTGACGCCCGCTGCGGCGGCCGCTGCGATATCCACCGCGCGCAACCGGTGGCCCTGCGGCAGCAACAGCTCCCCGGCCGCAACGTCCTCCCCGATGGAGCGGACGTGCTGGTAGGGCGGCGTGGCCGCGATTAGTTCAGCACCCTCGCCATCGAGGTGGACGTGCTCGCGCATCACCACCGCATCCCGGCCCGCGGGCAGCGGGTCACCGGTATCGATGACGTCGAAATCGGTCAGCGTGACCGGTGCCGTCTCGCTGGCGCCCACGGTGTCCGCCGCGCGCACCGCGATACCGTCCATCCCTGCGGAGTCGAATGCCGGGGAGGACCGCCGGGCCCACACCGGCTCGGCGGTGACCCGGCCGATCAGCTCGGCGAGGCTCAACCGCTCGGTGCTCACCCGGTCCGGGCAGCCTGCGGCAGCCCAGGCGTCGCGCCACGCGTCCAACGCCTGGGCTGCCGGGACATCGCGGACGAACGGGCTGCGCGGCACAGCTGGAACGCTACCCGGGGATAGACCAGGACACCTTCAACCGGCCACCTGCGTCCGCCCACCGTCGCCGGCGAAACGACGCCGACGGTGGCCTGCAATCCGGATGGGTACAGGCCACCGCCCCACGACCGGCGGAGCTGGTAGCTACTTCAGCCAAAGAGGTTTAGGAGGTCGGTCTCATCGTCGTACTGGCGGTAGTTGTCGCTACGGGATTCTTGCAGGCCAGTGAAGTAGTTCGGGTCATTGCGACCACGGAAATCGTTATCGCAATGGGGGCCACAGTTACCGTAGTCACGGTTGCTGCGGTCTCCAAAAATGCCCAAAATGTCCGTAATCCTCATGCCGGCTCCTTCGTGTCGAGGTAGGCGCAATGGAAGCTGAAACTCGGACCAGCCTGGGCAATATGCATGCAGCTACCTAAAGCGCACGGCCGATCTGCTGTCAGCCAGATTTGATCCGTCGCTGGTACGTGCCGGAGAAGTGTTCTCACGACGTAGTGCTGCTACCTCGACGCG
>DASVWA010000147.1:0-18390 GCA_036389855.1 Pseudonocardiaceae bacterium
ACACGCCATCGGTCCTCGGTTCGCCGAGGGCACACCCGACTCCCGGAATCATCCGGGCGCCCGGTCAACGTAGAGAGCAGGTCGATCCGACATGTACCCGCAGCCGTGAAGCTCTGACAGCGATGGACATGCGTTAGTAACGGGGTCGAGCGGGATTGCCGCCGGCTCCATCAGTGAGGAGAGCAGTGGCAGGCAAGGCCCGCGTGCACGAGCTGGCGAAAGAGCTCGGTGTCACAAGCAAAGAAGTTCTCAAGAAACTCGCCGACCTCGGTGAGTACGTGAAGTCTGCCTCCTCAACGGTGGAGGCGCCGGTCGCGCGAAAGCTTCGTGACTCCTTTCCCTCCGACGCGGGGAAGGTGCCTCAGGCCAACGGCGCATCGGCCAGTAGCCGCAGCAGTGGGGGTGGTTCTCCTGCGGCCTATCCTGCGCCCGGTCCGGGCGCTCCCAGACCTGGTCCCGCTCCGTCGCCGGCCCGGCAGCCGGCGTCGCGGCCTGATGTGGCCACTGCAGGCACACCGCATGTGCAGCCCCCGGTAGTTGCTCCGCAACCAGCGGCTGCTGAGCAGCGGGTAGCTGCGCAGCAGCCGGCCATTGTGGAGGATCCGCCCGCTCCGGAGCGTCCGGCCGTACGCACTACGCCGATGGCGCCCCAGCGTCCGGCTGCTGACCATCGCGCCGTCCCGCAGCGTCCGCCGGTCGAGCAGCGGCCGAGCCTCGGGCCCGATGAGGGTGATATGTCTGCTGGGGCTTCCCCCGCGGGGTCTCGCCCGCGGTCGCCCAAGCCCGGTCCGCGGTCGCCGAGGGTGGGCAACAATCCCTTCGGTGTCGGCAGTTCTGCGCCGGCGCGCTCGTCGACCCCCCGACCCGCCTCACCTGCGGGTCCTGCTGGGCCGGGAAACATGCCACCCCGTCCGGGCGGAGGCAGCCGGCCCACCTCCGGTCGCAGCGGTCCGCCCGGCAGCGGTGGTCCGCGGCCGAATCCCGGCATGATGCCCCCCCGGCCGCCCAGCCCCGGGACGGGGCCAAGCCGACCTGGCCGGCCCGGCCCCAGTGAGGGTGGACGCGGTGGCCCCGGCGGTCCCGGCGGCCCCGGCGGCCCCGGTGGCCCCGGCGGCGGACGCGGTGGCCCCGGCGGCGGACGCGGTGGTGGTGGTGGCGGCGGTTTCCGCGGTGGTGGTGGCGGTTCCGGTGGCCTCGGCGGTGGTGGCGGTGCCGGTGCCGGTGGTGGTGGCGGCGCTCCCGCGGGTGGTGGTTTCCGAGGGGGACCGGCGCGTCCTAGTGGTGGTGCTCGGGGCCGTGGCGGTGCGGCCGGTGCTTTCGGCCGTCCTGGCGGTCCCGCGCGCAAAGGCCGCAAGTCCAAGCGGCAAAAGCGCCAGGAGTTCGACAACATGCAAGCGCCGTCGGTCGGCGGAGTCCGGCTGCCGCGGGGCAGCGGTGAGGTCGTCCGGCTACGGCGCGGGTCCTCACTCACCGATTTTGCCGAGAAGATCGACGCCAACCCGGCCGCGCTGGTGCAGGCGTTGTTCCACCTGGGCGAGATGGTCACGGCAACCCAGTCCGTTTCCGACGACGTGCTGGAGCTGCTGGGTCAGGAGATGAATTACAAGATCCAGGTAGTCAGCCCCGAGGACGAAGATCGCGAGCTGCTGGAGTCCTTCGACCTGTCCTATGGCGAGGACTCCGGTGACGAAGGTGACCTCGCGTTCCGGCCGCCGGTCGTGACCGTCATGGGTCACGTCGACCACGGCAAGACCCGCCTGCTCGACACCATCCGCAAGGCCAATGTGATGGGCGGCGAGGCCGGTGGGATCACCCAGCACATCGGCGCCTACCAGGTGGCCAGCGAGCTGGACGGCGTGGAGCGCTTGATCACCTTTATCGACACCCCGGGGCACGAGGCGTTCACCGCCATGCGGGCCCGAGGTGCGAAGTCGACCGACATCGCGGTGCTGGTGGTGGCCGCCGACGACGGTGTCATGCCGCAGACGGTGGAGGCGATCAATCACGCGAAGGCGGCTGGCGTGCCAGTCGTGGTCGCGGTGAACAAGATCGACAAGGAGGGTGCGGACCCGACTCGGATCCGCGGCCAGCTCACGGAGTACGGCCTGGTGCCTGAGGAGTACGGCGGCGACACCATGTTCGTCGATATCTCCGCCAAGGAGGGCACCAACATCGACTCGCTGCTGGAGGCGATCCTGCTCACCGCGGATGCCTCACTGGACTTGCGCGCCAACCCCGATATGGAAGCTCAGGGAGTGGCGATCGAGGCCCATCTGGACCGCGGCCGCGGTCCGGTGGCCACCGTGCTGGTTCAGCGGGGCACGCTGCGGGTCGGTGATTCGGTGGTCGCCGGTGACGCCTACGGCCGGGTGCGCAGGATGGTCGACGAGCATGGCGACGACGTCATCGAGGCACTCCCGTCCCGGCCGGTGCAGGTCCACGGGTTCACCTCGGTACCGGGTGCGGGTGACAACTTCCTGGTCGTCGACGAGGACCGTATCGCTCGCCAGATCGCCGACCGCAGGCGTACTCGGGAGCGCAACGCCGACCTCGCCTCGCGCCGTCGCCGGGTCAGCCTGGAAGACCTGGATCAGGCCCTCAAGGAGACCAGCCAGCTCAACCTGATCCTCAAGGGCGACAACTCCGGCACCGTGGAGGCGCTGGAAGACGCCCTGCTGAAGATCGACGTCGGCGACGAGGTGGAGCTGCGGGTCATCAGCCGCGGGGTGGGTGGCATCACCGAAAGCGACATCAACCTCGCCATTGCCGACAACACCGTCGTGCTCGGGTTCAACGTCCGGGCCGACGGCAAGGCCACTGCCCTGGCCAACCGCGAGGGGGTGGAGATCCGCTACTACTCGGTGATCTACCAGGCGATCGACGAGATCGAGCAGGCCCTCAAGGGGATGCTCAAGCCGGAGTACGAAGAGGTGGCACTGGGCCGGGCCGAGGTCCGCGAGGTGTTCCGGTCCTCCAAGGTCGGAACCATCGCTGGGTGCATGGTCACCTTAGGAGAGATCCGGCGCAACGCCACGGCCCGGCTGCTGCGGGACAACGTGGTGGTCCGCGAAGATTTCACGGTGTCGTCCCTGCGCCGGTTCAAGGATGACGCGGCGTCGGTCCGGGAGGGCTTCGAGTGCGGCCTCACGCTCTCGTCGTACCACGATCTGCGGGTTGGCGACGAGATCGAGACTTACGAGCTGCGCGAAAAGCCCCGCAGTTGACCAACCCGGGGTTGGTGGCCTTCAAGGACCACCAACCCCGGCGTTGGTGGTCTTCAAGAACGACAAACCCCGGTGGTGAGTGGTGTACGTCGGCGCCTTGGAGCTCGACATCGTGTTCGGCGACGTTCGTTCCCTGAAGCAGAAGCGTTCGCTGGTCCGGCCGGTGGTCGCTGAACTTCGGCGGCGATTCGACGTCGCGGCTGCCGAGGCGGGGCATGCTGACCTGCGCCGCCGGTCGTTGATCGGAGTGGCCGCGGTCGCTGCTGATGCCGGCCATGTACGTGATGTGCTCGGCGCGTGCGAGCGGCTCGTGGCGCTACGCCCCGAGCTGGAACTGCTGGCCGCACGGCATCGGATGCTGGGCCCAGCTGACGACTAACGTGGGTACTCCAGGCTGTGCCCGCACCAGGCTGTGCCCGCAAAAGGCTGTGCCCGAAAGAAACAGAATGTGAGGAGAACGCTGAGATGGCCGATCCCCCACGGGCCCGCCGGCTCGCCAAAAGAATCGCCCAGATCGTCGCGTCCAGCCTGGAGCACGAGGTGAAAGACCCGCGGCTGACGATGGTGACGATCACCGACGCGAAGGTCACCGGGGACCTTCGGGATGCGACGGTCTACTACACGGTGCTCGGGGAGACGGTCGACACACCGCCCGACACCGCCGGCGCGGCGGCTGCGCTGGCCAGTGCGACCGGAGTGCTGCGGTCTTTGGTCGGCCGTGGAACAGGTGTCCGGTTCACCCCTACCTTGACTTTCCGCTGCGACAACCTTCCGGACGGTGCGCGGCGGATCGACGAGTTGCTGGCCCAGGCGCACGACGCCGACGCCGAGGTCGCCCGCATCGCGGCGGACGCGTCGCCGGCTGGTGAGCCCGACCCCTACCGTCCACCCCGCGAAGCGGACTCGTGAGTGGGTAACAGTGTTCCGTCACTTGGCAACAGAGCCACTCACGACGTGGAGCTGAGCGCCGCTGCGGAGCTCGTCGGTCATGCGAGCGACGTGACGCTCGTTGCTCACGTGCAACCAGACGCCGATGCGCTGGGTAGTGCGCTGGCTCTCGGTCTGGCACTTCACCGGCGCGGCGCCATGGTGCGGGTGACCTTCGGCGAACCGGTGGCTGCGCCGGAGTCGCTACAGGGGTTGGATGTCGCCGGTCTCCTGGTGCCGCCGGAGGAGGTACCTGCATACCCTGAGCTGCTGGTGGCGCTGGACACGGCGAACCAGGACCGGCTGGGCTGCCTGGCAAACCGGGTGGACACCGCCGGTGCTGTGCTGGTGATCGACCACCACGCCACCAACGGCCGGTTCGGCACCCATCACGTGGTGGACACCGCCGCGGAGGCCACCGCGGTGCTCGTGCTGCGGCTGCTCGACGTGCTGGACGTGCCCGTCGACGAGCCGATCGCCCGCTGTCTCTACGCCGGCCTGGTGACCGACACCAGCTGCTTTCGCCGGGCCGACCCGGGCACCCACGAGATCGCCGCCCGGCTGCTGAGCGCCGGAGTTGATCCCAACGCGACTGCCCGCGAGCTGCTGGACAGCCACCCCTTTGGCTGGCTGGCCATGCTCGGGGCCGTGCTCGGCCGCGCGCAACTGGAGCCTGCATCCGCCCAAGGCCTGGGGCTTGTGCACACCACAGTGCGGCTGGCTGACGCGGCAGGACTGCGCAGCGAAGAGGTCGAAAGCGTGGTCGATCTCGTGCGGACCACGTCGGAGGCGGAGGTCACGGCGGTGCTCAAAGAGGTCGGTCCGGACCGGTGGTCGGTGTCGCTGCGTGCCAAGCAGCGCCTGGACGTCTCCGCCGCTGCGGCCGAATTCGGCGGAGGTGGCCATCGCCTGGCCGCCGGTTTCAGGACCGACGGCAGCACCGACGAAGTCCTGGACGCCCTGCGCACCGCCCTGCACCGCGCCCCCACGGCTCATTGACGCCGGTACCCGCCCGGTGGGTGCCCGCCCTGGCGGTCCCCGCGCTCGGTGTGCTCGCCGCTGAACCGCTCTACCTCCTGGTGGACACCGCCGTGGTGGGCCGGCTCGGTGCCGTCGCGTTGGCCGCGTTGGCCGTCGGCAGTGTGGTGCTCGTGCAGGTCTGCACCCAGCTCACCTTCCTGTCCTACGGAACCACTGCCCGCGCCGCGCGGCTGTACGGGTCAGGCCAGCGCGCCGCGGCGGTGGCCGCCGCAATGGCTGGAGCGGGGAGTTCAGGACACTGCACGTCCGTTGCGCTATGTCCTGATCAGCAACGGGATCTTGGCCTTGCTGTGCCCGGTACTGGTGCATGGCGGCGGGCCGGTGGCAGGCATCGGGCTGCCCGGCTCGGCAGTGGCCAACGTCGTCGCGCAGGTACTGGCCGCCGGGCTGTTCCTGCGGGCGCTCGTGGCTGAGCGCGCCGTAGCAGCGCCGTGCTGGCCGGCGATGCGCGCGCAGCTGAAGCTGGGCCGCGATCTCGTCCTGCGCGCCGTGGCCTTCCAGTCCTGTTTCCTGTCCGCGACCGCGGTGGCCGCTCGGGCCTCCGCTGCGATGGCGGGCGCGCACCAGATCGTGCTGCAACTGTGGTCGTTCCTCGCGCTGGTGTTGGACTCGCTGGCGATCGCTGCACAGTCGCTGGCGGGTGCTGCGTTGGGTGCAGGAGATGCGCGCGGCGCCCGGTCGCTGGCGTGGCAGATCACCCGCTACGGGGTAGCCTTCGGGATCATGCTGGGGCTGGCGTTCACCGCCGCGAAGCCGACCCTGCCGCATCTTTTCACCTCCGATGCTGCGGTGCTGGCCCAAATACCACACGCTGGGTGGTTTTTCGTCGCGCTGCAACCGGTGGCGGGCGTGGTCTTCGCACTGGACGGGGTGCTGCTCGGCGCCGGAGACGCGGCGTTTCTGCGCAGGGCGACGTTGATCAGCGCATTGCTTGGCTTCCTGCCGGCGGTGTGGGCGGGCGTCTTTCGTGTTCGGTTGGGGTTTGATCGACATCTGGTCCGGCTGGCCGCGTTCATGGTGCTGCGGCTGGGTTTTGTGCTCGTCCGGACCTGCGGCGCCGGGTGGGCGGTCACCGGTGCAGTCCGCCTCAGTTGAGGAACGCGCTGCAAGGCAGGATCGCGCCATGAGCTCCACCGACGTACCCAGCGGCCTGGTGGTTGTGGACAAGTCGGCCGGGATGACGTCGCACGATGTGGTATCCCGGCTACGGCGAGTGCTCAACATCCGCCGGATCGGGCATGCCGGCACGTTGGACCCGATGGCCACCGGTGTGCTGGTGTGCGGCGTGCAGCGGGCCACCAAGTTGCTCGGGCATCTTCCGCTGGAGCCCAAGGTCTACCTGGCCACGGTGCGGCTTGGCGTGTCCACCAGCACCGATGATGCCGACGGCGAGTGCACCGGGGTTATCGATGCGTCCGCGATGAGCGAGCCGGCGATCCTTGCGGGTATCGCGCATCTCAGCGGGGCTATCGAACAGGTACCCAGCTCGGTGAGCGCGGTCAAGGTCAGCGGTAGACGAGCCTACGCGCTGGCTCGGGCCGGTGAGCAGGTGTCGCTAGCCGCTCGACCAGTGAACGTGTCTCGATTCGAGCTTCTCGCGCTGCGCCGCGGCGCCGCGGTGACGGACCTCGACGTGCTGGTGGAGTGCAGCGGAGGCACCTACGTTCGAGCGTTGGCCAGGGACCTCGGCGCTGCGCTGGGAGTCGGGGGCCACCTCATCGCTCTGCGCCGCACCCGGGTGGGTCCCTTCGACGTGAGTGGCGCCCGGACCCTCGACGATCTCGCGGCGACACCGAGCCTGTCGGCGCAGCTGGACGAGGTGGTGGCGACCGCGTTCCGGCACCGCGCCGTGGACGCCACCCAGGCCCGCGTGCTTGCGAATGGTGGGGGGTTGCCGGCGGTGGGGTTGGCCGGAACGCATGCCGCGATCGACTCCGAGGGCCACGCCGTCGCCCTGCTCGCCGAGCGCGCAGGGCAAGCCCGACCCGTCCTGGTGCTGCGTCCGGCAGGGGGATAGGTCCGGGCGGTGATCGGACACCTGAGACCGGTTAGCCTCATCGTCTGTGCAGCGCTGGCGTGGACTAGAGGCCATCCCGAGCGGTTGGGGCCGCAGCGTGGTCACGATCGGGGTGTTCGACGGGGTGCACCGCGGTCACGCCCAGCTGATCGGGCAGGCCGTGCGGCGAGCTCGAGACTTGAGCGTTCCCTGCGTGTTGATGACCTTCGACCCGCACCCCTCGGAGGTAATCCGTCCCGGTAGCCACCCAGCGCAGCTCACCACCCTTCGCCGCCGGGCCGAGCTGGTCGAACAGCTCGGGGCCGACGTGTTCTTCGTGCTGCCGTTCACCGCCGAACTGTCCCGGATGCCGGCCGATGAGTTCGTCCACGAGGTACTTGTCGAGCGCCTGCACGTGGCCGAGGCGGTCGTGGGGGACAACTTCACTTTCGGGCACAAGGCGCTGGGCAACGTCGATCTGCTACGGGCGTTGGGGCAGCGGTTCGGGTTCACCGCCGGGGGTGTGAATCTGCTCTCCCAGGGCGGGTTGACATTCTCCTCCACCTACATCCGCTCCTGCATCGACGCCGGAGACGTTGCGGCCGCTGCCACCGCCTTGGGCCGCCCGCACCGGGTGGAGGGCATCGTGGTCCGTGGGGATCAGCGCGGCCGCAGCATCGGCTATCCGACGGCGAACCTGTCGACCCCGCGGCACACCGCAATCCCCGCCGACGGCGTGTACGCCTGCCATTTCGTGCACCGCGGCCGGGCACTGGCCGCAGCGGGGTCAATCGGTACCAACCCGACCTTTTCCGGGCGGGAACGCCGGGTGGAGGCGTTTGTGCTGGACGTGGACGAGGACTTCTACGGCGAGCAGGTGGCGCTGGACTTCGTCGATCGGCTGCGGGGCATGTGGCGTTTCGACACCACTGAGAAGCTTGTGTCCCAAATCGAAGACGATGTGGCACGCACCCGGGAGGTGCTTGACCTCGATAGGTGAGCAACTCGCCGATCGCCGCCCTCAAATGACTGCGGCCTGGCAAGATGCCGGTAATTCGCGACGGTGATAGTGGGGCTGGGGCTGGTACTGGTACAGCGCAGGGAAGGGGAGGCCGGTGGAGGAGCAGCTCACCGTCACCCGCAACGTTGCTCTGCAGCGGCAGTGGTACGGGGAGCCGCTTGGCGATCGGGTGCGGCGACTCGTGGTCGCCTTCGCCGTTTCCCAGGCACAGCTGGCCGAGGTGCTGGGGCTGAGCCCGCCGATGCTCAGCCAGCTGATGAGTGGGCGCCGCGCAAAGATCGGCAATCCCGCGGTGCTGGCTCGAATGGTGATGCTGGAGCGCCGAGTGCTCACCCCTGAGGTTGCATCTGGTGATCCGGCCGCGATCCGCGCAGCCCTGCAGGAGGTGCGCGACTCCCGGCCTACCGTCAGCTGCGACACGCTGCCGGTCGAGGAAGACAGTGCCGAAGTCCTTGTTCCGGGGTTGCGCAGGTTGGCCGGTCCGGCCGAGCTGGCTGCCGCCGCAGGCCTGCTGCAGGAGAGGTTCCCGGTGCTCGCTGGATTGCTGTTGCGTGCTGCTGGCGCCGGCCCGGCTGCTGACTAGCGGGTACAGCGATCTGGGCAATGCCGGGCGATCTAGGGCAATTCCGGGTGCCGATAAGGAACTGGTAATCTCAACACGGGTCCGGCTGCGGTCCGTGGCGGTCGGCGCCGTCGGCAGATGACTGCCCCCGGCTTCGCTTTGCCCGGCCACACCCCGGCCCCATCAGGTCCGGTCCCGTCAGGCACAGCGTTGCGATCCCCGGGGCCCGCACGGTACGCAGATGACAGGAGAAGATTGACCCGTGGCGCTGTCCACCGAACAAAAGAGCGAGATCCTGGCCGAGTACGGGCTGCGGGGGGGAGATACCGGTTCCCCTGAGGCGCAGGTGGCCCTGCTGACCAAGCGAATCATCGACCTCACCGAGCACCTCAAGCAGCATAAGCACGATCACCACTCCCGGCGCGGCCTGCTCCTGATGGTCGGCCGCCGCCGCAACCTATTGAACTACCTCGCCAAGGTCGACATCGCGCGCTACCGGTCGCTGATCGAGCGCCTCGGCCTGCGCCGTTGACCCAGGCTGCCCGACCCACGCTGGTCGGCCCAGGCTGCTGCATTGACAACCACACATCGCCGCACGAGCCGCCTCGCCACCCGTCCTCGGGAGCGTCGTTCGCCGGTCCTCGGTAGTGGCTCTCGGGAGCACTGTGATGTTCCCGGGCGCTTCGATCGAAGACCGGCCTCGTTCTCGCTCCCGTACCGGTGGTGCCGCTGCGGTCCGCGTTGCGAGGAGGAGACGAATTGACCGACGCCTTTGCCACTTCCCCAGACTCCACTGACACGGTGCACGAGACCACCGCAATCCTGGACAACGGCACCTTCGGTACCCGCACCGTCCGTTTCGAAACCGGCCGGTTGGCCCGCCAAGCCGCTGGCTCGGTCGTGGCGTATCTCGACGACGACACGATGCTGCTGTCCGCCACCACAGTGTCCAAGCAACCCAAGGAACAGTTCGATTTCTTTCCATTAACCGTCGACGTCGAGGAGCGGATGTATGCGGCCGGACGGATTCCCGGCTCTTTCTTCCGCCGTGAGGGGCGCCCGTCGACCGACGCGATCCTCACTTGCCGGCTGATCGACCGCCCGCTGCGTCCAACGTTTGTGGACGGCCTGCGCAACGAGGTTCAAGTCGTCATCACAGTACTGAGCCTCAACCCGTCCGATCCCTATGACGTGCTTGCGATCAATGCCGCGTCGGCGTCCACTCAGCTGTCCGGCTTGCCATTCTCGGGTCCGGTCGGCAGCACCAGGGTTTCCCTCATCGATGGCACGTGGGTGGCCTTTCCCACCCATGAACAGATCAGGCGGTCAGTGTTCGACATGGTCGTCGCCGGACGGCTGGTCAGTGACGGCCCCCACAGCGATGTGGCGATCATGATGGTCGAGGCCGAGGCTACCGAGGCCACCATCGAGCTGGTGACCGGTGGTGCGCAGGCGCCGACCGAGGAGATAGTGGCTGCTGGGCTGGAGGCTGCCAAGCCATTCATTCGCGCCTTGTGCCAGGCCCAGCAGGAACTGGCACAGGCGGTCGGCAGGCCGGTGCTGGAGTTCCCCACCTTCCTCGCCTATGAATCAGATGTCATGGCAGCGGTCCGCGATGTGGTGGGCGATGAGCTGGCGCAGGCGTTGACCATCGCAGGCAAGAAGCAGCGGGAGGATCGGCTCGACGAGCTCAAGGCCAGCTGTCTGGAGCGGATGGGTGCTGCCTTCGAGGGCCGGGAGAAGGAGATCGGCGCGGCGTTCCGGGCGGTGACCAAATCCGCGGTACGCCAGCGCATCCTGCGCGACAGGGTACGCATCGACGGCCGCGGCATCACCGACATCCGCCCGCTGTCGGCGGAGGTCGAGGTGATTCCCCGGGCGCACGGTTCGGCGCTGTTCGAACGCGGCGAGACGCAAATCCTGGGCGTCACCACGCTTAACATGCTGCGCATGGAGCAGCAGATCGACTCGCTGGGGCCGGAGACCAGCAAGCGCTACCTGCACCACTACAACTTCCCGCCGTTCTCCACCGGTGAGACCGGTCGAGTGGGCTCGCCCAAGCGGCGCGAGATCGGGCATGGTGCGCTGGCCGAGCGGGCCCTGATGCCGGTACTGCCCAGCCGTGAGGAGTTCCCCTACGCGATTCGCCAGGTTTCAGAGGCACTGGGCTCCAACGGCTCCACCTCGATGGGTTCGGTGTGTGCGTCGACGATGTCGCTGTACAACGCGGGTGTGCCGCTCAAGGCGCCGGTCGCGGGCATCGCGATGGGTTTGGTATCGGGCGAGATCGAAGACGCTGGTGGGAATTCGCGGGAGGCCTATGTCGCGCTCACCGACATCCTGGGTGCCGAGGACGCGTTCGGTGACATGGACTTCAAGGTGGCTGGCACCAGGGACTTCGTCACCGCGTTGCAGCTGGACACCAAGCTGGACGGCATTCCCTCGGAGGTCCTCGCGGCAGCTCTGGCGCAGGCCCGGGACGCTCGGCTGACCATCCTCGAGGTGATGGCTCAGGCCATCCCCGGGCCGGACGAGATGAGCCCGTACGCCCCACGAGTCACCGCGATCAAGATCCCGATTGACAAGATCGGCGAGGTGATCGGCCCAAAGGGCAAGATGATCAATTCGATCACCGAGGAAACCGGCGCGGACATCTCCATCGAGGACGATGGCACTATCTATGTAGGCGCCAACGACGGCCCGTCCGCCGAGGCCGCCATCGACCGGATCAACGCGATCGCAAACCCGCAGCTGCCCAAGGTCGGGGAGCGGTTCCTCGGCACTGTGGTGAAGACTGCCGCCTTCGGTGCCTTCGTCTCGCTGGTGCCCGGCAAGGACGGCCTGGTACACATCTCCAAGCTGGGCAACGGCAAGCGCATCGGCAAGGTCGAGGATGTGGTCAAGGTCGGGGACAAGCTGCGCGTCGAGGTGGCCGACATCGACAACCGTGGCAAGATCAGCCTGGTGCCAGTGCAAGACGACGATGCCGCTGACAGCGGCTCTGGCGGGGAGACGGTCATCGAGGAGCCGGCCAGCACGTGACCTCACGGCACGACGGCGACGGCGCGATGCTTCGGCGCAGCGTGCTGCCCTCCGGGTTGCGGGTGGTGACCGAGGAGCTGGCCGGTTCGCATTCCGCTGTCGTCGGCATGTGGGTGGCAGTGGGTTCCCGCGACGAACCCACTGCCGTGGCTGGTGCGGCGCATTACCTGGAGCATTTGCTGTTCAAGGGCACTGCGCGGCGTTCTGCGGCGGCGATCGCTGAGGAGATCGACGCGGTGGGTGGTGAACTCAACGCGTTCACCACCAAGGAACACACCTGCTACTACGCGCACGTGCTCGACTCGGACCTCGAGCTGGCCGTCGACCTGGTATGCGACGTGCTCGGTGACGCGCTGCTCGACCCCTCCGACGTTGACCTTGAGCGTGGTGTGGTGCTCGAGGAGATCGCGATGCGCGATGATGACCCGGAGGACTTGCTGGACGACGAGTTCTGCGCCGCGTTGTTCGGCCTGCATCCGTTGGGTCGCCCAGTGCTGGGCACCGAGGAGTCGGTGGCCGGGATGACTCGCGAGGCGCTGCACCACTTCTACCGGCGGTGCTACACGCCGGAGCGGATGGTGCTGGCGGTGACCGGCAATGTCACCCATCAGGCGGTGTTGGCCGCGGTACAGGACAGCTTTTCCCATCACCTGACCGGTGTGGGGCAACCGGTATGTCCGCGCCGCGGCCGAGCCGCAATCACCGGCGGCCGCCGGCTTGCCGTGTGCAATGACCATTCTGAACAAGCCCACCTCATGGTGGGGGTGCCGGCCCTGGACCGGCACGACGACCGGCGCACGGTGCTGGGCGTGCTCAACGCCGCGCTGGGCGGCGGGATGAGTTCACGGCTGTTCCAGCAGGTTCGCGAGCGGCGCGGATTGGCTTACTCGGTGTACTCCTCGGTGGCCTGTTATGCCGACACCGGAAGCCTGTCAATCTACGCCGGTTGCTCGCCGCAACGGCTGGGCGAGGTGGCGGCGGTGGTGGATGAGGTGTTGGGCTCGGTGGCCCGGGATGGTCTGTCTGACGCCGAGCTGGTCCGGGGCAAAGGGCAGCTGCGCGGTGGGCTGGTGCTGGGGCTGGAGGAGCCGAGTTCCCGGATGACCCGGATCGGTAAGGCCGAACTGCACCACGGTGAGCACCGCACCATTGCCGAAGAGCTACGGCGGATCGACGCGGTCACCGCGAGCCAGGTCACCGAGCTCGCTCGCGAAGTTTTGCGCCGACCCATCACTGCCGCTGTGGCGGGCCCCTATGCGCAGGCTGAGGAGCTGCCCGGTGAGGTTACGGAGTTGATCGCATGACCCGCGGAGAACAGGCCTGCTCAGCCGCGGCGCGGTCAGCGGAGAACCCGATCCGGGTCGGGGTGCTTGGGGCTCGCGGCCGGGTGGGGACCGAGGTGTGCAAGGCCGTGGACACCGCTGACGACATGGAACTCGTCGCAATGGTCGACGCGGGTGACTGGATGTTCAACGTCGCTGACGCGGGAGCTGAGGTGGTCGTCGACTTCACTCACCCCGACGTGGTGATGGATAACGTGCGGTTCTGCGTGGATCAGGGTATTCACGCCGTCGTGGGTACCACCGGCTTCGATGACACAAGGCTGGCCCAGGTCCGCGGGTGGCTCGTGCCCAAGCCGGATCTTGGGGTGCTGATCGCGCCCAACTTCGCCATCGGGGCGATCCTGTCGATGCGTTTCGCCGCGATGGCGGCCCGGTTCTACGAGTCGGTGGAGGTGGTGGAGTTGCACCACCCTCGTAAGGCCGACGCTCCTTCGGGCACCGCAGCCCGTACCGCGGCACTCATCGCGGCCGCCCGGGCCGAAGCCGGGATGGGCCCGCCACCGGATGCCACCACCCGTTGCCTGCTGGGAGCCCGGGGTGCCGACGTCGAGGGAGTACGGGTACATGCGATACGGCTGTCCGGGCTGGTCGCCCACCAAGAGGTGCTACTGGGCACCGAGGGCGAGACGCTGACGATCCGGCATGACACGTTGGATCGCTCGTCGTTCATGCCGGGCGTGCTACTTGCCGTTCGCTCGATATTGGACCGTCCAGGCCTCACAGTGGGCCTGGAACCTCTGCTCGACCTGTAGCCCCTCCATTCCTGAGGCGCCATTCGGAGCCGAATTGCGGTCCCGGCCATGCAGCAATCGCCATTCGGAGCCGAAGCGCTCACCGGCGTCGTCGATTGAGTGCGGCGCGGACTGTGCTGACCATGCGGGCAGGGTCGTGCAGCAACTGGGCGGTGACGAAGACGATCTCCCAACCGGCGGCTTGTACCCGGTTGAGTCGATCCCGGTCCCGATTGAGTGCCCAGAGTTCGCCGTCGCGCCAGGAGCCGTCGTACTCCACTGCGACCTTGTGCTCGGGAAAGGCCAGGTCGGCTCGGACGAGGCGGCTGTGCAAGTCCTCGATCCAGTACTGCGGCTCAGGACGCAAGCCGTCCAGCACGGGCCACACCCGGACCCGCGACTCCGGCCGGGACTCGGCTCGGGGATCGGCGAGTTCCATGGCGTGCCGGGCACGCACGATGCCTTTGTCCGAGCGTCCCTCGACCAACGCTGCGATCTGCGGCAACGTCACTAGACCGTGTCGCAGCACGGCATCGAGATCGGCGACAGCGTCCGGCAGCGGCTGATCGAGCAGCAGGTCGAGGGTTATTCGCGGCGGAGTCGCGACACCTCGGACCACGGCGTGCACTCGTCGGATCGCACAGGGTCCACCGCACATCCAGGCCGGCGCGCCGCGCGATGCGGGTGCGGTCGGGGACCACGACGTGGACGCAATCCTGGGCACGGGCCAGCTGCACACCCCAAAGGCTTGCCGCTGACCTGGCGGCGATCACCGTTTCCGGTGGCAGCGCCCGCGCCGCGGCTGCACAGCGCAGCTCATGGGTGATCGGCTCGTTCGCGAGCGCGTAGACGCCCTGGAACAGCCGCCGCACCGCCGGCCCCCGCAGCTTGCTGCGGGTTAACGCGCCGCAAGCACCGCATCGGTGCCCCGGAATACCGGTGCCGGCCCAATGAGTTTGATCTCCCTCCGCATGCCCGGCAACTGTGCCGTTCTCGCGCCCTACCGCCAAACGCCTATCCACAGGTAGGCCGGAGTTGTCCACAGCTCAGAGTCGCACCTGTCGCCATTCGGCTCCGAATGGCGGCAGCGGATGCTCAGGAGCTAGCTCAGCGTGAGATTTAGGGGGCCGGTTAGGCGGATCTCGCGTATCGCTCGGCCGTTGGCGTCTAGGGTGCGAACGGTGCCGTCGGGCTCCCAGCCGATGCGCCGGTAGAAATTCAGCGAGGCTGGGTCTTCGGCGGGGACCCAGGCGATTCCCCGGGTCGCCCCAGCATCGCGCAGCACCGCTGCCGCGGCGGCGAGCAGGCGGCCGCCGTGGCCGCGGCGCCCCCACCTCGGTTCCACCAGCAGCGTGCTGACCAGGGCCGTATGCGCCGCATCGGAAGGCAGTACGCCATTGGCGGCAGCTACCTCACTAGCGGGTGCCGGACCGGCCACCACGAAGCCGACAGGATGGTCGCCCTCCATGGCGATCAACACCGTGGCTCCACCCTCAACGGTGTCGGCCCAGGCTTGCTGCACCTGTGGCGTATCCAGCCCATCGAGTACCTCGGCCGGTAGCAGCTCGGAGTAGGCGGTGCGCCAAGTTACGCGCTGGACAGTGGCGAGCGAGCGAGCATCCGCAGCAGTCGCGGCGCGCACCCGCGCTAGGGCCATGCCGCTACGGTATCGACCCCGGCCAACCGTGGATTGTCAGTGCCCGGTGGCAGCATCACGACCGTGCAGATGATCGGAGCTGGCGCAGCGCGGCGCATCGCGCTAGCCGCACAGGGTTTC
Source organism: Pseudonocardiaceae bacterium (assembly GCA_036389855.1). Taxonomy (GTDB): domain Bacteria; phylum Actinomycetota; class Actinomycetes; order Mycobacteriales; family Pseudonocardiaceae. The sequence continues at coordinate 15,665 of DASVWA010000147.1, forward strand.
GCCGACCCACGCCCTACTGGGCCGGTGACCCGCCGGCACCTGCTGCGGGTGTTGGGTCGGATCCGGCTACTGCAGCTCGACTCAGTGAACGTGCTGGTCCGGGCCCATTACCTGCCGGTGTTCAGCCGGCTGGGCCCCTACCCCAAGGCACTGCTCGATGATGCGGCCTGGGCGCCCACCGCCCGCCGTCCTCGCCTACTGGTGGAGTACTGGGCTCACGAGGCGAGCCTGGTCCCGGTGCCCGACTGGCCGCTGCTGCACTCAGGAGCCAAGAAACCGGGCTGGTGGCACGGGTACGGGGGGCTGGCCGCCCGAGCGCCCGAGCTGGTCTCGGCGGTGCTCACGGCCGTGCAGGAGCGGGGCCCGATCGGCGCGAGAACCCTCGAGCGAGAGTTGGGTAGTCGCGTTGGTCCAGCGCAGGGCTCGTGGTGGAACCGGACTGACACCAAACGGATCTGCGAGTGGCTATTCGGTATCGGTGAGCTCACCACCGGCACGCGGCGGGGATTCGAGCGGCTCTATGACCTGCCCGAACGGGTGCTGCCCCCCGAGATACTCGGCCGCCGGGTCAGCGCCGAGGACGGTGCCCGTGAGCTGATCTCCCGGGCCGGCGCCGCGTTGGGCGTGGCCACCGAGACGGACTTGCGGGACTACTACCGGTTACGGCCCGAACGCAGCCGGCAGGCAATCGCTGAGCTGGTAGAGGCCGGTGAGCTGGAACCGGTGGTGGTCCAAGGCTGGCGGGCCCCGGCTTACCGGCACCGCGATGCCCGCAGGCCCTGGCGGATCACTGGCGCCGCGCTGCTGTGCCCGTTCGATCCGCTGATCTGGGACCGCGCCCGCACCGAGCGGCTTTTCGGCTTCCGCTACCGCATCGAGATCTACGTTCCGGAGTACCGGCGCAGCCACGGCTATTACGTATTCCCGTTCCTGCTCGACGGAGAGCTGGTCGCGCGGGTCGACCTCAAGGCCGACCGCACGGCTGGTGTGCTGCGGGTGCCAGGTGCTTTCGCCGAGCCCAGGACAACCGACAGCGCTCGAGTAGTTTCCGAGCTCGCCCGGGCCCTGCGCGAGATGGCACAGTGGCTGGAGCTGGACGGGATCACGATCGGACAGCGAGGTGACCTGGCCGCGGCCCTAGGCGGCGTGGTGAAGCCTGCTGGCGCGGTCAGGAAGGTGCTGCGGTGACCAGCGCATCGCCCGACCCGGTCCGGGCTCGCACCCGCAGTGGGACGTCGCCCTCGGCGGGCGGACCGGCGACCGGCAAGTCGCTGCGCGCGTGGCCGGAGCCCGAGCTGACGTCCAACTCGGCCTGGACGCCGGGGTGGATACCCACCCGCAGCTGGCCTGAACCGGTGGTGAGTTCCAGGCCACCGGCCGAGGCATCGACCACCGTGAGGTCACCGCTGCCGGTGCGAGCGCTCATATCGTGCGTGACGGTGCCCACCCGGACGTCACCGGAACCCGTCTGCACGGTGGCGGCACCACTTCGAGCCCCTGCCGCGTCCTCTATCGAGATCACTTCGACCTCTCCGGAGCCGGTCCGCACCCGCAGCCTGCCCAGCACCGACCCCAGCCGCACGTCGCCCGAGCCGGTCCGGACGTCCGTCGCGCCGGTGCATCGTTGCGCGCGGACCTGCCCCGACCCGGTGGAGGCGTCGAGCCGATCGGCCACGCCGTCGACCGTAACGTCCGCCGAGCCGCTGCGGGCGGTGATCGACGAGCCCGACGGGGCACTGATATGGATGGTCAGCGGCACGGCGCGCAGCGGGAAATCTCGCGGGCTGCGCACGATAAGCCGCTGGCCGGTGAAATCGATCACCGTGCGGCGCACGGCCTCGGCGGCCAGGTCGCCCGGTGGGTTACCCCCGGCTTGCTCGCCCAGCCAGCTCAGCAGACCGGCGATCCCGGCCGTCCACGGCGGCTGGATGGCCGGATCGGCGCGGACCTGTACGGCCACCCCAAGACCATCAGCACTGTCGTCAAGCTGGATGTCCAGCCGTCCGCTGTCGAGTTCGACCGAGGCGTCAATCGGTGCCGCACACTCGAACTCCACCTTCCGAACCACCGGCGGGTTGGCGTCGCCGTGCTCCACGATTCCTCCTCAACGACGTTGCTCAACTGGGAACCTTGCTCAGCCCCGGACCCAGCCCTGGACCCGATTGCGAGCGCGACGGTCGTCCCGGGTCCTGCGGGACTCGTTCCACGGCTCACCGCGTAGCGCGCCCGCGACCGCCTGGGAGACCCAGGTGTTGAGTGAGACTCCCTGCTCGGCGGCGGCGCGCTCAGCCTGGTCTTTTACCTGGTCCATCAACCTCAGAGTCATCCGCCTGATGTCGCCGCCGGCGTCGCTGAAGTGCCCGGGGCCGAAGGGCATTGGGCCGGCTTCATGGGGCGGTGGCGGGGCATCCGTATGTGGCCCGGCAGGTGTTTCGTCGGACGGTGAACTGACCGCGATCCGCACGTCCCGGCCATCGAGCCGAACTTCCACCACCCGGTCCTCCAGCGCTGCGGTGACCTCCGCGGCGAGGTCGGACATCGCATTCATGATCGCCAAACGAGCGGCGGACTCCAGCGCAACGCCCAGAACGGCCGCAGTACGGCGGGTCTGCTCGTCGCCTGCCGACGCCGCGGCAGTGAGGTCTTCACGCAGTTGACGGAGGTAAGGTGTCAAATCCATGACGTCAACTATGACGTCAGAGGTGATGTCAGTCAAGGCGTCACCG
>DASVWA010000148.1:0-11907 GCA_036389855.1 Pseudonocardiaceae bacterium
CCGGTGGCAACCAGGACCGCCAGCGTGACGCCGGTCTTGGTGACCACGTCGTCGATGGTCATCGGCCGGCCGACAGCGGGTGGCGCGCCGGCATAGCCAGGCGCCGTGCCCGGATAGCTCGCCGGAGATGGGTTGAAACCCGCGTAACCGCCGCCCCCTACGGGAAGATTGCGGAATGCGGGGTTGCTGGTGGAGCGCACCGTGTTCCTCCTGATGAGCATTGCGGTCGTCACCGGGTTCAACGCGCCTGTGGCGGGTCCGGTTCCCGGTCCGGTAAAACGGACTTTACCCCCGCCTGGTGACGCCAAGCCAAGGGAGCACTGCACTTCACGTTACTGTGCGCAAGGGCAGCATCCGGCCAGTACGGTGAGGAGGAGGGATGGACTGGTGGGGCTGGTTGATCCTCGCGCTGATCGTTCTTGTGGTGCTGATCGCGATCGCTGCCATCGTGCAGCGCAGAAGGCGGCGCGGCGGTGTGATCGGCCTCGGCGGTCCGGGCCGGAGTGATCCACGGTGACCACATCAACTCCTGGGCTACTGCTGCGGACCAGTGAGTTGGTCGGCCGCCCAGTAGTCACGCTCGGCGGCGAGCTGGTCGCCGAGGTCAAAGACATCGTCTTCGAAAGCACCGGAGGACGTATCGCAGGTTTCACGCTGCGTAATCCGGGACTATTCAGCCGCTCCCGCAAAGATTCACTGCCGTGGAGTGAGGTGCACGGAGTGGGCCGGGATGCGGTGATGGTGTCCGAGGAGGCCGAGTTGCCGCCCGCCAAGGAGCTCGCGCCGCGTAAGCAGGCCCGGAAAGCAGACGTGCTGGAGGATCGGGTACTCACCGACAACGGGCGAGACCTGGGACGTGTGGTGGACGTCGTGCTGCACTGCGGGGCCACGCTGGAAGTCGTGGGCTACGAGGTGGAAGCCAGCGAGGCGCTCGGCACCGCGGGACGGCGGGTGCTCATCCCCCTGCCGGATACCGTGGCGGTGTCCGGGGAGAACCTCATCGTGCCCGCGGCGGCCACCGAGTTCGTCTCCGAGGACCTGGCCGGGTTCGGCGCGGCCGTGGATGCCTTCCGCGCCCGGTTGCGGGAGGGGGCCAGCTGATGCTGTTCAGCCAAGCACGCAAGCGCGAAGTGGTGAACACTGCCACCGCAACCCGGATAGCGAGGGTGGACGGCTTTGTGGTGCTCCCTGGGCCGGCCAGGGTGGCGCTGCTGCGGTTGGGCAAGGTCAGCGGTGCCGGCACTCTCCTCGCCTGGGACGACGTGCAGGGCTTTGGACCCGACGCCGTCACGGTAGCCACCGACGCAGTGATCCGTCCGGCCCGTGACGCCTTGGAGCAGCGCGCCGAAGACAATGACTTGGAAATCTTGGGTAAGCGGGTACTCACCGAGCGGGGTATGGACCTCGGAACGGTCACCGACGTGGATTTCGATCCGGACACAGGTTCGATCACCACGCTGATCACGAAAACCGAGACGATCGCCGGTGAGCGGCTGATCGGACTTGGCGGCTACGCTGCCGTCGTCTCGGATTAGCTCGCATTCGCCGGCGTGGCTAGCGCCGCCCGGTAAATCCCATCAAAGGCTGGATGGTGTCACGGTCACCTAGCAGGGGAAGCCGGATGCGACCGTGGGGATCGCTTGGCTAAAAACCATTCATGACGCGGTGCGGCGAACGGCCGTGCGCGCAGCCATCGCTGAGTTGCCGAAGCCAAAGCTACGGGCGGAGGGCTCTGCGTTCAGGCCTGTCGCCTACGGCATCCTGGAGCAGGGGTCGGGCGTGGTCGCACAGTGCCCCCGGTGGGAGTCGAACCCACACTGGGATCCTTTTAAGGGACCTGCCTCTGCCGGTTGGGCTACGGGGGCGCTTCGCGCAGCGTAGTCGCGTCACCCTGTATCCATGCCAACCTGGGGTAGATCAAGAAGCTGTGGTGGCGCGCATGAAGTCGGCTTTCGGGTCATTGATCTGGCCCAACGCCACCACCTCGCGGTGGAACAGTAAGGCAGCGGTCCAGTCGGCCACGATGCGAACCTTGCGGTTGAACGTTGGCATCCGGCTCAGGTGGTAGGTGCGGTGCATGAACCAAGCCCCGATGCCCCGCAGCCTTATCCCATAGATCTCGGCAACGCCGCGGTAGAGGCCCAGACTGGCCACCGAACCTGCGTAACGGTGCCTGTAGTGCTGCAACGGCTCACCCCGAAGTTGCGCGATGATGTTGTCGGCCAGCACCTTGGCCTGCCGAACAGCATGCTGGGCCGACGGGCTGGTAGTGGCGTTGGGGTCGTTGGAGGTGAGGTCGGGCACCGCCGCGCAGTCCCCAGCGGAGAACACGTCCGGGTTGTCCACTACCTGCAGGGTGGTGGTACAGCGCAGCCGCTTGCGATCGTCCAGCGGCAGGTCGGTTCGCTGCAACACGGGGTTGGCCTTCACTCCAGCGGTCCAGACGATGGTGTCGGCGTCGAACTCGGTGCCGTTGTCCAGGACGACGTGGCCTTCTTGCATCGTCGTGACCCGGGTGTTCAGGAAGATCTCGATACCGCGGTGGGTCAACTGAGTGGCGGTGTAACGCCCCATTTCCGGGCTGACCTCGGGCATGATCCTGCTGGTGGCCTCGACGAGTACCCAGCGCATGTCCTGCGGCTGGATGGTTTCGTAGTAGCGGCAGGCGTAACGGGCCATGTCCTCGAGCTCGGCCAGCACCTCGACCCCCGCATAACCTCCACCGATCACCACAAAGCTCAGCAGCTCGCGGCGCAGTCGCTGGTCCAGCGTGGCGTCCGCGGCTTCCAGGCACGACAGCACGCGGTTACGAAGGTAGATCGCTTCACCGATGGTCTTGAACGCGATGCCGTGCTCGGCTAGCCCGGGGATGGGCAACGTGCGCGCGATGGAGCCCGGCGCCATCACCAGCACGTCATAGCCGAGCTGCTCGATGTGCCCGGCGCAGTTCTCGATGGTGGCGAATCGGCGGGCATGGTCGACACCGGTGACCCGACCACAGACTGTGTGGCAGCGCCGCAGCACCCGGCGCAGCGGCACCACCACGTGGCGCGGTTCGATCGATCCGGCGGCGGCCTCGGGTAGGAACGGCTGGTAGGTCATCTGCGTCTGCGGATCCACCACGGTGACCGAGGCCTCGCCCGTGCGCAGCTTCGACTGCAGTCGCAGCGCGGTATACAGCCCCACGTGGCCACCGCCGACGATAAGCACGCGCGCCGGCTCCCCGGGTGTGAACGCCATATCACCGTATTCCCACCGAAGCTGCCGCTATGCGCGCCTAGAGTAAATGAATACGGTCTGCTCGCCGCATCAGCCGCATCAGCCGCATCAGCCGCATCAGCCGCGTTCGGTGCGGCCGATCCCGGCCAATTCAGCCGCGCGGCGCAGTACCTCGACCAGCATCGCTGGAGTGAGCCGTCCGGTGAAGGTGTTCTGCTGGCTGACGTGGTAGCAACCGAGCAGGTGCAGCCCGTCAAGGTTCACTTCGGTGCCGTGCCCGAAACGCGGCAGCGGGGTGGGAACCGGCCAGCCTGCGGTGGCCAACGCGGGCGACAGCGCCTGCCAGCCGAAACCACCCAGCACAACTACTGCCCGCAGCGTCGGGCGCAGCAACTGCAACTCTTGGACCAGCCAGGGCCGGCAGGCGTCGCGCTCGGCCGGGGTCGGTTTGTTCGCCGGAGGCGCGCAGTGGACCGGGGCTGTGATCCGGGTGCGGTGCAGCGTCAGCCCGTCGCCACGGTGGGTGGCGTTGGGCTGGTTAGCCAAGCCGACCGCATGCAGCGCGGCGTACAGGACATCGCCTGAGCGATCCCCGGTGAATATCCGGCCGGTCCGGTTGCCACCGTGCGCGGCGGGGGCAAGCCCGACGATGGCCAGCGCGGCATCGGCTGGACCCAATCCGGGAACTGGACGCCCCCAGTAGGTCTGGTCTCGGAACGCGGCGCGCTTTTCGGCCGCGACCTGCTCCCGCCAGGCCACCAAGCGTGGGCACGCCCGGCACCGGGTCACCGCGTCATCCAACGCGCCCATTCCCCCGCGTGTCAGGCTCTCATGCACGGTGTGTGGCGCTCTCATGCACACCCGGGCCTCGACTGAGACCCAGCGCGATGCCGTCGAGGATGTCGTGCTCACTGACCACCAGTTCACCGATGCCAGCACGGGCGTGCAGCTCCTCGGCGAACACCCGAACGATGAGCGCGCCGCCGGCGATGATGTCCACTCGGCCGGGGTGGATGGCGGGGTTGGTCGCCCGCTGCTGATGCGTCGACGCCAGCAGCGCCGTGGCTGTGGCACGCAATTGCTCCAACGGCAGCCGGGACAAGTGGGTGCGCTCAGGATCGTAGGCGGGTAACTGCTGCCCGACGGCGGACAGGGTGGTAATGGTGCCTGCCACCCCGACCCACGTACGGGCCTTCTCCACCGGCACGTCGGCGAACGCCTCCTGCAGCATCTGCGCCGCGAACCGCTCGGCAGCGCGGACCTCATCCGGCGATGCGGGATCGGAGTGCAGGTGCCGCTCGGTGATCCGCACGCAGCCCACGTTCACCGACCGCGCCGCTGTCACGTCGGCTCTCGACCCGTCCCAGTCCCCCAACACCACCTCGGTGGATCCACCACCAACATCAACGACCACGAACGGCCCATCACCAGGATTCAGGTCACCGACCGCGCCGGTGAACGACAGCCGGGCCTCCTCGTCCCCGGTGATCACCTCGGCATCGGTGCCGAGGGTCTTGCGGACCATCGTGAAGAAGTCCGCCCGGTTGGCGGCGTCACGGGTCGCCGAGGTGGCCACCATCCGGATCTGTTCTGCCCCGGCGCGGATGGCGGTAGTTGCGTAGTCGGCCAGCGCGACGCGAGTGCGCTCAAGGGCCTCCGGAGCCAGTCGACCAGTGGCGTCAACACCCTGACCAAGCCGGACAATGCGCATCTCGCGGTGCACGTCGAGCAGCTGGCCCTCGTCCACGTCCGCGACGAGCAGGCGGATCGAGTTGGTTCCGCAGTCGATCGCGGCCACCCTGGGCATATCCACCTCCGAGACTCATAGCGGCCAACCGTACGCCGATCAGGCACCTTGACAGCAACTACCTGGCCTTGGCCAACCAGCCGCTCCCTCACTGTCGATGATCTACGCTCGCGAATCCGCAATCCGCGGCTACGGACACCGTTGGAAAAATTGGAAAAAGAGGGCCGGCCCCGCCAGGATGCCGATGACCAATACCAGCGCAGTCCGGACCTGCGGGGCGAACACGGGCGGCCACAATGCGGGACGGCCCTGTTCGAGGCCGCCCATCGTTTGACGCACCGCCACGCACTCGGCTGGCCGACATCCGCTGACGGCAGAAGATGGTGGCCGGCTTCGCGGTGAGCAGTGAGCCCGCGACCGCGCTGGCAGTCAGCATGGCCGCTCCGTGGACCGCATGGAGGCGACATTGCTGCGGCTGGCGTTTGCCTGGGAGCAACTCCTACATCTGCCAAGCACGCCCCTGCTGTGGTGGCCGAAGCGTTCCTCGGCTCGTGGCTCGGCGGGGTCGCCGCTGGCTAGAACCTGGGCGTGTTGCCGGGTTGGATCGACACCCATGCGTTGGCCAATCCGATTTTGCCGGGCCGGGCGTGCGCACCAGACGGGGACACACCGGGCAGCAGGGCCTGACACGCGGGGCAGCTGGGCGCGACACACCGAAGAGGGCGGGGTTAGGTGCAGGGGCCGGGAGCCCACCAGGATCCGATCTGGTCCAGCACCTCGTCGCCGAACGGGTTCACACCGGGCCCGGTGGCCAGCGCATGCGCGACGTGGACATGCAGGCACTTGACCCGGTCCGGCATTCCACCGGCGCTGACGTCGGTTCCGAGCGGTTGCACCGCGTCCCGTTCGGCCAGATACGACTCGTGTGCAACCCGGTATGCCGCGGCGAGCTCAGGATCTGCAGCCAGCCGATCGGTCATCTCCCGCATCACACCACTAGCCTCACTACGGCTGACCAATGCGGTCAACCGGCGACAGGTCAGGTAGTAGAAGGTGGGGAAGGGACTGCCGTCCTCAAGCCGGGGATGGGTCTTGACCACACTGGGCAACCCGCAGGCGCAGCGGTGCGCAACAGCTCGCAGCGCACGCGGTGGTCGGCCCAGCTGGGCGGCGACGGCCTCCTGGTCGGCGGCCGACATCTCCGGACGGAGATCATCCACCGTTGATCGACTTCCAGAGCCGCCCGTACCACAGCTCCCTGGGCACCACGGTATCGCCGATACCGGCGACAGCAGCAGCGGTCTGGCCGGGGGGCAACTGCACCACGTACGGCGCCTCCCCGGGCCGCACGTAGCGCAACCGTTCGCGAGCCTGCGCCTGGACGTGCCGCGGATCCGAGAGCAGGGCGCGGCGCCGTTCCAACTCCGCAACCTTGTCCGCCATGATCAGTTGCTGTTCGTGCACCGCGGCGAGCTCGGAGCGCTGGCTGACATAGTTGCGCAGCGGCACGGCAACGCTCAGCGCCAGCACACAGACCACCGCGGCAAGCAGCGCGGCTCGGCGTGGAGAGGTGATGCCCAGGAAGTGGCAGGTCCGTACGCCCAGCGGATGGGTCACCGAGCCACCAAGCGCGGCACTGCGGCTGCGCCCGGGAGCACCCATCGAGCTCTGCCTCATATCAATCTGGGCCGTCCGGAGTGAACCGGGCGAACGCCAGGTCCCCGGCATAGCGGGCCGCGTCTCCGAGAGCCTCCTCGATGCGCAGCAACTGGTTGTACTTCGCTACCCGCTCCGACCGGGCGGGGGCACCGGTCTTGATCTGACCGCAGCCGATCGCCACTGCGAGATCAGCAATCGTGGTGTCCTCCGTCTCGCCGGAGCGGTGACTCACCATGCAGCGGTACCCACTGGACTGAGCAAGCGTTACCGCGTCCAAAGTCTCCGACAGCGTGCCGATCTGATTGACCTTGACCAGCAACGCGTTGGCCACCCGGCGGCTGATGCCCTCCTCCAGCCGCTCCGGATTGGTCACGAATAGATCATCACCAACGAGCTGTACCCGATCGCCGACCTCAGCGGTGAGCCGCGCCCAGCCATCCCAATCGTCCTCCGCGAGCGGATCCTCAATGGACGCCAATGGGTAAGCATCAAGCAGTTCGGCGTAGTAGACGGCCATCTGCTCGGCGCTGCGAGCCTTCTTGTCGAAGTTGTACAAGCCGTCGGCGAAGAATTCGGTGGCAGCCACGTCCAACGCAAGCACGATGTCGCGACCCAGCGTGTAACCGGCCTTATCCACCGCGGTGGCGATGAGATCCAGCGCGTCACTAGTGGTCGGGAGGTCAGGCGCGAAACCGCCCTCGTCACCAAGCCCGGTTGCCAACCCGTTGGACTTGAGCACCGACTTCAGCGCGTGGTAGCACTCGGTGCCCCAGCGAAGCGCCTCCCGAAACGAGTCCGCACCGATCGGGGCGATCATGAACTCCTGCACGTCGACGCCGGTGTCGGCGTGCGCGCCCCCGTTGAGAATGTTCAGCATCGGTACCGGCAACACATGCGCGTTCGCGCCACCGATGTAGCGGAACAACTCCAGACCGCTGGATTCAGCGGCCGCCTTGGCGACTGCCAGCGAGGCCCCGAGAATCGCATTGGCGCCCAGCCGGGACTTGTGCGGCGTGCCGTCCAGATCGACCAGCTTCTGATCCACCACGCGCTGCTCGATCGCCTCGATGCCGGTCAACTCGGGTCCGATCTCGTCGAGCACCGCCGCGACCGCGCGCTCGACGCCCCTACCGAGGTAACGGCCGGGCTCGCCGTCGCGCAGCTCCACCGCCTCGTGTTCCCCGGTGGACGCACCGGAGGGCACCGCGGCACGGGCCAACGTGCCGTCATCGAGCGCCACTTCGACCTCGACAGTGGGGTTCCCGCGCGAGTCCAGAATCTCGCGGGCTCCAACCTGTTCGATGACGGCCACGGATGCGCTCCTTGTCAGCTGCTGGGGTAGGGCCGGGGAATGGTTGACGGTAAGGCCTGGTGAGCAGGACTAGCGTAACCGCGGCCGAGGGCGGTCAGTCGGAGGCGCGCGCCGGTGATCGAATGTAGGGGCTCGTGCAACAGCATGTCACCGCGTACCGTTGGTGTGACCATGACCGCCGCCGACCGCCCCATGGACGTCGTCGAGCAGTTCCGTCGCGCTGAGTCGCTGGTCTCCGAAAGGCGTCCCCTGGAAGCCCTTCGAGAGCTACGGCCGGTGTTGGATGCAGAGCCGGACGCACCGAGCGTGCAGTTGCTGGCCGGGCGGGCTTACCTGCTGTCGGCCCAGCTGCAACGTGCGGAGCAGGCGTTCCTTCGGGTACTTGAGCACAACCCTTCGGACCACTACGCGCGCTTTGCGCTGGGACGCACGTTGCAGCGGCAAGGCCGACTAGAGGAGGCGCGTGCGCAGCTGGCAATGGCAGCGGCGATGAACCCCACACCGGACTACCAGGAAGCGCTCAACGAGGTACGCATGCGGCTGGCTGCCCGCGAAATATGAGCCGCGATCTGAGACCCAGCCCGGCCTCAGGTGGTGTCCTTGGCGTTGCGGGCGTAACCCTGTGAGAAGCCGTAAACCTGTTGCGCGTACTCGACGGAGTTGTTGTAGGACAGAATTGCCCGCAGCCAGCCGTCTCCGGCCCCGAGGTTGCGGTTGTCCGCACACAGGTATTGGGCTGCGGCAAGGGCAGCGTCGTCAATCTGCTGGGGGTCGCTGATCCCGTCCAGGTTTCCGTCCGCCCGCCACCCCGCCCACGTCGATGGAATGAACTGGAAGGGCCCGACGGCGTGATCCCAGACGTTGTCACCGTCGAGCAGACCGCCGTCGGTGTCCGCGATGGCCCTGACTCCGGGCGCGCCGTTCAGTGGTATCCCGACGATCGGAGCGGATGGCCGACCGTCGGCTTCCAAGGTACGGCCCTGGAAGTTACCGTGCTGGGACTCGACGGCCGCAATGCCCGCCAGGGTCACCCAAGTGAGGCGGCAGTCAGCTCGGGTGGCCGCCATGACGGCATGAGCGTTCGCGTATGCCTGCAGAGCGCGCTGCGGGATGCTGGTGACTCGGGACAACCGATTGGCCCAATCGGCGAACGCCAGCGCCGGCCCGCCCTCGGGGGTCGCAGGAGCCGGGATATGCACCGGGATATTGATGGTGGTCTTGGGCGGCTGCCCAGCTGGCTGACCCGGGGCCTGGACAATAGGCTGGGCAACCGGCTCGGCGACGTCGGGCAGCGCGGCGGGCGCAGCCATCGCCACCGGCGTGGGGGTGGCTAGCCCCCGATCAGGTAGTGGTGCAGCCACCGAACCCAGGCCCGCTACCACAAGGCCGGCGCACACCACAGCACCGCCGGACAACATTCCACGCAGCAGATATCTCGACGCTGTGCTACTGAGATAGGCGGCGGGTCGAAGACGAGGCCGCTTGTTGCCAGGTTGCCGGGTTTTCGCACCGGAACGCTCGTCGCCGTTCACATCACAGATCAACGACGGCCTTAGCGGCGGGATACGCCGCGTGACAGCGATGTCACGCAACAGCGCAAGATCGCGTTCAGCGTGGCCAGTGCTCCCGCCATTGCTGCGGGGTGAGGCTACCGACGTCGAGCCCGGCGGCACGGGCGGAATCCTCGGCGGCGCGCACGTCATCGGCGAAGCGTCGAGCGACGCAGCGCAGCGCGCCCTCAGGGTCCTCGCCAGCCAGCTTCGCCGTCGCAGAAAGCGCGAACAGCGCCCCACCCGTGCCACTACCGTGCCCAGGCAGGAGATCAGCAGGTAGCGCCGCCTTCACGGTCCGTGCCGCGAGTTTGGCCGCCAGGGCCACCGCCGGCTGGGCCAACGCCACCCCGTCGACGCTTGACGCGCGGCGTTTCTCGGCGCCTTTGAGCTGCTCCCATCGAAGTTCCTGGTCGGCGGCGGTGCACACCTTCTCACTGCCCGCGAACACGTGCGGGTGCCTGCTGACGAGCTTGGTCACCAGTTCGGTCGCCACCGCGTCGATGTCGAAACCATCCGGCGCCTCCTGCGCCACCCGGGCGTGAAAGAGCACCTGCAGCAACACGTCACCGAGCTCCTCGCGCAGCGCGTCGGTGTCACCGTCCTCCAACGCCTGGTACAGCTCGTAGGTCTCCTCGATCAAGTAGGGCATCAGCGAGCTATGGGTCTGCTCGGCATCCCAGGGGCAGCCGCCCGGGGAACGCAATCGATCCATCATCCCGACCGCATCCAACAATGCAGCTCCCCGAGGCTCGGGCGTAACCAGCACCGTGGCACCGGCGGCCACCCAGCGCGCCGCTGCACCAGATTTCAGGTCCAAGGTGAGCAGCAGTCCGTGCATGGCATCGCCGACGGCCTGCGCTGCGCATTGCTGCACCAGCTCTGCCGGTATGTCGGTATCGGCGTGCAGGGCTAGCCCGTTCTGAAGCAGGTGCGCGGCCGCGGCCGGAAGTACCGCGCCAAGCCGCGGGGACAGCGCAACTACCACCGCCTCCGCGGTCACGTCCGGGGGGTAGCGCGTAACGGTGCGAGGAAGCCGGCCGTCTCGTTCTCGTTTGCCACCGCCTGCAGGCTTACCGGGTCCCATTTGCCGTACCGGGGACTCAAGCGCACTCCCACCTCCTCCCCCACCTGGGCCAGCTGGCGCAAGCCGATGGCTTCGAGCACGGTCGGATCGATCTGCTCGGGCGCGGGTGCGTTGTCGGATGGCTGGACACCGCGGTTGGCACGATTCTTGATCACCATGATCAACCAAGGGGTGGTGTCCGCGAGCTGGAAGGCAACCACGGTGCCCTCGGGGACCCCGAACGCCGGAGTGGTGGCGAAGATCGGATCATCAGCAGCGACGATCCGCTTGCCGATCACGGCATCCTTGCCGGCTCGAACGTCGGCGTCGATCAGCTGCCGGGCTCGCTTGGCCCCGACCCGGGAGAGCTCGTCCACCTTGGCCTTCGCGGCGGTTCGGGTGTCGGCCGTGGTGTAGTCGACGGTGACCGCGCTGTTGCGTAGGGCGCTCAGCCCGAGCTGGGCCGCGAGCAGTTTGTCGGCAGCCCGCTGCCGGTAGCCGTCTGCGTCGAAAATCGTTCCCTTGGAAGCACTCTGGGCTCCACCGCCCTCGTTGATCAGCCGGCTCACCTGGGACTGATCGGCGGTCAGGCGTGCCCGCCGCGCCGTGATCGCCGTCAACTCGTGCCTGATCTTGACGGTGATGATCTTACGTGATAGGTCATCGAGCTGGTGATCGGCCGCCAGCTGGGCCCGGGCTTGGTCACCTTCCTTGGTGAGCACCGTGGTGAGCTGGCTCTGCACCTGCTCCACCGGGATCTCCGTCCCGTTGACGAACGCAGCGGCACCGGCCTGGCCGGGGCCAAAGCTGCAGCCACCGATGCACGCTGCTCCCACCATGATCCCGAGAGCAGTCCTGAGCACGACACCACGCGCTGCACCGCGGACACGCAGGACGCTTCGCACGGGCGCTACCTTCTCACGCTGCCCGGTTCAGCGCGGTTGGAGGGCGGCGAGAAGCCGCTGTACTTGCTCGCCGAGCCGTTGTGGATGTGACGGCGCGATAGTCAGCGACGTCGGCTCGCCGGATCGCCGGTCGGCCATGACGTGGGAGCGGCCGTCGACGTTGTCGCACCAGCGCAGTACGCCGAACGACGCGGCGATCTGCCCGGCTCGCAGGGTGCGGTTGTCCAGAATCCGGCCAGGGGTGGATAGGTCGGCACAGCGACGCGATGGTCGTTAATCGGCGCGGAGTACACATTGTTCATGATCTGCACGGCCTCGGTGTGCGCCTCGGCTTGCGCTCGATCCTGCGCGACCGCGTCGATGAACGCCCCGGTCGGGCCGCCCAGGGCGAAGCTGCGCAGTGACTGCCCCCAGTCGTGTGGCTTCGCCGCAGGCACAGTCGCCTTGGC
>DASVWA010000149.1:0-13124 GCA_036389855.1 Pseudonocardiaceae bacterium
ATTTTCGCCAGATCTTGCCCACCCACACATGCGAGATCCCCAACTGAGCGCCCAGCAGCCGCGACGACCAGTGCGTGACCCCCAGCCCTTCCGGCGGTGGCTCCAACGTCGCCGACACCACCGCGACCTCGTCAACTTGTGCCGGGCGCCCCGGCTTGGGCCGATCAGCCAGGCCACCGATCCCTTCGGCGGCATAGCGCTTCTTCCACGCAATCACGGTCGGCTTGGACACCCCGACCCGCTCCACGATCTCCTTCACCGGCACCCCGTCGGCGGCCAGCAACACGATCCTCGCTCGTTGCGCCAACCCGGCCCGCACTGACGAAGAACGAACCCATGAGGTCAACTCCTCGCGGTCAGAAGAAGAAAGGTCCACAGTCAAAGCCATGAACCATGATCCCAGAATTGACCCAGAAAGTAAAGGTACTTCGTTACCGACACACTAGCAGGTATAGCGGCACAAACGACATTGCCCAGTGCTGATCTTGGTGTGCTGCGGACCCCATCTGTCGTACTCCACGCCGGTGCCGCCCTACTGCTGTTGCTCGTGGCCACGGTGCTGGCGGTGTACAAGCCGCGGGGCATGACCCGGTACGGGCGGCGTAAGCAGCACGAGCGTACGGTGCCGCAGCCCCAGCATCGTGCTCTGTCACAGCCGTAGAAACAGCGAATTTTGCTCGGCCTCGACCGAACGACCCCGTCCCGGCTTCGCTGAAGGGATAACGGTGTAGGAGCGCAATCGGATCCGCGGCCGCCGCGCACCAGCTCGGATCGGGCAACGCCGACTGCCACGCGTCCCGGGTCGGGGTGTCACTGTGGGCTGCTCCGGAATCACGAACAGTTATGGCACATGGGTAGATACCACCGGCAGCCCGAGGGTGATCCAGTCGTGCAGGCCGCCTCGGTAGTACCAGATCCTGTTTGCTGGGTGGCCGGCATCGATGAGAGCACGGATGGCCCTCGGCGACTGCCCACATTGCGGGCCATTGCAGAAGAACACCGTCGGGTGCTCATGATCTAGCTCGCCCCTGCGCGCCGCCGCTTCGGTGAACGGGAGGTTGATTGCGCCGGGGATGGTGGCCCGGTGGTAAGAATCGCTGTCGCGGCTATCGGCGGCGGGCAACCCTTTCTTCAGGTGCTCAATTAGTTCCACCTCACCGACTGTCCGTACGCCCTCGGCCACCTCCATCGGCTGAATGGTCCCCCAGGTGGTGTCCACCTCGACCAGGCCGGGCTCGTCCTCCACCGGTCGCGGGACGGCTTGCATCTCCTGGCTCATCGCTGGGCGCTCGAACCGCGAATCAGCCACGGTATCCCCTCCTGTTCACTACTTGGGAATTCGGTCCGGTAGTAGTCGGGCGTTCTCAGGTCCGCGGGGCTATGGCGCGTGCAGTTCTGTGGTCAGGGGGATTCAGATTGCGCATGGCTCGTTTGCTGGAGTTGGTCCAGGTTGCCATTGTGCATGTCTACTCCTTCCGAGACGTGCTCAGCTTCCGAGGACGCGTCGGCGTTGCTCGTAGTCATCGTGGTTGATCTCGCCGCGGGCGTAGCGCTCGTTAAGAATCTGTAGCGCTCTGTCACCCGATCCGTCGGGAAGGTCGACGCGATTGGGCGGCGGACGCCAGAGTGCCCGCAGGAGATAAATCAGGCCAGCGGTGAGTACCGCGGCGACCAGCAGAAGGATCAGCAGGCTGAAGATGGCGCCGAGCCATCCCCACCCCATCATCCCGTGCATCATGTCGCTCATCTCCTCATAAGACATGGAGTGCCGGTCCTTACTTCTCGATTGGGTAGCCGACGTTGTTCCACGCGGCCATCCCGCATCCCGACTCAGGCTCGCTGTGCTTCAGACACCGGCGCCGGATCGAACTACGCCCGAGATCCCCCACAGTCTTATCGACATGGTGTGTACACACCACCCACTACTCTTGATAGGCCGCACCAGTCGCCTGCTCGAGTAGGCGGCCGCCCGGTGACGGAGGGATTCCCCGGGCGGCGCGGCCACCACCGGCGCACCCAGCTGTGGATTCAGCGTGAGGTGTTGCCGGATTCCTGGAATCCCGGCTCGGACTGCCGGTCGATCTCAAACGGACGCATCCGACCTCGCACGATGTTGTCGATCACGGCAACTCCTGTTGACTCCCCGTCGAGTTGCACCGCGCGGTCACCACGACCGGAGAACCTGTTGCCACGCACGACGACGTCGCGGAAATTCCGTAACAAGACGGCCTGGGCACCGTTGACCGCGCACGTGTTGCGTTCAAAGATGATCGCGGGCTGCTCCGACGGGGCCCGGCGGGCACGGCGATCGTCGATGGTGGCGATCAGGCACTGGACGTCGACGTTCGTGCAGACGTTGTCGGCGATGACGACGTCGGAGACGGGTGGGTCGTGGTCGTTGTCATAGGTTTGGAAGCAGTCAGTGTGCGGACCCTCGTCGCCGTAGCCGCTGGCCTTGATGTCCTTGATCGTGTTTCCGATCAACCGGTGACCGACTCCGAAAAACCGGATGCCGTCGGCGTCGCGCTGGGTGCGCAATACCGACTCGCTGACCGTGTTGTCCCGGACGGTGATCTGCTCGCCGGCGACGTAGATGCCGGTCCCGTCAGCACGCTGCACAGTGTTCGACTCGATGAGCGTGTCAACGCAGCCCAGGCAGGCCAGGCCGTTCTCGGCGGCGTTGTAGATCACATTGTTTCGGACGATGAGCCCGCGACCTTCCATGGTCAGGCCATCCCCATCGCGCAGCGTCAGACCCTGGATGATGACGTAGTCGGCTTTGACGTCCATGCTTCGCACGGTTGCGCCGTCGGCCACGATCGTGATCGGCTGCTGAGAAGTTCCCGAGTTCGTCGCCTCCAGCTCAGCGTCGGCTAGGTCATCACCACTCAAACACACGCTGTCGCCGGGCCGGACCTGCTCCAAGGCCGCGCTCGCCTGGTCGGGCTCGGTGATTCGATTGGCGCAGTCCGCCGGCAGCGGCCCAACCTGGTTGGAAGGGGCCGCCGCAGCAGGAGGTGGAGGGTCGGAGCGCTGGGCAGCCGTACAACCGCTGACGATCAGCCCCAGCCCGATGACCGTGGTGAACAGGCTGCGAATCACGACGTGACTCATGTGCCTGCCCTGCCCTGCATTACGCGTCTCGCCGCCGCGACATCAGTGTCTGTGCTCGGCTGGGTCGACAAGGTCACCGAGATGTCGACTGACTCGTTGCTTATCGTTGTGAGCTGGTCGGTCATATGGCCGACGCTAGGGAGGCGCAGCTTAGCGTCCCTCCCGAAGCAGGTTAGCGGTAGGCGAAATTCGACAATCGGAAAGCCTTGATCTTGCTTCATGGCGACCTCGCACTGTAATTGGGAATATAAGCCAGACATCATGCAGTCGATATACTTAACGTGGGATACGGCCACCGAGGAATACCACCGAGTGTTATCCGCCGAGGAGTTTTTGCATTTCGGTGATCTCGCGCTGCTGGTCGTCAATAATGCGCTGGGCGAGTTCGCGGGCCTCGGGGTTCTGTCCGTCTTTGCGCTCGGTTTCGGCCATCGCGATAGCCCCCTGATGATGGGTGATCATCGTTTGCAGGAACATCCGGTCAAAGGCGTCACCGGTCGCTTGCCCAAGCTGTTGCATCTGATCACCGGACATCATGCCCGGCATCCCGCCACCATGATGTACCTGCCCCGTACCGCCCATTGGGCTGTTGGCGTCGGGCACCGGGGCGTTCCACGCGCGTAGCAATGCAGTCATCTGATCGATCTCAGGTTGCTGCGCGGCCTGGATGCGAGCAGCAAGATCCTTCACCTGTGGTGACCCCGCCCGCTGCACTGCCATTTCAGACATGGCGATGGCCTGAGCATGGTGCGGGATCATGCCTTGGACAAACATGATATCGGCCTGGTTGTGCGCCTGGGACACCGGTGGTGGGCTTGCCGGACTGGCAGGCGGTGCGGTCTGCGTGCTACCGCAACCGCCGAGCGCCGCTGTGCCGGTAAAAGCGGTGGCCGCAGCCGCCACCAAGGTTATGATCATGCGGGTGGACATAGGTCTACTCCTCTGCGTATAGGGATTTGCTGAATCAGTCACTGATCACTCAGCGGGAATCAGCACATCAGTACGCAGAGCTGGGTAAGGCGAGGTCGCCCGGTGGGCGGTGCGCGCGCCGCAACAGCGCTGACGGTTGCCAACACAGACCACATCTGGAGCGGTCGGCGCCACATTATTGCAAAGATCAACGCCACAACGAGTGCAGTGAGGACGGTCAACACTGCCAAGCAGAGATGCCCCATCATGTTCAGCGGATCACAGCAGTCGGCGTGCGGCACCAGGGGCGACGTCATCGCAACCGGTGCGAGCTCGAACGGGGCGTGGTGGGAATCCGCGGTCGGCGTCGCGCTCGCCACGGTCTTCGTATGCTCGGTGTGCACGTGGATCAGGTGGTGCATGCCGAGCAGGCCAGCGACGATGACGACGATCAGCAACCACTGATGTCGCATCATGCCGGCCCTCCCCATACCCCCTCACTGTAGTCAGACACGGCCGTCACCGCCCGCGGCAACGATGCCTAGTCACAACTGCCCCGACCGCGGCACAGCCAGCGGCGGATCGAGCAGGTCAAGCAGCGCGGTTCGCGGACTCGGTTAGACGCTATGGCCCCTTGCCGGGACTCGTGGAGGATGAACTCGGAGTTAGCCGCCCGCCGACGTTGACACGGTGTTTCGAATCGGAGACAACGCACCTACTAATCTGTGCCTACTATGCGAAGCGCACCATGTCATCGTGCACCGACAAGAATGGCACATCCGAATCGACGCACGTGGGCACCCCGAATTTATCCCTCCGCAGACTGTGGACCCCGAAAGACGACCACTGCGCAATCCCCTCGGGCAGTGAGCCATCGCGCGCGGCAGAGTGTTCTGACATGCCTTGGCCACGCGAGCGGGTGATGCCGCACCCGCGCCGGTGTGGCATGGCACCGCAGACCCTTCCCTGCGTCCTCCTTATTCCCGTTCGTTGGCGGCGTGCCTTGTCTTAGCCTTGGCGGGTAGAGCGCACGCCGGTGATCTCGTTGTTGCGGAACGCGTCGACGAACAGCCGGTGGTCGTCGCGCACCACTGCCGCGTACTCCCGGGCAAAGGTGGTCAACCAGTCGACGAATGCAGCTTCCCGATCCCCGATCACCGCGGAGATGGCTTCCTCGGTCTGGAACGGCACCAAGGTGTGGTCGGAGTCGGAGTCCGAGACACAGTGCACCTTCGCGGTGGCCCGGCCGAGGTAGTCCAGCACCGGCGCGATCTCGTCCGGCTCGGTCAGCTCGCTCCAGTCCAGGTCGGTGACGTACGGGGACAGCTCGGAGACCAGGTATCCCACCCCGTCCAGCTCGGTGTATCCCAGCAGCGGGTCGGCGTGCGCCTGCAGCGCGCGCTGCGAGATGGCGGTGCGGTGCCCGTGGTGTTCGAAGTAGGACGCGATCCGCTCGTCGGTGACCACCCGGGATGGGGCCGCCACGTTGCCCTGCTTCATAGACAGCACCACGTCGTTGTCCAGCGCCTGGTTGTACCCCTCGATCAACAGGTTGTAGGCGGGCAATCCGGCGCTGCCGATGCCGAAGCCGCTGCGCCCGACGACGTCTTTGATCGTGTAGGCGATGCCACGGAATCGCTTTCGCTCCGGAATGGTGCTCAGGTAGCGCTCGAATGCCGCACACACGGCGCCACGCTCGGCGTCGTCGAGTCGCCGCACCCCAGGCCGGTCCCGGAACCGGCGGTCGAATCCCTCGGTCTCGGTAACCGACTTCAGCAGCTCGACGCGGGTGCGCATCCGGGCCAGCTGCAGCACCTCGTGGATCACCCCGTCGGTGGTGTTCAGGCGCAGCGAGAAGTCGCGGTCGTCGTCGACGTCGAGGAACTGCCGCACCTGGTCGGTATAGGCCCGGACGTAGGTCTCGACCAGGGCGTCGATATCGGTGTCGGACAGCGCCTTTCGCCAGCCGAGCAGCGCGACGCTTGTCACCATCCGCTGCAGATCCCAGGTGAAGTGCCCGAGATAGGCCTCGTCGAAGTCGTTCACATCGAAGATCAGCACCCCGTTGCCGTCCATGTAGGTACCGAAGTTCTCCGCGTGCAGGTCGCCCTGTATCCAGACCCGGCTGGTCCGCTCATCGGCCCACGGGTCGTCGAGCGCGACCACGTCCGCGTAGAACAGGCAGGCGCTGCCGCGGTAGAAGGCGAACGGGTCGGCCGCCATCTTGCGGAACTTGGTACGAAACGCCGCGGGAGCGGCCGCCATGAGCTCGGCGAAGGCGCCGGTCAGCGTGTCGACGATCCGGTGCCGCCGCGCCTCGGCGTCGTCCGTCAGCAAGGTTTGCGTCAGCAACGTCATGGGGTGATCCGCTCTACAGGTGCTGAACGTCGGCTTGTTTGGTTCGGACGGTTTCGGCGGCCTTGTGCAACTCGGCGAGCTCGCTGTCAGTCAGCTCGGTCTCCACCACCCGGCGTACCCCTTCCTGACCCAGCTCGGCGGTGACACCCAGGTAGACACCGGAGACGCCGTACTCGCCGTCCACCCAGGCGCAGACCGGCAGCACGGCACCGGAGTTCTCGTGCACCGCGCGCACCATCCGGGCCGCCGCCGCCGACGGTGCGTAGTACGCCGACCCGGTCTTGAGCAGGGCGACCACCTCGGCGCCTCCGTTGCGGGTCCGAGTGACCAGCTCATCGATCTTCTCGGCGGGCAGCAGGTCGAGCAGTGCCGTGCCGTTGACCGTGCAGGCGCTGGGCACCGGGACCATGGTGTCACCGTGCGAGCCCAGTGTCAGAGTGCGCACCGACGACACCGGGGCGTCGAGTTCCTCGGCAACGAAGTTGGTGAACCGCGCGGTGTCAAGCATCCCGGCCTGGCCCATCACCCGCTGCCGGGGAAAGCCGGTGGCGAGCTGCGCCAGCGCGGTCATTTCGTCCAGCGGGTTGGACACCACGATGACGACCGCGTCCGGAGCATGCCGGGCGACGTTCTCGGCAACCTGCCGGACGATCCGGGCGTTGGTCTCGATCAGGTCCATCCGGCTCATCCCGGGCTTGCGGGGTAGCCCGGCGGTGATCACGACAATGTCGCTGCCGGCGATTGCCTCATAACCCGAACCGTCCTGACCGGTGGTCTGGCCGATGACCCTGGTCTCGAAACCCTCCACTGGCCGGGACTGGTTCAGGTCCAGCGCCAAGCCCTCCGGCTTGCCCTCGATGATGTCAGTGAGCACGACGGTGTCGAAAATGTCGTACTCGGCCAGTCGCTGGGCGGTGGTGGAACCATAGAAACCAGCTCCGATGACCGCGACCTGACCGCAACGTTGCATTCCGGGAGGTTATCAAGCACACCGGAGATTCATCGGGAGGCCAGCGGCCCCCCGATGATGGTCAGCGCCACGGCCAGCATGAGCACGCCGAAGGCTCCGTAGGCGAGCACATCCATCGTGCGGCGGCGGATCCCGAGCAGTCCGGTCTGTTCGGGTGGCAGCACGAGCCGTAACCCCGCGGCGAGCAGCAACGCGCCGCCGATGATCACCGTACCTTCCCGCCAGTGGTATTGCGCGACGCGCACCATGCCCAGCGTCACCACGGCCAGCACCAGACCGAAGGCCAGCTGTGGCCGCAGGCTCGTCCGCCTGGTCACGACGGGCCGACCCGCTCGGCGGACTCGACGACGTTGGCAAGCAGCATCGCTCTGGTCATCGGCCCGACGCCACCGGGGACGGGCGCCAGGTATCCGGCGACCTCGGCCACGGCCGGATCGACATCGCCGACCAGACCGGCTTCGGTCCGGCTGATCCCGACGTCAACTACCGCGGCACCTGGCTTGACCATGTCGGCTGTGATCAGTCCGGGTCGCCCGGCGGCCGCCACCACGATGTCAGCCCGGGACACCTCGGCAGCCAGGTCACGGGTGCCGGTGTGGCAGAGCGTCACAGTGGCATTCTCACTGCGCCGGGTCAGTAGCAATCCCAGCGGGCGGCCGACGGTGATTCCGCGGCCCACGATGGTGACATTGGCCCCGGCCAGCGGCACGTCGAAGTGGCGCAGCAACTCCACGATCCCGCGCGGGGTGCAGGGCAGCGGTCCGGACCCTCCGAGCACCAGCAGGCCCAGGTTCACCGGATGCAGGCCATCAGCGTCCTTGCCCGGGTCGACCCGGGCCAGGACAGCACCGGTGTCCAGCCCGCTCGGCAGCGGTAGCTGCACGAGGTAACCTGTGCAGGCCGGGTCGGCGTTCAGCTCATCGATCACCGCGAACAGCTCATCTTGACTGGTCTCGGCGGGCAGGTCGCGGCGGATAGAGGCGATACCGACCCTTGCACAGTCGCTGTGCTTACCCCGCACGTAGGCGTGCGAACCGGGATCATCGCCGACGATGACGGTGCCCAGCCCAGGAGTCACTCCAGCGCAGCGCAGCGCCTCCACCCGAGTCTGTAAATCCGCGAAGATCTCGTCCCTGGTCTTCTTACCATCCAGCACCGTCGCGCTCATGAGGGCATCCTTGCACCGTGCTCAGACGCTGGATCTGGAGGCTCGGGAGCGCGAAGGTAGTGCAATCACGGTGACCGCCAGCAGAGTCAGTGCGGTGCCGATCAGGGTGGCGGCGGAAAGCCGGTCACCGCCGGTTGGCAGGAACAGGTCAAGTAGCAGCGCACCGATGAGCTGCCCGGCCACGGTTCCCAGCCCCAGCAGCAGCACTCCGGTGATCGGCACGATCACCGCGGCGGCACCGATGAACAGCACACCCAACGCACCACCGAGATACAGCCACGGCTGCGCGGGCAGCGGTTCGGGCAATCCGCGTATCGCGACTTCTACCGCCGTGACCAGCACCAGCGCGACAATGCCGACCCCGAAGTTGACCATTGCGGCCGGCAGCATCCCGGCCAGCGCCGGCCCGTCGGCCCGAGCGGCCGCCCCGACCCGCCCGTTCACTGCCTGCTGCCACGCAGTGCCCACCCCGCTCAACGCCGGCAGCAAGACCAACCACAGGGCTTGTGGCGCACCCAGCCGGTCCGAGACGGCCAGGACCACGGCGGCCAGCGCCAGGACCGCACCGGCGACCCGGCGGGGACTGACCGGCCGTGGCTCGCCCGGCCCAACGCCGGCCCGGTCCACCAGCAGGCCGCTCGCCGTCTGCCCGGCCACCACGGCGACGGTGAACACCGCCACTCCGATGGCCGCGACGGTCAGACCCTGGCAGGCCACCAGGAACGCGCCGCAGATCCCCCCGAGCAGCTGGTACGGGCGCAGCCTCTGGTGTCGAACCGCGGCGATGACCCGGCCCAGTCCCCGGCGCATGCTGGGTTGGGCGGCGGCCAGCAGCATCAGGAGCAGCAGGCCGCCCAGGAAGGACAGCAAAGCCGCGACGACACCGTCGTCGATTCGCTGGCCCAGCTCGCCGTTGATCCGGGCCTGGACGGCTACCGCCGCCCCGATGCCGACGGCCACCGCGGTTCCCACCGTGCGCGCACTGCGGGTGGGGGTGGAATCGGCCTGGTCGCGCACCTTCATCCGCCGAGGTCCACCCGCAATCCGTTTGCCACGGCGAAACGGATGGCGGTGTCCACGTCGATCCGGGCACCGGATAGCCGAGCCTGGACCAGGGCGTCGGCGTCGAGCCGGGCTCCGCGTAGGTCGGCGCCCTCCAGCCGCGCACCCAGCATCCGGGCTCCGGTCAGGTCGGCTCCTGAGAGGTCAGCACCCCTGAGGTCAGCCTGTACCAGGTTCGCCTCGGCTAGCCGCAGGCCAGCGAGCACCACCTTGCGCAGGTCGGCTTGCCCCAGCGCGGTGAGACTCAGGTCGACCTCGTGCAGCGTCCACGGCCGCAGCCGGCAGTCGCTGACCGTGCTGCCCAGCAGGGAGCAGTTCGCGAGCACCGAGTCGGCCAGCATGGCGCGCAGGAAGGTGCAGCTGTGGAATGCGGTCGCGCGGTGCTCGGAGGCGCCGAGGTCGGCGCGGGTGAAGTCACAGTGGGCGAACCGACAGCTGCGGGTACGCAGGCCCCGCAGGTCTGCGTCGGTGAACCGGCAGTTGACGAAGCAACGGCCCTCCCACTCCTGATCGGCGAACACCGCGTCGGTGAAATCGGTGTCGATGGTCTCCAGCACACCACCACCTTGTCAGCACACCCCGACACCGGCGTCACCGGAAGTCGCGGGAGTTCGAACGCACCCGCATGTCCAGTGCTGCGGCATGGTCGGCCAGCACGTTGATCACTCCCTCGACGATCTGCAGCCGGCCGCGCAGCAGCAGCGCTGGGCAGGCCCGCACGACGGTGCGGTAGCGGACCCAGAAGCCCGGTGAGCAGATCACGTTCACCATGCCGGTCTCGTCCTCCAAGTTGAGGAAGGTGACCCCGCCGGCGGTGGCCGGACGCTGCCGGTGGGTCACCGCGCCGGCGACCAGTACCCGCTGCCCGTCCTGCCGCTGCGGCAGTTCGGCGGCGGGCACCACGCCCAGGCCGGCCAGGTCGGCCCGAAAGAACTGGGTGGGGAAGCTGTGGGGCGAGACCCCGGTGGCCCACACGTCGGCTGCGGCGAGCTCCAGCTCGCTCATCCCCGGCAGTGTGGGAGCGACGACGCCCACCGCGGTGCCGGGCAACCGATCCGGCCGCTCGGCGGCTACCGCCCCGGCGGACCACAGCGCTTGGCGGCGGTACGGGGCAAGCCGGTCGAACGCTCCGCCGGTGGCCAGTGCCTCGGCCTGGGCGGTGGCCAGCCCCACCCGGTGTGCGACATCAGCGATGCTGCGGTAAGGGCCGTGGGTTTCCCGCTCCTCGACCAGCTTGCTGGCCAGTGGCTGGCCCACCGTGCGCACCATGGCCAGCCCCAGCCGCACCGCCTGCTGCGGCGCGCCCTCTGCAGCTGGCTCCAACCCGGCATGCACCCCGCTGGCGTTGACGTCCGGACCCCGGACAGTGACGCCGTGGCGGCGGGCGTCGGCGATCAGGGACTGCGGGGAGTAGAAACCCATCGGCTGGGCTTGCAGCAGGGCGGCGCAGAATGCCGCCGGATAATAGTGCTTGAACCAGGCGCTGTAGTAGACCAGTGAGGCAAAGCTGATCGAGTGGCTTTCCGGGAAACCGAAATTAGCGAAGGCCAGCAGTTTGGCGTAAATTTTCTCGGCAAGTTCGCCCCGGATCCCATGCCGTGCCATGCCGTCAAAAAACCGCTCGCGCAGCCGCTCCATCCGCTCGGTAGACCGCTTGGCGCCCATCGCGCGGCGCAGTTCGTCGGCCTCGGCGGCGGAGAAGTCGGCGACGTCAATGGCCATCTGCATCAGCTGCTCCTGGAACAGCGGCACACCCAGGGTTTTGCGCAGCGCATTCGCCAGCAGCGGATGGTCGTAGTCCCAGGCCTCCTGACCGTTGCGGCGCCGGATGTAGGGGTGCACCGAGTCGCCTTGGATCGGGCCGGGACGGATCAGCGCCACTTCGACCACCAGGTCATAGAAGCAGCGCGGTTTCAGCCGCGGGAGGGTAGCCATCTGTGCGCGGGACTCCACTTGGAACACCCCGATCGAATCGGCCCGGGCCAGCATCTCGTAGACGGCCGGATCGGTGGGCTGCAAATCCGCGAGCTGCACCCGGTGCCGGTAATGGCGGGCGACCAGATCGACCGCGTAGTGCAGCGCGGACAGCATGCCGAGCCCGAGCAGGTCGAACTTGACCAGACCAGCGGCTGCGCAGTCGTCCTTGTCCCACTGCACTACCGAGCGGTTGTCTCTACGCGCCCACTCCACCGGGCAGACCTCAGCCACCGGGCGGGAGCAGATCACCATTCCGCCGGAGTGAATGCCCAGGTGACGGGGGAATCCCTCCAGCTCGGCGGCCAGCGCCCGCACCGGTTCGGGGATGTCGATCTCCTGATGCCCTAGCGGCCCCCACCGGTCGATCTGCTTGCTCCAGGCGTCCTGGGTGCCGGTCGAGTAGCCCAGCGCCTTGGCCACGTCCCGCACCGCCGAACGGGCCCGGTAGGTGATCACGTTGGCCACCTGGGCCGCGCAGTCGCGGCCGTATCGCTGGTAGACGTACTGGATGGCCTCCTCGCGACGGTCGGACTCGATGTCCAGGTCGATGTCGGGGTAACCGTCGCGGTCCGGGGCGAGGAACCGCTCGAAGAGCAGATCCATCCCTACCGCGTCGACGTTCGTGATGCCCAGCGCGTAGCAGACCGCGGAGTTGGCAGCCGAGCCCCGGCCCTGGCAGAGGATGTCGGCCCGCCGGCAGAACGCCACGATGTCATGAACGATGAGGAAGTAGCCCGGAAAGTTCTTCTCTTCGATGACGGTCAGCTCGTGTGCGATCTGGTGATAGGCGCCGGGACACTCGTCGTAGCTGCCGTAACGAGTGGCCGCGCCGAGCCAAGTCAGCTCGCGCAGCCAGCTGGCTTCGGTGTGCCTGGTGGGAACATCGAACAGCGGCAGATCTGGCGCCACCAGATGCAGGTCGAAAGCGCACTGCTGGCCTAGCGTGGCAGCCCGCTCGACAGCCCCGGGCCAGCGAGCGAACCGCTCGGCCATCTCCGCACCGGAGCGCAGGTACGCCGTTGCGGCGGCAGGCAGCCAGCCGTCCATCTCGTCCAGGCTGCGCCGCGCCCGGACCGCGGCCATTGCGGTAGCCAGCCGATGCCGGGAAGGGCTGGCGTAGTGCGCGGCGGTAGTGGCGACAGTGTCCACGCCGTGCGCTGCGGCCAGCGCGGCGAGTGCGTCGTTGCGCTCAGTGTCGTCAGCCAGGCCATGGTCGGTGAGCTCGACGACGACGTGGTCTGGGCCGAACAGCCCGATCAGGCGGCGTAGCTGCGCGGCCGCGGCAGCCGGCCCTTCCCGTTCCAGCGCCCGGCGCACCGCCCCCTTGCGGCACCCGGCGAGCACCACCCAGTGCCCGCCCGCGGCGGCTGCCACCGCGTCTGGGTCATAAACCGGCTTGCCCTTTTCGCGACCACGGATCTGCGCATCGCTGATCACTCGGGACAGCCTGCGGTAACCCTCGGGATCGCGAGCCAGCACGAGCAGGTGTTCGCCCTCCGGGTCGGGTATCCCGTTCTGTGGTGCGGTGAGACCGAGGCTGAGCTCGGCCCCGAAGATGGTTTTGAC
>DASVWA010000150.1:0-1638 GCA_036389855.1 Pseudonocardiaceae bacterium
ACATCGAGGCCATCACAGCCAGCAGCACCTGCGCGGTGCAGATGTTGCTGGTCGCCCTCTCCCGGCGGATGTGCTGCTCGCGGGTCTGCAGCGCCAGTCGGTACGCCGGGTTGCCATCAGCGTCCCGGGACATCCCCACCAACCGGCCCGGAAGCTGACGCTCCAGGCCATGACGGACGGCGAGGTAGGCGGCATGCGGTCCACCGAAGCCCATCGGCACCCCAAAGCGCTGGGTGGAGCCGACCGCGACGTCGGCGCCGATCTCGCCTGGTGGACGAAGCAGGGTCAGCGCCAGCGGGTCAGCTGCGACGGCTACCGCGGCACCGCGTTGGTGCGCCTGCTCAATGAGCATCGCGTGGTCGCGCACCGCGCCGGAGGCACCGGGATAGGACAGCAACACGCCGAAGAACTCACCGTCGGGCAGACTCAGCTCGAATTCTCTCCCGGAAGCTGCACAGTACAGGTCTACGACATCCAGCTCGATGCCCAGCGGCTGGGCACGGGTGGCCAGCACAGCCAGAGTCTGTGGCAGCGTGTCAGCGTCGACGACGAATCGGGATGAGCTGCTCCGGCCGGCCCGGCGCAGCAGGGTCATCGCCTCGGCGGCCGCGGTGGCCTCATCGAGCAATGAGGCATTGGCCACCGGCAAGCCGGTGAGGTCGGCCACCATCGTCTGGAAGTTGAGCAGCGCTTCGAGCCGGCCCTGTGAAATCTCCGGCTGGTAAGGCGTGTAGGCGGTGTACCAGGCCGGGTTCTCCAGCACCGAACGGCGGATCACCGGCGGGGTGACCGTACCGTGGTACCCCATCCCGATCATCGGTATCCGCGGATGGCATCGGGCGGCCCGGGCGCGCAGCTCGGCCAGCGCCTGTGCCTCGGTGGCCGGTGCCGGTAGGTCCGCGAGGGCTTCCGGGTCGGCCAGGCCAGGAGGCAGAGCCAGCTGCGCCAGTTCATCCAGCGACTCCACACTGATGGCGTCCAACATCCGAGTCAGCTCGGCCGGGCGCGGCCCGATGTGCCGATCAGCGAACGGTGTGCCGTGCTCCAGCTCGGACAGCGGGCGCCGGTCAGGAGCATTCATCGTGGTGGCCTCCGGGCGTCAGGTTGAACCGTCGGACACCGTGCCCGATCAGTCCTCCCCCTCTGTCACTGCCCAGACCCGCCTGCCGAGAACTGGGCGCCTGAGAGATTCACCGGCTGGCACCGGCTTTCCCCGTCGGCGGGTAGCGTGCGCTACCGCTTTCCAGAGGCGTCTGACCCGTGC
The DNA here is from genome assembly GCA_036389855.1 of Pseudonocardiaceae bacterium. Classification (GTDB taxonomy): domain Bacteria; phylum Actinomycetota; class Actinomycetes; order Mycobacteriales; family Pseudonocardiaceae. The sequence goes on from DASVWA010000150.1 coordinate 1,265, forward strand.
GGTCCTTTTCGCCTGAGAGGTTCCGGGGAGGATTTGCTCCTTCGGCGCCCGGGCCACAATGACCGGAGCTCTCCCGCGCGGGGTCGGCGACTACCCGCCCAGCCTACTTGACGGCAGCGGCGCCTCATTCTCTCAACGCGCCGCTGTGAGCGGCTACACAGCCAGGTGTACGGCTGCAGGTGATGCCGGGCTGCAGGGGCCGATGTGTCAGCTGATCCGACGGGTCCGTCGGCGCTTGGTCAGCTCGTCTTCGCCAGTGGTGGCCACATGCCCGCCATCGGCACGCTCCGGCGGAAACTGGCTGATTGATCCGGCGATCTCCCGCATCGCCCCGCTCACGGCGATGCCGAACACCCCCTGCCCGCCCTGCAGCA
>DASVWA010000151.1:0-3614 GCA_036389855.1 Pseudonocardiaceae bacterium
GTGCGCACCGGTCCGGCGAGCGAGTTGTGCGCCGCGGTCGCCCGGCAACTGCCGAATCGCCCAGCAGGCCCGGGATCGTCGGTGTCAGTGCCCTCGGAGCTGCTGGCGAAACCGGCCCAAGACGGGGAGCGTGGGCTCACCGGGGAGCAGCTGGAGAATCGGTTGCTCCGCGGCGGAGTCAACCCTGATGACGCGCGGGCCTTCGTGGCCATGGTGCACGGTCCCAAACCCGGCGGTGCGAAGTTCGGCGTGGCGCGCCGCAACCGCGACGGCCGGCGTCATTCGGCGGGTGTCGCATTGACCTACCTGGCCACCGAGCGTGGCGGATACACGCTGCAGCCGGTGCGCAGTCCGGACCGTTCGGAGTGGACCACCCTTGCTCCGGCATCGTTCATGCAGGTCGCAGAGCGCATCGACCAGCTCATAGACAGCATCAGCATGGGTGACCACTAAGTCATTGCGGCGTTGGGCGGCCCGGATAAACCGATTCATCCCACGCTCGCTAGGTTACTGTCCGCGAGTCCGGGAAGCCGGTATGTCACTCACCAGCCCCGGGCGGAGCCCGAATCCAGAGATACCCAGGAGCACTCGTGAAGCCCACCGCGAACGCCGCTGGCAACGCTGCGCTACACCGTCGCCTTGCCGTACTCGTCGCCGCGGCAGGGCTTGCGGTCGCAGGGTGCGCGGACAACACAGTACCGTCCCCGGCGCCCTTGCTTCCCGAGGTGACCTCGACGCAGCCGGCCGACGCTCAGACGGCGACCGCCGACTGGGCCAGGTCGATGTGCCAGGCGCTCGATCCGGCCTTCGAGCAGCTCGGCGCACCGCCTCTGCCGGATCTCAGTAACCTCACCGCGACTCGACAGGCCTATATCGACTACCTGGGCAGCGCGCGAAACGCCACTCAACAGGCCATCGACCGGCTCACGGCGGTTGGGCCCCCGCCGGTGGACAACGGGGTGCAAATCCTCGAAAGCATGCGCACCCAGCTCGTCCAGTTGCGCGAAGATCTCGACGAGGCGATGGCCCAGCTCAACCGGGCTGATCCCAACGACGTGGGCGGGGCCGGCTTGGCCCTCGGCGCGGCCAGCAATGTTCTGGCCGCACTCGGCAACCGCGCCCAGGTGCTCGCCAACCTCGTCATCGATCCGCAGTTGCGCGCCGCCATCAAACAGACGCCGGAGTGCCAGAACGTGGTTGCGGACGTGACGATCGGCACCACCGAGCCGACGGGATCGTCGCAGCCCACAGGCTGAACGTTCGGAGCACGTGAACCGGTGCTACGGGCAGCGCTCTTCGAGCTTGACTGCGCCGAAGTCGATTCGGGTTCCACTATCTATCGTATGGCCGGGTGGGATGTTCTGTGAACAAACCTTCCAGTTCTCATCCAAGATTTGTTGACGGTCAGCGCCAGTCGCGTCATGTGAGGTCGTTACGGCTATCGCGAAATCCGTGAGACTCTGGATCTGGTTCTGCGCGCTCTGTAAATTGGAGCCTACGAGGTCAGGCATTGCCCAGCTTGCCGCCTCTTTTGTTTCGCGCGTCGTGGTGGCGGTCTGTGGCAATGGATGGGCTGGCGCAGACGGTGGCGAAGCATCCGGATCATGCTGGGTTGTCAATGAGCCGCACGCAACCAGCTCAATGATCAGCAGGGCCGAGAGGCTCACAGCGACGAGTACACGATGGCAACGTGGCAACGTCACCTTGAACTCACCGCCGTTCCACGCTCGCCGCTCGGTCCGCACTCTGGCCACGCTCGGCCAATAGTTCGCGGTGTGCTTCCATGCCTTCACTCCGGCCCGTGACGCCCAGCCCGATCACCATGAAATCAGTACCGCAGCGTGGTTCAACCCCAAGCGGGCAAGGCAGCTGGCCATGCATCCAGCAATGCGTCAGCGCCTGGCCGACGCACTAGGCAACCCGGACCGGGCGCACTTCGACTAGCCAATGCTGCCGTCCTGGGCGATGAGGATCGCTCCCGGGTTACTGACTCCTCCGTCCGGGCATGGATGCGTGACGACGAGCGGCCGATGGGGTAGGGCTGCATTTGTGGCTAAGGGCAACGGCGTGACGACGATGCGAGAGACCGAGCGCAAGTACGAGGGGATCGAGGGGCTGGAGCTGTTCGACCCGGCTGGGTTGCTCGGGTTCGATTCCGCGACCGGCCCGGATGAGCAGGACCTGTCGGCGGTGTACTTCGACACCGCCGACTTGCGTCTGGTGCGGGCCGGGGTGACGTTGCGACGCAGGGAGGGCGGGTCCGACGAGGGGTGGCATCTGAAGCTTCCGGCGGGCAAGGACAGCCGTGACGAGCTGCGGCTACCGTTGGGACGTTCCGCCCGCCGGCCACCGGCCGAGCTGGTCGCACTCACCCGGGTATACACCCGAGGTGGCGCGCTGGCGCCGGTTGCTGAGCTGAACACCCGTCGCCGGCGCTGGGTCCTCACCGATTCCCGCGGGCGGTCGCTGGCGGAACTGGTTGATGACCACGTGCGGGCGCGGACCATGGGTGAGCAGACCACGACCGTCTCGTGGCGCGAGGTGGAGGTCGAGCTTGGCGAGCATGGCCAGCGGGCGCTGCTGGACCGAATCGAGCACCGGCTGCTCAAGGCAGGGGCACAGCGTGCCGGTTCGGCATCGAAGCTGGGTCGGCTGCTCGCCGACCGAATGCCGCCCAATGTCGCCACGCCAAGCCCCGCTTCTGGTCGCTCGGCTGGGGACGTGGTGCTGGCGTACTTGTGGACGCAGGTCGAGCAGCTGCGCCGGTATGACCCTCTGGTGCGCCAGGATGCCCCGGACGCGGTCCACCAGATGCGTGTCGCTGCCCGCCGGATGCGCAGCGCACTGCAGGCATTCGGTCGGGTCCTCGACCGCGACCAGACTCGTGAGCTGACCGAGGAGCTGAAGTGGGTGGCCGGAGAGCTGGGTGGGGCCAGGGACGCGGAGGTGATGGCCGAGCGGTTCGCGGCGATCCTCGCGGAGTTGCCCGATGAGCTCAAGCTCGGACCGGTCGACGCCGCGCTCACTCGTTCATTCGAGCGCAGGCAGGCCGACGCCCGCCAAGTCGCCGTGGCCGCCCTGGACAGCGAGCGCTACCTCGTCCTGCACGACCGGATCGACGCCCTGCTGGCCGAGCCGCCGGTCACCGTCCGCGCCAGGCGCAAAGCCAAGCGTGAGCTCCTCAAGAGCGTCCGGCGGGCCTACCGCCGCGTGGAATCCCGCATGGCCGACGCCGATCGTCAGCCACCCGGCCAGCGGCGCGACTTCGCGCTCCACGAGACTCGCAAGGCCGCCAAACGGCTGCGCTACGCCACCGAGGCCGTCGGGCCCACGGTGGGTAAGCCGGCGGCGCGGCTGCGCAAGCGCCTCAAGGCTGTCCAGCAACTGCTCGGAGAGCACCAGGACACTGCGGTGTCCCGGCCAGTGCTGCGAGAGCACGCTGCCCAAGCCCACCTCGAGGGCGGAAACGGCTTCACCTACGGCCTCATGTACGCAACCGAGGCCACCCGCGCCGCCCAGGCCGAGAACAACCTCGCACCTGCGTGGAAGCAGATGCGCAAACGCAAGAACATCGCCTGGCTGACGAAGTGAGTCCACTCAACAGAGATGATCGA
>DASVWA010000152.1:0-10798 GCA_036389855.1 Pseudonocardiaceae bacterium
TGAACTCGTCCTTGCACAGGATCATCCCGCTGCGCGGTCCGCCCAGCGTCTTGTGGATGGTGGTGGTGACGACGTGCGCGTGCGGGACCGGGTTGGGGTACTCACCGGCGGCGACCAGGCCGGCGAAGTGCGCCATGTCGACGAACAGGTACGCGCCCACCTCGTCGGCGATCCGGCGGAAGTGGGCGAAGTCCATCTCGCGGGGATAAGCCGACCAGCCGGCGAGAATCATCTTCGGCCGGTGTTCCTTCGCCAGTCGCTCAACCTCGTCCATGTCCAGCAGCGAGGTGTCCTTGTCCACGCCGTAGGGCACCACGTTGTAGTAGAGCCCGGAAAAGTTGATCTTCATGCCGTGCGTGAGGTGCCCACCGTGGTCGAGTTTCATCCCCAGGAACGTGTCGCCGTGATCCATCAACGTGCTGTAGACGATGGCGTTGGCTGAGGCGCCACCGTTGGGCTGCACGTTGGCATGCTCGGCCCCGAACAGCTCCTTCGCCCGGTCGATCGCCAGCTGCTCGGCCACGTCTACGTGCTCACAGCCGCCGTAGTATCGCCGGCCCGGGTAGCCCTCCGCGTACTTGTTGGTGAGCACCGAGCCTTGGCAGTCCAAGACCGCCTGTGGCACGAAGTTCTCCGAGGCGATCATCTCCAGCGTGTGTTCCTGGCGGGACAGCTCGTTGGACAGCACCTCGGCGATCTCGGGGTCGACCTCGGAGACCGGCTTGGTGAAGAAATCAGCGGGCAGAGCACTCATCGGCGAATCCTCGACTCGTAGGCTGTATCTCTGGCAGGGACACGGACGTGCGGTCCGGCGCGTCGCATCGCACGATGTCGATCTTCAGACCGTACCGATTCCGACCTGCCGCCGTCGAGGCTCGTGAACTCGTGACCCCGAACCCCTATGCGGGCAGCATATCGGCGGGGGATCCAGACAGACAGCCCTGTCTCTGACGACCGGGACACCGTCGCAGGCCCGACACCAGCCTTAGCCCCGGCCACGGCACCGACCGCTGGCACCGCGCGACCGAGGTCTCGTGCAGCGCCCCACGAGCGCCATTCGGAGCCGAATCGCGATTACCAAGCCGCATAGACCGCGATCCAGCTTCGAATGGTAATCGCTACCCCTGGGTGCGAGTTCGCGCAGTGTGTTCTGAACTGGGAGTCCGCACGTGCCATGCGTCGCGGTGGCGGGGGCACTGGAACACGACGAGACGATCTGCGGAGAAATCAGCAAGTCGGTTAGCCGCCCGTCGGCTCAGCAGCGCGCGCTGACCGCAGGGACCGCACCTCGGTGCTGTGCTGTACCACTCCGGTGCGCTCATGCTCTGCCGGTCTCCGCAGCCTGGGCAGGGGTGTTCAAGGCGCATCGATCCTATCGGGCTGCGGACCACCATCGGGGTGACCCCGGCTGATCAGGGCACCATGCCGATCCGCTTGAGGCCGTGGTCGACCGCCTCGGCGAGCTCGGCTTTGTTCATTCCAGAGCGGCCAGGCACCTTCTGCTCCTTGGCCTTGTCGTACAACTCGGCCCGGGTCGGCTCGCCAAGGTCACTGCTGCTCTTGCCGGTCCAGCCGGTGGCTTCGGCGAACCGAGCGGCCAGTTCGGCCCGCTTTTTCGACGAGGCTTTCGTTTCCAGGACGGGCAGCAGTTCCTGCTCCTCCTCCTCGATATGGTGGTGCAATTCGCCGGCCATGGCCGCAAGCTTCCCGTCGTATCCGGGATCGTCCGGGTCCTCTTTCAGCAGCTGACCGAGCAGCTCTTCGATGTGGTGGTGCTCGGCGGCCCCGTCGTGGACCTCGTCGGCTTCGTCCGGGTCCGCTTTTTCGATGGCGGGGTAGACGAAGCTTTCCTCGGCCTCGGAGTGCGGGATGAGCAGCTCGTTCACCTGGCGCAGGAGGGCGAGGGTGTCCGTGTCTTCCTGAGCGGCCTGATCGAGCAGGCGCTCGATCTCACGGTGCTGGGCCTTGATCAGCGTCACGACGTCGTCAGTCATCGAGTCTCCATGTGTTGTCGGGGGTTCGAGACCCACTGGCCCGGTCGCCTCTCACATCCCCAGTGGACCTGCGGCTCAAACGTGCGACCAATCCACCGCGAAGGCCACTGTCAGGCACGTAACCAGCGCAACGTCGCGCTCAGGTCGGCCACCTCGTGCAGGCGCATTCCGGGAGGTGGCGCACCATCGCCGTCGGCTGGCACCAGCGCGTGCCGGAAGCCCAACCGGGCGGCCTCGGCCAGGCGCCGGCGCAACCCCGTCACCTGCCGGACCTCGCCGGCCAGCCCCACCTCGCCGATCGCGACCGTGTGCGCAGGCAACGGCAGGTCCCGGGCCGCTGACGCGACGGCCAGCGCGACGGCGAGATCGGCCGCCGGCTCCACCACGCGCATCCCGCCCACTGTCGCGGTGTACACGTCGGAACCCGCCAGCCGCACGTTGCCGCGGCGATCGGTGACCGCCAGGATCATCGCCACCCGGGACGAGTCCAGACCGCTGACCGCCCGGCGCGGGTTGGCCAGCGCGGACTCAGCGACCAGTGCCTGGACCTCACCCAGCATCGGCCGTTTACCCTCCACCACCACCGTCACCGCCGTCCCGGGCACAGCACCGTCGCGGCGGGTGAGAAACAGTCCGGACGGATCAGGCAAGCCGGTGATGCCGTCATCAGTGAGCTCGAAGCAGCCGACCTCGTCGGCCGCCCCGAACCGGTTCTTGATTCCGCGGACCATCCGCAGCGTGGAGTTGCGATCGCCGTCGAACTGCAGAACAACATCCACCAGGTGTTCCAGCACCCGGGGCCCCGCCACCGTGCCGTCCTTGGTGACATGCCCCACCAGCACCACCGGCAGCCCGCGCTGCTTGGCGGTGGTGATCAACACGCTCGCAACGGCCCGAACCTGGGACACCCCGCCCGGACTGCCCTCGGCCCCTGGGCAGGACATGGTTTGCACCGAATCGACGATCAACAGGTCCGGATGGACCGCGTCGAGATGCCCCAGCACGGCGGCAAGGTCGGACTCGGCGGCCAGGAACAGCTCGTCGTCCAGCGCGCCGGTGCGCTGAGCCCGCAGCCGCACCTGACCCGCAGACTCCTCCCCGGTCACGTAGAGGGAACGTCTGCCGGCCAGCGCGCAGCAGTGCGCGACCTCCAATAGCAGAGTCGACTTTCCGACCCCGGGCTCGCCGGCCAGCAGGACCACCGCGCCGGGCACCAGGCCACCGCCGAGTACCCGGTCGAGTTCGGAGACGCCGGTGGCGGTGGCTCGTGCTGAATGCAGGTCGACCTGGGAGATCGGGCGAGCCGGGGACGACGGAGCGCCGGCCGCGACCCGCGTCACCGGTTGCGGACCTGCACCGACAACGCTGCCCCACGTCTGGCACTCCGGGCAGCGGCCCACCCACTTGGCGACCTCGTGGCCGCAGTCGGTGCAACGGTGGATGGCGCGAGCATGTACCGGAGACCTTGCCATGGTCGCGGACGCTATCGGTCTGCCCCGACAACGCGGTGGGCCGACTTAGCCGTGTCCGCCGCTGTGTTCGTCACCGCTGTGTTCGCCGCTCTCGACCACGTTGACCTCACTCACGGATTCCACGGGCACCGCCATGGGTACCGGCAGGGTCACCGAGCCTGCGTTCTCGAACACAAAGGTGACCGGAGTGTTCAATCCGGCGCGCAGCGGCTGGGTGGTGCTGAGCACGATGCGCAGCTGCCCGACGACCAGCGGGCTCTGCGACTGGACCCCTGCTGAAGCCGAGCCGGCGGTGCTGGTGACGTTCGTTCCGGGGGGGATCGTGGTCGTGCCCAGGACGAGCACCTGGCTGGCTACGGGGGAGGTCACGGCGATCAATCTGTCGGCGCGGGTGCCCTGGTTGATGATGGTGAGCAGCACCGGCACGCTCGAGCCGGCCGGGTAGGTGCCGTTGGAGTTCGGCGGGGCGGGGATCAGCACGTCGCGCAGCGCAATGCTTTCGCCGACATCGGCGAAAGCCCCGTCCACAGCGGCCACTTGGCTGTCGGTCTGGGTGATCTGACCTGCGCTGCAGCCGACCAGCGATGGCGCACTGGCGCAGCAGGCGGCGATCAGGGCGGTGACGGCGAAGCGGCGCCGCATCAACCTGTGCCGGCGGCTCACGGGCGAGGTCCTCCTCAGGTCTTGCTCGCGCATCGATGGCCAGCCTCATCCGACCAGGGCGAATCCTAATCCATCGCGGCAGTGCTCCGGTGCACCCGACCCACCTGGCGCGGGCCCATGTCCGGTCTGGTGTGGGTCTGGCGTAGGTCTACAGTGGAGCCACCTTGAGCTGCGGGAGCGCAGCGTTGCTTGGCGAGAGTCGGTTGCCGATCCTCTGACCTGCGATGACGCGGCGATCCCCGGCGCAGGATCATTTCCAGGCGTGGTAACCTAGGTGCAGCGAAAGGGGCAGAGGACACATGGTTTTCAAGGTCGGAGAGACCGTCGTCTACCCGCACCACGGTGCCGCTCTCATCGAGGCCATCGAAACTCGAGTGATCAAGGGCGAGGAGAAGAAGTACCTCGTACTCAAGGTCGCTCAGGGTGATCTTACCGTCCGTGTTCCCGCTGCCAACGCCGAAGTTGTCGGCGTCCGGGACGTGGTCGGCCAGGAGGGCCTCGACCGGGTTTTCGAGGTGCTGCGTGCTCCCCATACCGAGGAGCCGACGAACTGGTCGCGGCGGTACAAGGCCAACTTGGAGAAGCTCGCCTCTGGCGACGTCAACAAAGTGGCGGAAGTGGTCCGGGATCTGTGGCGTCGCGAGCGTGACCGCGGTCTGTCGGCCGGCGAGAAACGCATGCTCGCAAAGGCCCGCCAGATCCTGGTGAGTGAGCTGGCGCTCGCTGAGGGCACCAACGAGGACAACGCCGAGGTACTCCTCGACGAGGTCCTCGCTGCCGCTTCCTGAGGCCAACTGGCGGTTGGGGTGGTAGTCCGCGCCCCGGCTCGGATCGTCGCGCTGGTACCGGCTGCTGGTCAGGGCGTGCGGTTGGCAGCCGGGATGCCCAAGGCTTTCGTGCCACTGCTGGGGCGCCCATTGCTCTGGCACTGCGTGCAAGGGCTGCTGGCTGCCGGTTGCGTCGACCTTGTCGTGGTTGCAGTCGGTGCGCAGTACCGGGATCAGGCAGCCACCGCACTCGCCGATGCGGGGCGGCGGGTACGGATTGTGACCGGCGGAGCCCAACGGTCCGACTCGGTGCGCCAGGCCCTGGACAGCGTGCCGGACGCCGAGGTGGTGCTGGTGCATGACGCCGCCCGCTGCCTCACCCCGGTCGGTGTGATCCAGGCAGTGGTGCAGGCGGTAGTGGCCGGGAAGCGGGCCGTGGTGCCGGTGCTGACGGTGGTTGACACGATCAAGCAGGTGGACCCGCAGGGTCGGGTGGTGTCGACAGTGGACCGCACGGCCTTACGGGTGGTTCAGACACCGCAGGGATTCGCCGCGGACCTGCTGCGCCGGGCGCATCAGCGGCCGTCCGGCCCGGTGACTGACGACGCCGGTCTGGTCGAGCAGCTGGGGGAGACGGTGACCATAGTGCCTGGTCACCCGCATGCTTTTAAGATCACTACCCCGTTCGATCTCGTGGTCGCCGAGACGGTGGCTGGCGCGGTAGCAGCCGGTCGGGTATGAGGGTCGGGATCGGCACCGATGTACACCGGGTACAACCCGGCCGGGAGTGTTGGCTCGCCGGCCTGCATTGGCCTGGAATACCGGGCTGTGCCGGGCACTCCGACGGTGACGTCGTCGCGCACGCGTTGTGCGACGCTGCGCTGTCTGCTGCTGGTCTGGGCGATCTGGGCGCGGTCTTCGGCACCGGCGAGCAGCGTTGGGCCGGGGCGCACGGCGCCGAACTGCTCACCGAAGTACGTCACAGGTTGACCGCCGGCGGCTGGACGGTCAGCAATGGCGCGGTGCAGGTGATCGGGAACGCGCCGCGGGTGGGCACCCGGCGCGCCGAGGCGCAGCAAGTGCTGTCCGAGGCGTTGGGCGGCCCCATCTCGGTCACCGGCACCACCACCGACGGCCTCGGCCTCACCGGCCGTGGCGAGGGCATCGCAGCCCTCGCCACGGTGCTGCTCGTGAGTGCGTAACAGTGTTAGAACACTGTTACGCACTCACGAGCAGCACGAGGCGATGGTACGGGGCAGCGCCCCGTACCATCGCCTCGTGCACCTGTATGACACTGCGACACGCAGCCAGCGGGAATTCGTCCCGCTGCGACCCCGCACGGCGTCGATCTACGTGTGTGGGGCCACCGTGCAGGGTGTCCCGCACATCGGGCACGTGCGTTCAGCGTTGAATTACGACGTGCTGCGTCGCTGGCTGATAGCCACCGGCCACGATGTGCTTTTGGTGCGCAATGTCACCGACATCGACGACAAGATCCTTGCCAAATCCGCCGAGGCAGGGCGGCCGTGGTGGGAGTGGGCTTATATCCACGAACGAGCGTTCGAGGATGCCTACACCGCTCTGGGTTGCCTGCCGCCGTCTGCACTGCCGCGCGCGACCGGCCATGTTCCGCAGATGATTGAGCTGATGGCACGGCTGATCGACCGTGGGCACGCCTACGCCGCGGGTGGTGATGTCTACTTCGCGGTAGCCAGCATGGACGACTACGGGGCATTGTCCGGACAACGTCTCGATGAGGTCTGCCAGGGTGAATCCGCGGCATCGGGCAAGCGCGATCCTCGGGACTTCTCACTGTGGAAGGCCGCCAAGCCCGGCGAGCCGTGCTGGTCGACGCCGTGGGGCGCGGGCCGTCCTGGGTGGCACCTGGAATGCTCCGCCATGGCCACCACGTACCTCGGCTCGGAGTTCGATATCCACGGTGGTGGATTGGACCTGGTCTTTCCGCACCATGAGAACGAGCGGGCGCAGTCTCGGGCCGCTGGTGACGGGTTCGCCCGGTACTGGTTGCACAACGGCTGGGTGACGCTGTCCGGCGAGAAGATGTCCAAATCGCTGGGCAACACGCTGTCCGTGCCGGCCACCCTGCGCCGGGTTCGTGCCGTGGAGTTGCGCTATTACCTGATCGGCGCGCATTACCGGTCCGCCATCGAGTACTCCGATGGCGCGCTGGATGAAGCGGTGGCCGCCTACCGGCGGATCGAGTCGTTGGTGCACCGGGTCCGGGAACGATGCGGCGTGCCCGAGTCTGGCACCTGGTCCGCTGACTTCGCCGCGGCGATGGACGACGACCTCGGCACCCCGGCAGCGCTGGCAGCGATCCATACCACCGTGCACGAGGGCAACGCCGCGCTGGACGCGGGGAACCATACGGCGGCGATGGCGGCTACCGGTTCGGTACGGGCGATGGCCGGAGTGCTCGGCCTGGACCCGCTGGCCGACCAGTGGCACTCGACGTCGGGAGTGGACGCCACGTCAGTAGCGCTGACGGTCCTGGTGGAACGGTTGCTCGCCGAACGCGCCGAAGCTCGGACCCGTCGTGACTACACTACGGCTGACGCGGTGCGGGATCAGCTGCTCGCTGCCGGGATCGCCGTCGAGGACACTCCCGATGGCCCGGTGTGGACCGTCAAGGGGAGCTGAGTCATGGCGGGTAATTCCCAGCGCAGGGGAGCGATGCGCAAGCCGGGCACTAAAAAGGGCGCCGTCGTGGGCTCCGGAGGCCAAAAGTCCAAGGGCTTGCGTGGCCGCGGCGCGACGCCGCCCGCCGAATTGCGAACCGGCCATCCGGCCCAACGGCCGGGCCGTGCGGCGCAAGGCACATCAGCTCAGCGTCAATCAGCCCAGCGCCAACCCGCGCAGCGGGGGACTGGTCCTGCCAACCAAGCCGCCCGAGCCCGCCGTCGAACCGGTACCGAGCCGGGGGAGACCGTGCTCGGTCGTAATCCGGTATTGGAATGCCTGCGCGCCGGAGTGCCCGCCACCGCACTGCACGTCGCCATCGGGGTGGACACCGACGACCGGATCAGCGAGTCCGTACGGTTGGCCGCCGACGCCGGTCTGTCCATTCTCGAGGTGCCCAGAGCCGATCTCGACCGCCTGGCCGGGGGTGCGCTGCACCAAGGAGTGGCGCTACAGGTGCAGCCGTACGAGTACGCCCGTCCTGAGGACGTGCTGGCCGCAGCGCTGGACTCTGCGACGCCGCCGCTGCTCGTCGCGCTGGACGGCGTGACCGACCCGCGCAACTTGGGTGCCGTAGTCCGTTCGGCCGCCGCATTCGGTGCGCACGGACTGCTGGTGCCGCAGCGACGCTCGGCGGGGATGACCGCGGTGGCGTGGCGGACCTCGGCAGGAACCGCTGCGCGTCTACCGGTAGCCCGGGCCACCAATCTGGTGCGCACGCTCAAGGACTGCGCCGCATCCGGCCTGATGGTGATCGGGTTGGACTCCGGCGGCTCGATGTCACTGGACTCGTTTTCGTGGGCCACCGGACCATTGGCGCTCGTTCTGGGGTCGGAGGGGCGGGGGTTGTCCCGCCTGGTTCGCGAGACGTGCGACGCTGCAGTGTCGATACCGATGGCGGGGCCGGTCGAGTCGCTCAACGCGTCCGTCGCCGCTGGTGTCGTGCTCGCGGAGGTCGCACGCCGACGCCGCGCCGGCTGACCACCGATCATCTGCGTCGAGGCCAACTCGTTAACAGACCTGTCCCGCGCTGCCCCACAGCTGTAGTTGTTGAGTTTCGGAGGCATAACGTGGGGAAACTGGCCGTTACGGCATGCCGCGTGTTCGCATCACCGGCATTGTGTGTATCTTGTCGCGATCAGCGTTCACAACGCGGCAGTTTCGTCTACGCCGTGTTCCTGTCGACAAGGAGAATCCGTACCCGTGGCTCAGAAGACCATCGTCACCCTCATCGACGACCTCACTGGGGAAGAAGCTGAGGACATTACGACAGTCGAGTTCGCGCTCGAGGGCATCACGTACGAGATCGACCTGGCGGATGGCAACGCCGCCAAGCTGCGTGATAACTTGGCGCGTTACGTTGCTGCTGCCCGTAAGACCAGTGGGCGGCGCCCAGGCACTCGTGGCACCGACCGTTCGGGTGGCCGTACAGCTGGCAACGGGAGCGTCGCAAGAAGCGGCTACAACCGCGACACCCTCAAGGCCATCCGCGAGTGGGCCAAGCAGAATGGCCACAATGTCAGTGACCGTGGCCGGCTGCCGCTCAACGTCGTCCAAGCTTGGGAAGCGAAGCATCAGGGCACGGCGAACAGCGGCAAAGTTCCCGCGTTCTCAGGTTAGGGACTGCCAACGTCGCTAGCGCGTGACCTGGGGGAACAATCCACTCACGCGCTCGGCGGTCTAGCTGTGTGGCAGCAGAAGTTCCGGGTACCGCTGCGGGTGCGCACCATACTTCGGCTCGATTATCAGGTTGGGGAAGTAGCGGCGTATGCCGGGCCGGTTGAGTATGAGTCGCTCTCGTCACCTGCGCTGGGTATAAGCCAGTGCAGGGCGGCGGAACGGAGGAACTGTGCAAGCTGGGGGGCCAGCTTGGCTGACGATCACTATCGCGGCCATCTCCCTGATCGGAATCGTGGTGACGGCTGTGGTTGGTCCAGTGATCGTTGAGCGCTTCAAATCAGGACGGCCTAGTTTTGTACCACCGACGCCCATGGTGATCGCGCAACAGGCCAGCGACGCGGTCACGCTCATCCAGTCTGCGATTGCCGACTTGCAGGCTCGAGTCGGACGGCTTGAGGTGCTCCAGATGAGAGAATCCCATGACCAGCGTGGATGATCTCACTCAGGGATTGGACCAACTGCGGGACTCTATCGCGCAAACCGCTCGTGCCGCCCCGCAGGTCGCCCGGCAGGAAATTCAGCGCGAAGGACGGGCTTACTTCCGGGGCGCGGTGGTGGCCTCAGTGATCACGTCCTTGCTTATCGGCGTTCCGCTGTTGATGCTGAACCGTCGCATCGCGGAGAACACCGCTGAGGACCAGGTGCGCGCCGCTCAGTTCCGGGCCGCGTCGCAGGATATTCAGCGGCTCGCGCAGGGTGCCTACGACCTCGGGGTGGTGGCAAACGCCGAGCTCACCCGTCGCGGTCTGGCGCCGGTATCGATTCCCGCACCGGGGACCGCGTCGGATTCCGAGGTCTTCAGCGCAGCGTCCACGGCTCAGGTCGCGGCTCAGATAGCCAGGGAGTCCATCGCGGTCCCCACTCCGGCCCAAATCCAGACGGAGGTCGCGGCGCAGTTGGCCAAGCTGCCCCCGCCACCCATCGGACCGACACCGCAACAACTTGATGAGGCGGTGCAGGCCTACCTGACGGCGAACGCCGAAGCGTTGCGCGGACCGCAGGGCGACCAGGGAGAGCCGGGTGAGTCCCCGCCGTGCCTAGCCGAGCTCACCCAATGTCAGGGTGTTCAGGGAGAGCAGGGTCTGCGGGGAGACCCGCCGGTGGGCTGGACTGTCGCCGAGGCCGACGGATCGATCACCACATGCGAACGCATCGAGGGCTTCGATTCGGCGGCGCCGCGCTATCAATGCTCCCACGGCGCGCCGCCCTCCCCGGCCACCGCGACGACCACGACGCCACCACCGCCAAGCGATGAAGGCCTGCTGCCGATACCCGTGGGATGAAACCCTCAGGTATCGCGATTCGGCTCCGAATGGCGCTGGCAAGAGTCGTCGATACCACGATTCGGCTCTGGATAGCGCTGCGGGATGCGAGCCGGTCGGCCACGGGCAACGAACCGTTGCATGCTCGTCGGCGACTCGCGAGCAGTCTGGTGGGCAGGGTTGCAGGACCTGACCTCTCCCTGCCCACCGGGCTCCACTCCCTCTCATCAGGCGGCCCTGCTCTTGGCGGTGGCGATGGT
>DASVWA010000153.1:0-9397 GCA_036389855.1 Pseudonocardiaceae bacterium
GGCGATCTGTCCGCTCCCACGCTGCCGCTATCCCGATTCGACCCGCCCTTGGAACCGGCCGCCAGATCACCGCAAACGCTCTCCTGGCCAGCAGCACCGGAGCAGACAACCACCCCGGCGGTGCCCAGCCGGGTGGATGCCTCAGCCGCTCGGCCGCCGACCGAGAGTCACGGCGCCGAATCGTCAGGACCCGAGATCACTCCGCCCCGGCAGTCCGGTGCGCTCACCCCGCTAGTGCTGCGCCTGCTGGAACGCGTCCCCGAGCACCGCTCCACCATGCAGCAGGTTCGACAGGCGCTGACCACGCTCGCCGCCGGCTTGGCGGGATCCCCCGGCGATCTGTCCGCTCCCACGCTGCCGCTATCCCGATTCGACCCGCTCTTGGAACCGGCCGCCAGATCACAGCAAACGCTCTGCTGGCCAGCAGCACCGGAGCAGACCACCACCTCGGCGGTGCCCACCCGGGTGGATGCCTCAGCCGCTCGGCCGCCGACCGAGTACAAGGGATTGTCAGGACCCCAACAACTCCTGATCGGCGCTATAACAGTGGTGCTCCTCACCACCTGTGTGCTGGTGACCATGTTCGTTGGTGGTAGCACCGTCGAAAGTGGTCATACTCCCGCGCTCGCGAGCACCTCGGGTGTCGCTGCGGGCAGTGTCCCAGTCCTTCCCCTGCAACCTGGACACAGTGACCCGACCCCGGTGATCACCCCACCCATTCCGGTAATTCCGGTGTTGGTGGGGGTCGGGCATGGGCTGGCGGCTCTGCAGAAGTGGCCCGGCCTGTGGTGGTGGGTACCAGTGACCGCTGTGGGCTTGGCGGTGATAGTGAGTGGGATTGGGCCGCTGTGGCAGCGTTGGCGGGAGTATGAGGCAGCTGCTGCTGGCAAGGTGCGGCGCAGCGTGCGGGGCACCCGAGGACCTGCCGGTGATCGTCTGTCCACGGTCGCCGAGGCGGATCTAGGCATGTTGCGGGTTCACCCAGCCGTCGTCGACGTGCCTTATCTGCACCGACGGGCCAAGGAACAGCAGGTACGAGAGCGATTGCGCGCGGGCCAGCCGGTGCTGTTAATCGGGTCGTCAATGGTCGGCAAGACCCGCCTGGCCGCTGCTGTGGTCCGGGACTTGTACCCCCATCGACCTGTGCTCATCCCCGACACCACGAGCGCTCTGGCTGCCTTGGATGAGGCTGACATGCTGCCAGGGGATCACGTGATCTGGCTTGATGATCTCGATCGATACCTGAGCGGAGGTGCTCTGACAGCTGGCCTGATCATGCGCCTGGCCAAACGCAACGTGGTCGTGGCCACCCTGCGGGCCCGGGAGTGGGACCGGTTTCAGCCCACCGATCAGCTGCGACCGCCGGAATGGGATGCGCTGAGCGTGTTTGACAAGATCACGTTGGATCGTGACCGTGATCAGCCCAGCGAGGAAGACTTGGCGCAGGCGGTGCCTGACGTCGAGAGCCGGGAGCGCATCACGCGGGTTGGCATCGGAGAATACGTCGGCGCTGCCGAGCGCATCGCCGATCAGCTCGCTTTGGGAGCCCAGTCCCACCCACTTGGATATGCCCTGGTGCGCGGTGCGGTCGACTGGCGACGCACCGGCATCACCCGACCGGTTCCGGCCAGTCTGCTGCCTGCCCTGGCCGCCGCCCATCTAACGCCACGACAGCGCGCCAGTCTCGCTGACGGAGAAAGATATGCCGACGCGGTGGCGTGGGCATCCCGCGAGATCAACCCCACGGTGGCTGTCCTGGAACCAGGCGATGGAGTGTTCACCGTGTATGACTTTGCGCTCGATCTACTCACTGCGACCGGTGATGCACCCCCGGCGGATACCTGGCAGCTCGTCTTGGACAACGCCGAACCGGACGAACTAGTCGCGGTGGGATACCAAGCCGAGGTCACTTACGGACAGCACGATGTTGCTCAACGAGCCTGGTGGCGGGCCGCTGACGCCGATAACACCCGCGCCATGTACAACCTCGGGGTGCTGTTGCAGCAGCGCGGGGATCTTGTCGAGGCCCAGAGCTGGTACCGGCGGGCCGCCGATGCCGATGACACCCGCGCCATGAGCTACCTCGAGATGTTGCTACAGCAGCGCAGGGGCCTTACCGCTCGACTAGTGAGGACACCGGCCGGGCCGTAGGGAGCTTGACTCGGACGGCTGGTTAGATCAGATGCATTGCTGTCATCAACAGCAGACAGCACGGCCGAAAAGTTGACTGTTAATCACAAAGGTCCAGGTCTACAGAGGACATTCTGGCACCTGGGCCTTGTATTGGAGCGGGTGACGGGAATCGAACCCGCGCCTAGAGCTTGGGAAGCTCTCATTCTACCATTGAACTACACCCGCGATGCGCCGAGCCTAGCACGAGCAACACCGCTACCCGAGGTCCACTCGATGTCGGTGCGCGCGACTAGGGTGTGGCCGTGCTGCTGTCTGACCGTGATCTGCGGACCGAGATCGACGCCGGCCGGGTGGGCATCGAGCCGTTCGACGAGAAGATGCTCCAGCCCTCGAGCATCGACGTGCGGCTGGACCGCTTCTTTCGGGTTTTCGTCAACACCAAGTACACCCACATCGACCCGTCACTGCAGCAGGACGAGCTGACCTCGCTGGTGGAACCGGAGGGTGACGAGCCCTTCGTGCTTCATCCCGGCGAGTTTGTGCTCGGCTCGACGTTTGAGCAGCTCACGTTGCCCGACGATCTGGCTGGACGGCTCGAAGGCAAGGCACTCGCAGTCGATACCCCGATCCCCACTCCGCAGGGCTGGCGGACGATGGGCGAGCTGAGGGTTGGCGACGAGGTGTTCGGTGTTGATGGCCACGCATCCCACGTGCTTGCTGCGACCGAGATCATGACCGGCCGTACCTGCTATGAGGTGCTGTTCTCGGACGACCAGAGCATCGTCGCCGATTCCAGCCATCTCTGGTTGACCATGACCAAGTCGGCCCGCACGCACTTCGGCCGCGCTGCGCTGCGCACCACGGCTGAGCTGGCCGGCTCGCTGCGTGGCCGTAATGAGTACAACCACCACGTCGCCCTCGCCGACGCGGTCCGGTATCCGGAGCAGCCGTTGCCGATCGACCCCTACGTGCTCGGTATCTGGCTGGGTGACGGCACCAGCGCCTCGGCTGAGATCACGTGCGGTGCAGGGGACGAGCAAACGCTTGACGAGATTCGGCGGGCGGGCTACTGCGTCCTGGACGTGGGCGGGCGCAGGTTTCGCATCGACGGGCTCTCGGGCGCGCTCGGAGGCCTCGGATTACTCAGTAACAAGCACGTTCCCGAGTTGTACCTTCGGTCTTCAATACCGCAGCGCCTGGCGCTGCTGCAGGGGCTGATGGATTCTGACGGGTATGTCGACGCCCAGGGGCGCTGTGAGTTCGTCAGCATCCGGGAGAATCTCGCCGACGCCATCCTCGAACTGGCTGCGAGTTTGGGGCTGCGTCCGGTGAAGCAGAAGAAAAGAGTGACATTCCACGGTGTTGACCACGGCGTCGCGTTCCAGGTCAGATTCACGCCACACCTGAACGTATTCCGCTTAGAGCGGAAGGTGGCTCGTGTGAAAGACGGTCCGGTGCAGCGTTTCCGGGCGATCACAGACGTGCGAGAAGTGTCCACCCGCCCAGTCCGCTGCATCGAGGTGGATGCCCAGGACGGCCTCTTCCTGGCCGGGCCGACGTTCATTCCCACCCACAACTCCAGCCTGGGCCGTCTCGGTCTGCTGACGCACTCCACGGCGGGCTTCATCGATCCCGGGTTCATCGGCCACATCACCCTGGAGCTGTCCAACGTGGCCAACCTGCCGATCACGCTGTGGCCAGGAATGAAGATCGGGCAGCTGTGTCTTTTCCGGCTGTCCAGCCCGGCCGAGCATCCATACGGCAGCGCTGGGGTGGGTTCCCGTTACCAGGGCCAGCGCGGGCCCACGCCGTCACGGGCCTATCTCAACTTCCAGCGCATCGACACCCGCCGTCAATAAATTCTTGACGTCAGCCACCCGTCAAGTAATCATTGACGACATGACGCTCGATGCACTCATCACCCAGACCCGCGATCAAGCGAGCAGTTCCGAGCCGATCGAGCTGCTCGCGAGCGCGGCACGCCGCCAGCAGGAGCTGGCCGACCTGGGGGAAAGTCTGCTCGATCACTTCGTCCAGGAGGCCCGGGCCGCTGGGTGCTCGTGGTCTCAGATCGGCACCGCGTTGGGCGTCACCAAGCAGGCGGCCCAGCAGCGACACTCCGCGTTGCGGTCGCTGATCGGTAAGTTCAAGGGCGGCGTGGAGTCCACCTTCACGCGTGGGATGTTCACCCGCTTCACCCCCGCGGCGCGGCGAGTGGTCGTGCTGGCCCAGGAGCAGGCCCGGCGGCTACGTCACAACCACATCGGCACTGAGCACCTTCTGCTGGGCTTGCTCGCCGAGGCCGAGGGCGTCGGGGCGCAGGCCCTCCAAGGTGCCGGCATCACGCTGGACGCTGCCCGTGCCGGGGTCGAGCAGCTCACCGGCTGCGGCGAGCAGCCACCGAGCGGGCACGTGCCCTTCACTCCCCGCTCCAAGAAGGTGCTCGAGCTGGCACTGCGCGAATCCCACCGCCTCGGTCACAACTACATCGGCACCGAGCACATCCTGCTAGGACTGCTGCGGGAGGGGCAGGGCGTCGGCGCCCAGGCCATCGCCGCCACCGGTGCCCAACCCGCGCAGCTGCGCGCCAGCGTTCTGGCCCTGCTCGATAGGTAGTTGCCCCGCCGCCCTTCGGAGCCGAATCGCGGTTTCGGGCCTCGCGCCGAGCGCTATTCGGAGTCGTTTGGCGGCGTCGGGTCACCGCGTTGCACGCTGGTAAGGAGCAGTTGGGCGACGTCGAGGACTTCGGTCTGGTTGCCGGCGGCGCCCTCGGCCTCGCGGGTGGTGAGGCCATCGGTGAGCATCACCCGGCAGAACGGGCACCCGGTGGCGATCGCGGAGGTCTCGGTGGCGATCGCCTCGTCGACCCGGTCCAGGTTGACCCGCTTGCCGATACGCTCCTCCATCCACATCCGCGCGCCACCGGCACCGCAGCACATCGCCCGGTCGGCGTGTCGCGGCATCTCGGTCAGCTGCGCTCCGGAGGCCCCGACCAGCTCGCGCGGCGGCGAGTACACCTCGTTGTGCCGGCCCAGATAACACGGGTCGTGGTAGGTCACCGAGCGCTCGTCAGCACCATCTGAGGCGGGCACCGGAACCAGTCGCTTGTCGCGCACCAGCTGGTTGAGCAGCTGGGTGTGGTGGACCACCTCGTAGTGTCCATCGAGTTGCGGGTACTCCCGGCCCAGCGTGTTGAAGCAGTGCGGGCAGGTCGTCACGATCTTGCGGCGGCCTGGCTCGCGCCCCTCAAAAACTCCGTTGAGCACCTCGACGTTCTGCTGGGCCAGCATCTGGAACACGAACTCGTTGCCCGACCGGCGAGCCGGATCACCAGTGCAGGTCTCGCCGTCCCCGAGAACCACATACTTGACGCCGGCCATATGCAGCAGCTCGGCAGTGGCCCGCACCGTCTTGCGCGCATTGTCGTCGAAGGCCCCGGCGCAGCCGATCCAAAACAGGTACTCCACATCGTCGGGCAGCGTCTCCTCGGTCAGTTGCGGAACCTCGAAGTCCAGACCCTTCGCCCAGTCCATCCGCGCGGAGGAGTTCTGCCCCCACGGATTGCCCTTGTTCTCCAGGTTGCGGAACAGCGTGCCCAGCTCGGTCGGGAACTCCGCCTCGATCAACACCTGGTACCGGCGCATATCAACGATGTGGTCGAC
Source organism: Pseudonocardiaceae bacterium (assembly GCA_036389855.1). Classification (GTDB taxonomy): domain Bacteria; phylum Actinomycetota; class Actinomycetes; order Mycobacteriales; family Pseudonocardiaceae. Next base: position 5,796 of record DASVWA010000153.1, read on the forward strand.
ATGTTCGATGTCCACCGGGCACTGCTCCACGCAGGCCCCGCAGGTGGTGCACGACCACAGCACGTCAGGGTCGATCACACCACCCACCTCGGCGCTGCCCACCAGCGGGCGGTTGGCCTGCTCCGGGCCCGATCCAGGGACCCGACCGAAGCCGGATTCGGGCACGTGCCCATTACGTCCTTGACTATGACCCCCAGCCAAAGCGAGCACGTCGACGTCGCTGTGGTCAGGTACCGGCTGGTCGCCGATGAGGTAGGGCGCCTTGGCGAACAGGTGATCCCGGAGATCCATGATCACGAGCTTCGGGGACAGCGGCTTGCCGGTGTTCCACGCCGGGCACTGGCTCTGGCAGCGGCCGCACTCGGTGCAGGTCGCGAAGTCCAGCATGCCCTTCCAGGTGAAGTCCTCGATCTTGCCGCGGCCGAAGACGTCGTCGTCACCAGGGTCCTCGAAGTCGATCGGCTTGCCGCCGGACTCCATCGGCAGCAGGGGGCCGAGCGCCTTGGGCATCCGCTTGGCGGAGACGTTGATCGGCGCGACGAAGATGTGCAGGTGCTTGGAGTGCAGCACGATGATCAGGAAGGCCAGCATGACGCCGATGTGCAACAGCAGGCCGATTGTCTCGAGCACCTCGTTGGCGCCCGCGCCTAGCGGTGCCAGCAGTGCACCCGCGGCTTCCGAGGCGAACGCACCGGAGTCGTAGGGGAAGGCGCCGGTGTTCACCGCGGTTCCGCGGAACAGGAACATCGTCAAGATCACGTTGAAGATCATGAACAGGATGAGCCAGGCACCACCGGTGTGCGAGCCGTAGAAGCGCGACGCCCGCTGTCGGCGCTTCGGCGCCTGCCGCATTCGAATGATCGCGAAGGCGATGATCGACGCGAGCACCGCGAGTGCAATGAAATCTTGCAGGAATCCCAGCACTGGCCAGCGCCCGATCAGCGGGATGGCGAAGTTCTCGTCGAACAGGGCCCCGTACGCCTCGATGTAGACCGTGATCAGGATCACGAAGCCCCAGAAGGTGAAGAAGTGCGCGAGGCCGGGGATCGTCCATTTCAACAACCGTCGCTGCCCGAACACCTCGACCAGCTGCGTCCGTAGTTGGGTGCTCAACTCCGCGGTTCGGCCGGCAACCGGTTGGCCGGATCGGATCAAGGTATAGAGCCATCGGGCCCGCCGAACAGCGAGAACCAGGGCCAGGACGGTCAGCCCCAGACCGATCACCAGCCGTGCTGCCATCACGGCTACCAGCCTACGGCTGGTCGTGAGTGGCAAACAGTGTTATAGCACGTAATGCCACTCACAAGCCGTGAGCGATGGATCGCTGACGCTCCTGACCTTCGATGTGCTCCGCCGTGCCACGGGGCGTCCAATTCCCAAGCCATCCCGCCCAGCTGCCCTGACGTAACGATCTGATCAGCGTGGAGGCTGGGCTGCGATTGATGGGTCGGCTGGTGGCGGGCGATGCTCGATGGTGGCGAGCTGGCGGTCGTGCGTGCGGGAAAGCAACACCTGCGCCAGCACGGCCCCGATCAGGGCCAACAACATGTCCCATTGGGTGTCCCAGACATCGCCTTGGGTAGCGAGAAAGGCGTCGGCAGCTGCGCCCAGTGCCAACGCCGACCACCACTCAATGAACTCGAAGCAGGCGCTGAACGCCAGGCAGACGCTGCTCACCAGGACGAATAGCCACCCGCCCGGCCGCAGCGGGGTCCGCCGCAGCAGGATCTCGCGGATGAGAATCGCGGGGACGAAGCCCTGGACGAAATGGCCGAGCCGGTCGTAGTTGTTTCGGGACAGGGTGACGGTGTCCCGGATCCAGTCGCCGAGTGGCGTCTCGGCGTAGGTGTAGTGCCCGCCGTAGAGCAGCACGCCCGCATGGAGCACCAACAGCCAGCAGAGCAGCCGGGTGAGCGGGAACCGGCGCCATCCCCACAGCACCACAGGCAGCCCGACCAGCACCCACACGACCTCCATCAGCCAGGTGAGGCGGTCGATCGGGGCGATACCCGACCAGGCGAGGACGACCAACACGACGCCGACGAGTACTCGGCGCTCGGTAGGTCCAGGCGTCATGCCTTCTCCACGGTCGACTCGAAGCGCCGTTGATGTTAAGGGCCGGGTGGGGAACATGGCTGGCGCACCGGCCGTTAGACCTATCGGATAAGTTGAGCGGGATCCACTCAAGGTAGCTTGAGTTAGTCCCAGTCAAGTTCGAAAGGGTTGCTCACATGGCTCGTGCGGTCGGCATCGACCTAGGGACCACCAACTCCGTCGTGGCCGTCCTGGAGGGCGGCGAGCCCACGGTGGTGGCGAACTCAGAGGGCTCGCGCACCACGCCCTCTGTGGTCGCCTTCGCCAAGAACGGCGAGGTGCTCGTCGGGCAGTCCGCCAAGAACCAGGCGGTCACCAACGTGGACCGGACCATCCGGTCGGTCAAGCGGCACATGGGGTCGGACTGGTCAACCACCATCGATGGAAAGAAGTACACCGCGCAGGAGATCAGCGCTCGGGTGCTGATGAAGCTCAAGCGCGACGCCGAGGCCTATCTCGGCGAGGACGTGACCGACGCGGTGATCACCGTGCCGGCTTACTTCGAGGACGCCCAGCGCCAGGCCACCAAGGAGGCCGGTCAGATCGCGGGCCTCAACGTGCTGCGGATCGTCAATGAACCCACCGCGGCCGCGCTCGCCTACGGTCTGGACAAGGGTGAGAAGGAACAGACCATCCTGGTGTTCGACCTCGGCGGTGGCACGTTCGACGTGTCGCTGCTGGAGATCGGCGAAGGAGTGGTCGAGGTCCGCGCCACCTCCGGCGACAACCACCTCGGTGGAGACGACTGGGACGAGCGGATCATCAACTGGCTGGTGGAGAAGTTCCGCGCGTCGCAGGGCATCGACCTCAAGAAGGACAAGATGGCCATGCAGCGGCTGCGCGAAGCCGCCGAGAAGGCCAAGATCGAGCTCTCCAGCCAGTCCACCGCGACCATCAACCTGCCTTACATCACCGTTGACGCCGACAAGAACCCGCTGTTCCTCGACGAGACACTGTCGCGTGCCGAGTTCCAGCGGATCACCGCCGACTTGCTGGATCGTTGCCGGGCCCCGTTCCGCAACGTGATCAAGGACGCCGGCATCTCGGTCGGGCAGATCCATCACGTGGTGCTTGTCGGTGGCTCCACCCGGATGCCGGCGGTGCACGACCTGGTCAAGGAGCTGACGGGCGGCAAGGAGCCGAACAAGGGCGTCAACCCAGATGAGGTCGTCGCAGTCGGTGCCGCTCTGCAAGCCGGGGTGCTCAAGGGCGAGGTCAAGGACGTCCTGCTGCTCGATGTGACCCCGCTGTCGCTGGGCATCGAGACCAAGGGTGGCGTGATGACCAAGCTCATCGAGCGCAACACGACCATTCCCACCAAGCGCTCGGAGATCTTCACCACCGCTGACGACAACCAGCCGTCGGTACAGATCCAGGTGTTCCAGGGCGAGCGGGAGATCGCGGCCTACAACAAGAAGCTCGGCATGTTCGAGCTGACCGGGCTGCCGCCCGCACCCCGTGGCGTGCCGCAGATCGAGGTCACCTTCGACATCGACGCCAACGGCATC
>DASVWA010000154.1:0-3317 GCA_036389855.1 Pseudonocardiaceae bacterium
CTGGTGGTGAGGTCGTCGCCGGGAAGTCGTTTGAACGGAACGATTTCGATGCCCTCGACGCCGATGTATCCCAAGTCGGCCGCGGTGGGCATCGCGGTGAGCAGGGCGTTAAGGCCAGAAGCGGCGAAGGCGTGGGCATCGTGGCGGGCTCCGTGGACCGGGGTCGGTCCGACGGCGACCAGCCGCCCGCTCAAGGTGGCGGCGATCTGGATGTTCATTCCGGGATATCCAGCCTTGGCCGAGTACAGATCGGGGATGTGATGCCAGTCCCAGGTGGGACAGATTGTGCCGTCGACCAGCACGGTTCCCGTTCCCACGACCTCACTGGGATGGGGCACGAACTCGGCCAGGGCCTGTCCGATCAGCGGGCGCAGTAGATCCCAACGCCGGCTCACGGTGGCCTGGCTGACGCCGAAGATGGCACCGGCGAACGTTTGGGTGATGTTTGTGCGCATCACACAGACCACCAGCGCCACCGAGCGGAACAGGCCCAGCGCGTACGGGCGGCCGCGGGAGGCGAATCCACTGCCACGGGCAGCGTGCACCCGGGTCACCAACTCGGTGAGTTGCTCATTGCTGAGCCCTGTCATAACCTCATACCGCAACGGCTCCTCCGTGTTGATTTCGCTGTTTGGCTGACAACGAAACAAAACGGCAGGAGCTGTTGCCTTTCAAGCATGACACGTGCTATTCACCGATTGTGCAGAAATTGTGAGCTGACTTTCGGTTGGAGCACTGTCAGCTCACTCGGCCCCAACTCTTACCGAGAGGCTTGTGAATTAGCCTCCCGGAGATCGGGATTGTTACGCGGATCCGAAGCCATCAGTTCGGCTAACCCCGCGGCGATGACGTTGAGCTTCTCCTGCGACACCTCTTCCGCGCGGCGACTGACGTTCTCGAGCAGCAATACCAGCAGCAGCGCGAGGACGCTCACGACAGAATGGACAGCCATCGGCCATTCCTTGAGGTCCGCCCACAGGGGCAAGGTGACCAGCCAGGCCACGACGATGCTGGTACACACGAAGAAGAACGGCGCCTGGCTGACCCGGAGGTGGAACGCCTGGAAAACCCTCAAATACCGAACGGTGATCTCCCCGCGTGCGAGTCTTTGCGACCTCGCTGTGCTCCACGGCCAGAAGCCTAGCGACCATTAGGGTCGCTAGCGACGAAAAGGGGCCTGTTTCGTAGGTGGGAAGCAGACGAAATTTTCCGGTGTGCTGCCTCGATCAGATGGCGTGGGTGAGTTCGGTGAAGATCGCTGTGAGCAGATGCCGTCGGTCGATATCCACGCCAAGTTCGTAGTGGCCGCGTCGGAGGTTCTGGACGAACGCGTGCCCGGTACTGATCACCCCTGCCGAGCGGAGTTTTTCAGGCCGCGCATCGGCCGTAGCCGGGCCTTCAGACGCCCGTGATCGGCTTCGACGGGATTATTTGCGTACTGCTCGGTGACGTGGCACGCAGCGGGTATCAACTCATCGATCACCCGCGGATACGCGGGAGCCTGATCGGTGGTCACCTCGGCCGGGCGCGGGCCGTGCTCGAGGGCGCGGATGAAGAACCTGCGGGTGGCCGCCAGATCCCGATTCTGGGCGACCAACACGTCGATGACCTGGCCGTACTGGTCGATCGCCCGATACAGATACACCCACCGCCCCGCGACCTTTACATAGGTCTCGTCCACGAACCAGCGATCCCCGCACCCGTGTCGACAGGGCCGTGCCGCATCGATCACTAGCGGGGTGAACCGCTGCACCCACCGATAGACGGTCACGTGATCCACGGTGATGCCACGCTCTGCCAGCAGTCCTCTAACGTCGCGGTAGGACTGTGAGGATCTGCGGTGCCGTCCCGGGCCGGTGTCTGACCCGCGGTATGACTGACCAGGGTGTCTTGGGGTTGATCTGTCGACCTCGGCTTGGGGTGGTGCTTGCTGTCGCCGGACCGGCGTGGCGTGTCCCGATAGGGGCCTTGCCGCTAACCAGGGCACCATCACAGTCCTGACCGCCCTGCCGGCCCGGCGATGGCCATCCGTTCCCCGAGCAAGTAGGAGACGAGCGACCGTGTCCAGGATGCCCCAGGCAACCCAGCCTAGCCAGGCCCACACCGACTCCGAGGAGATCATTGTTGGTGTGGACACTCACAAAGATGTTCATGTCGCAGCGGTGATCAGTGTGCTGGGTGTGTTACTGGGCACTGCCAGCTTCCCGACGACCGCCGCCGGTTACCGGCAGTTGCTCACCTGGGTACGCGGTTTCGGGACATTGCGCCGGGCCGGGGTGGAGTGCACCGGCTCCTACGGGGCAGCGTTGAGCAGGTATCTGCTGGTCGCGGGGCTTGAGGTCTTCGAGGTCAACCAACCAGACAAGGCCGGTCGTCGACGGCGGGGCAAGACCGACGGCATCGATGCCGAGGCCGCCGCTCGAGCGGTGTTGGCTGGGCGAGCCACTGCACTGGCGAAGACCAGTAACGGACCGGTGGAAATGGTACGGATGTTCAGGCTGGCCAGGGCATCGGCGATCAAGTCGCGCACCCAGGCAATCAACCAGCTCAAGGCGGTGCTCGTCTGCGCTGATCCAATGCTGCGCGAGTCCTTGTCCGGACTGAGCAACACCACGCTCATTCGCCAGTGCGCCCAACTGTCCGCCGAGGCCCCCAGCGACGTCACTACCGCCGCGGTGTACACGCTGCAGCTGCTAGCCCGCCGCATCCTGGATCTCACCATGCAGATCAATGACCTCAAACAACGGATCACTCAGGTGCTCACCGCTCACGCCCCGCAGCTCCTTGACCACTACGGGGTGGGACCGGACACCGCGTCCGTGTTGCTCATCGCCGCTGGAGACAACCCCGAACGACTACACAGCGAGGCCTCCTTCGCCGCCCTGTGCGGTGTCAGTCCTGTCGAAGCGTCCTCGGGCAAGACCCAGCGCCGTCGACTCAATCGGGGCGGGGATCGACAAGCAAACTCCGCCCTGTACTCCATCGTCTTGTCCCGGCTGCGCTGGGACACCCGCAGCCGCAACTACATCCAACGACGCATCGCCCAAGGCAAGACGAACCGCGAAGCGATCCGCTGCCTAAAACGCTACGTCGCCCGTGAGATCTACCAGCTCCTCAAGCCCAAACCTCAACGCACTAACCAGTCGGCCTCCGCGGCTTGACATCCATAGGGGCATCAGTCCGTAGCGCGAGGTAGGCCGTCAGGCGAGGTGCCAGCTCTGCTGGTCCTGCTCCCGACGGCCCCCTCCCGAACCGGATATGATCGTTTCCGATCGTCCAGCTCTCCGGTGACTACTCCGTGTTGTGTTCACGGAGGA
>DASVWA010000155.1:0-2519 GCA_036389855.1 Pseudonocardiaceae bacterium
GCCCACAGGCCACGCTTTTGCCCGAGCATCCCAGGCCGATACCAGCGTCGGCGGCCGGACAGAATCTCTTCGATGAACTCAAAACCGTCCATCGTGCTGGTCCGGAACCAGGTGCCCAGCGCCATGGAAGGCGCTGTTGCATCGGCGGATCTCTGCGAGCGGGCAGGCCGGGCTGATGCGTCGTCGCCCTACCGGAGTGTCCACACCGAGGTCTGGATTCGCCGGCTTCCGCTTCCCACCGGAGGTGATCATCTTGGCGGTGCGTTGGTACCTCCGCTACGGGTTGTCCTACCGCGACGTGGAGGAGTTGCTGGTGGAACGGGGCATCGCCGTGGATCACGTGACCGTGTACCGGTGGGTGCAGCGGTTCACTCCGCTGCTAATCGACGCGGCACGACCCTGCCGGCACGCCCCGGTGATCGATGGTTTGTCGATGAGACCTACATCAAAATCGCCGGGTGGTGGATCTATCTGTACCGGGCAATCGACCATTCGGGCAGGTCATTGACGTCCTCGTCGCGGAGAAAAGGGATTGAGCAACCACTCACCGGTTCTTCACCCGCGCGCTCGAGCACAGTCCACGCCCGGCCGAGGTGAACACCGACCGCGCTCCCGCGTATCCGCGAGTACTCCATGAGCTGCTGCCCTCGGCCTGCCCCGTCATGGAGCAGTATGCAAACAACCCGGTCGAAGCTGATCACGGCCGTCTGAAGTCCCGGCTACGGCCCATGCGTGGTCTCAAACGACTGCGCTCAGCGCGAGTGATAAGTGCAGGACATGCGTTCGTGCAGAACCTGCGCCGCGGACACTATGAACTAGCCGTCGACCTCGACCCGAACCACCGGATTCCAGCAGCTTTCACCGAACTCGCGCTCGCCATCTGAACGGCGGACAGGCCCCGTCGACCGTGCCCACCCTTCCATTAATGCAACAGCACCCTAGTAAGCACCTCGGGGTGGGCTATGCCGCATTTGTCGGATGAGGCCATCGAGGCCTACCAGGGGGTGATCGATGACTACGGCCAAGATCCCGCCCCGGCCCTGCGCGAGATCATCGCCCGCGCGCTTGAGGCGCTTCAGGAGACTGATACGCGTGACCGCGCGCCTATCGCCGTCGTCGGTGTACGGATAAGAATCGTCTACAGGTGCTCCGGTTGGGAGCCGTCGAGCAGCCGAGTGAAGAAGTCCTCGAGCAGCGCCTTGGCAGGCTCCTCGTGCATCAGTTCAGCGCCGCCGAACCGGAACACCTCGTAGCCGGCCAGCCGGAGCCGACGGTCCTCGGCGACCATTGTGGCGTACTTGTGGGGGTCGGCCTGGCCGTTGGAGCTCGCGTAGTGATGGCGGCCGTCGACTTCAGGACGACGCGTCGGCGCTGCGGCAGCAACAGCAGGAAATCCATCCGCTGCCGGATGACGGAGCCGGGTCGCTCCTGGGGGTACCGCCGCACGTACGGGTCGTAGTGTAGATACACCTGAGGCAAGAGCGCCGGCACACCGGAATCTGCTACAAAACGGTCTGCGTAGGTGCGGAAGAGCAGCTTCTCGGGTGGGCTAGCCAGTGACATCGTCAGCCGCTGGTACAGGTGCCGTTGGGCGACGTCCAGGTTGCCCTCTTGTAGCACGTCCACAGCCCACCAGTTCACCAGGGCGGCCCAGGTCAGACCCGCCTCAGGCAGTGGCCGATCGTAGATGAGGCAGTTCTCCGCGCCCTTCGTGATCTGGACGGCGTTGTTCAGAGCGTCCCGCAGCACGATCTCCGGCTTGGGGCCGGTAGAGGCGAAGATTAGGTTCTTGAGTTCACCAGCGACCCCGGTGACTCCGGTCCGGTCGACCAGGGCTTGAAGATGGTCATCGTCCCATTCCGCCAGCACCGCACGGGCGAGCTCAAGCAGCTCCGGGAGCTTGCGCTCTTGCAGGCGGGCCAGCACGTACATGGCCTTGCTTCGGTGCGGGTCGTCATCTGGTCCTTGGAGTGCCAATCCTAAGCGCTCACAGAACGCGGCGACGTTGTAGGACTTCACCTCGCGGGCGATCGAGTTCGCGATCGCCTCTCTCATCGGGCCGGGCTTCGGCGCCATGACCACGAGCCTCATCATGCCGCCGAGCACAGACACCGGACCGCGAAGGGACGTTGGTGGCCACACGTAGACCTCCGCGCGTTCGGACGATGCGGAGCCCCTGTCGTTAGGGATCCCCTATTAGTACGCCGGTTCGGCGTCCAAGACATCGACGGCTGCCGCTGCGACTCGTCATGGAAGTGTGGCGATCACGGTGCGCTGGCTCAGGAAGCCATCAGCAAACCAGCGCATAGCCATCCAGGGTGAGCCGCCGAATGCAACGTCCTCTACTGCCGCGGCGTGGGTGATCGAGATGGTGCGGTGGGGGCTCACCGTGGGTGACCATGACGGCCACACCGGCTGATGAAGTTCGTTATTGTCGCTTTCTGCTCTGACGCTGGGTGCACCGTGCTCCTTCGTTGCCGCGGATGCATCCGCACATGCTGCGCAGAACCTTTGTCGCG
>DASVWA010000156.1:0-19552 GCA_036389855.1 Pseudonocardiaceae bacterium
GTGCCAGGTAGATCTCCACCTCCCGATGCCGCGCAGCCGCCGTCCAGCCCAGCACCTCACCCATCAGGTCAGCGACGTCAGCAGCGCACGCCTCGCCCCGGTGCGGGTACTCGATCGAGATCCGAGTGCGCCGGGTCAGCACGTCCTCCAGGTGCAGGGCCCCCTCGTGGCTGGCGGCGTGCACCACCTCGACCCTGAGGTAGTTCGGGGCCTCCCGAACCGGCGCCAGCAGGTCGCGACGATCCTCGGCCAGTGCCAGCACTTGGTGCACCGTTGAGCCGTAACGGTCCAGCAGGTGCCGCAGCCGGTAGGGGTGCAGTCCGTGCTGGGCGGCCAGCGTCTCAGCCTGATTGACGAGGGCGTGGTAACCATCCGCGCCGAGCAGCGGCACCTTGTCCGTGATCGAGGGAGCGACCCGGCCGGATAGATCGGGCACGGCCGCGTTCACCGCGTCGGCAGCCATCACCCGGTAGGTGGTGTATTTGCCACCCGCGATGGCGACCAGGCCAGGTGCCACCCGAGCCACCGCGTGTTCCCGGGACAACCTCGAGGTCTCCTCGCGCTCACCCGCCAGCAGTGGCCGCAGACCGGCGTAGACGCCCTCGATGTCGTCGCCGTTCAGTGGCGTGGCTAGCACCGTGTTGACGGTGTCCAGCAAGTAGTCGATGTCCGCGCGAGTGGCGGCGGGGTGCGCGAGGTCGAGGTTCCAGCGAGTGTCGGTGGTGCCGATGACCCAGTGGTTGCGCCACGGGATGACGAACAGCACCGACGTCGCGGTGCGCAGGATCAGCCCGCTGTCGGACACGATGCGGTCCCTGGGGACCACGATATGCACTCCCTTGGAAGGGTGTACGCGGAACCGTCCACGCCCACCGGACAACCGCTGGATGTCGTCGGTCCACACCCCCGTGCAGTTGAGCACCGCGCGCGCTTCGACGTGCGTCTCCTCGCCGGTCTCGCAGTCCCGCACGCGGACTCCGCAGATCCGGTCTGCTTCCCGCAGGAAGCCGATGACCTGGGTGGAGCTGCGGACCACGGCGCCGTAGCGGGCCGCCGTGCGGGCCACCGTCATCGTGTGCCGGGCATCGTCGGTGATCGCGTCGTAGTACTGCACTCCACCGATGAGGCTGTCGCGTCGCAGCGCAGGCGCCATCCGCAGCGCCGCCGCCCGGGTAAGGTGGCGCTGACCCGGCACTGATCGTGCCCCACCCAGCGTCTGGTAAATCGCCAGCCCAGCGGCGACGTAGGGCCGTTCCCAAATCCGGTGCGCCAGCGGGTACAGGAAGCTCACCGGTCTCACCAAGTGCGGCGCCAGCCGGGTGAGCATCAGCTCCCGCTCGTGTAGAGCCTCGCGGACCAGGCCAAATTCCAGCTGCTCGAGGTAACGCAGGCCGCCGTGGAAGAGCATTGAGGACCGACTTGACGTGCCTGAGGCGAGGTCCCGGGCTTCAACCAGCGCCACCTTCAGCCCCCGGGTGGCGGCATCCAATGCCGCGCCGGAGCCGACCACACCGCCACCGATGACCACGACGTCGAACTGCTCGGTTGCCAGCCGCTGCCAGTCCGCCGCTCGTTGCGCGGGACCAAGCAGCCCAGGCATGCACGCATCGATGGGCTGCTGGCGCTGGCGCTCGACCTCCTGCACTGTGTCTCCCGACCCCTCCGCGTCCCGACTGTGCCCCCCTGCCGCCGTGCCGCCTGCCCGATGCACGCTACCGCCGTTGCCCAGATCCGGTGAGCCTCACCCGCGCTCCGCTGCGTGATGAGGCCTGCAAGTGCACCGCGTTGACGGCAGCACTGCCGTGTTCGCGCTCAACGCGTTCAGCGCCACGGCAAGAATGCCTTCCCGACCGAAGCGATCTACGGTGACGCTCCCGGCTCACAGCTGCGACTGATCACGTGTGGCGAGGACTTTGACGACACCAGCCGCCGCTATTCGGACAACATCATCGTCTACGCGCTGAGGGCCGGTCGAGTTCATGGCAGCGGTCTTTATGGATGACCCTCATGTCCTGGTCATTCGCGCTCGCCCCCACCTGGCATGCTGGTCGCTATGAGGCTCGTCCCTCGGGCTGCCCTGCTAGCCGACGTCACCGGCATCCCTCTCGGCGCGGCACGGCGGGGATCATCTTCGCACTCACGGACGAGCCGCCAAGGCTTAGCGCCCCAGCTGAGGGAGGCTGGCAGGGCCAGCTCCAGCCAGCACAGCCGTCACCCCCACCGGTCGATGACGATGACTGAGCCACGCTCGGCACCCACCCACGGCATCACGCCGGTCACATAGCGGATGAGCCAGTACGTCGCGGCGATCGATCACGGCACCACCTCCACCCGCTGCCTGGTCTTCGATCACGATGCTCGGGTGGTCTCGGTGGACCAGCGTGAGCATCACCAACATCTGCCCCGGGCCGGCTGGGTGGAGCACGACGCGCTCGAGGTGTGGGCCAAGACGCGGGAGGTTGCGGCTGCAGCCCTGGCCAAGGCGGACCTGACGCCCGGCGACATCGCCGCAGTCGGCATCACCAACCAGCGGGAGACTGCCGTGGTATGGGACCGGCTCAGCGGCGAACCGGTGTACAACGCGATCGTGTGGCAGGACACCCGCACCGACCGGTTGTGCGCCGAACTCGGTGGATCCACTGGTACCGGCCGCTACCAGCACCGCACCGGGTTGCCACTGTCCACTTACTTCTCTGGTCCCAAGATTCGCTGGATTCTGGACCAGGTGGATGGCGCCCGGCACCGGGCGAACAACGGCCAGCTGTGCTTCGGCACCATGGACACCTGGTTGCTGTGGAACATGACCGGTGGCTCGTCCGGTGGGCTGCACGTAACCGATGTCACCAACGCCTCCCGGACACTGCTGATGGATCTGGACACCCTGTCCTGGGACGAGGGCATCGCCGAGGAGATGGGCATCCCGGTATCGATGTTGCCGCAGATCCGCTCCTGCTCCGAGGTGTACGGCCAGGTCCGGCAGCGCGGCGCGCTGGCCGGGGTGCCCGTCGCCGGCGTCCTCGGTGATCAGCAGGCGGCCATGTTCGGGCAGGCATGCCTGTCTGTGGGGGACGCCAAGAATACCTATGGCACCGGCAACTTCATGCTGCTCAACACCGGCACCGAGAAGGTGATGAGCCGTCACGGTCTGCTGACCACGGTGTGCTACAAGATCGGATCGCAGGATGCGGTGTACGCGTTGGAGGGCTCGGTCGCCGTCACAGGGTCGCTGGTGCAGTGGCTACGAGACAACCTGGGCATGATCTCCTCCGCGGCGGAGATCGAGGACGCTGCCGCCACCGTCGAGGACAACGGCGGGACCTATTTCGTGCCCGCATTCTCTGGACTGTTCGCCCCGCACTGGCGCCCGGACGCCCGCGGCGCCATCGTCGGCCTGACCCGCTACGTCACCCGCGGGCATCTGGCCAGGGCGGCGTTGGAAGCCACGGCGTTTCAGTCTCGCGAAGTGCTCGATGCGATGAATGCCGACTCCGGAGTGACACTGACCTCGTTGAAGGTGGACGGCGGGATGGTGGTCAATGAGCTACTGATGCAGTTCCAGGCCGACATTTTGGCAGTACCGGTGATCCGGCCGGTGGTCAGCGAGACCACCGCACTGGGCGCCGCGTATGCCGCCGGCCTGGCGGTGGGATTCTGGTCCGGCGAGGCCGAAATCCGCGCTAACTGGGCGGCCGACCGGCAGTGGAATCCTGCGATGGAACCGCAGCGACGTGAAGAGCTTTACACGCAGTGGCGCAAGGCGGTCAGCCGGACTTTCAACTGGGTTGACTGACTTTGCGGCGGCGGCCCAATGCCAGCGCTGCGCCGGACCCGGCCGTGGCGACCGCACCGCCGACAGTCAGCGATACCGCGAGCATGCTCACTTCGGCCTCCGGCGCCGCCTGGCTATCCGAACTGGTGGGCGCCTTATCGTGGGCCGACTGGTCGGCGATCGCGGCCGGAGCAGCACCTAGCATGGCCGCACCCGCTATCAGCCCGCAGGCGACGATCCGCATCGCAACCTCCTCAGCTTGCTGTACCTGATAAGACGCATGGGAAAGCCAACGGTTGCCTGAGTGAGCACACCGCGTGGTCGTCTATGAGCAGCGCGTAAGGGATTGCGGTGCCGGGAGCGCTGTGATGTCACGGCCGGCGGCTACGCTGTCGCGCGTGCCGCTCTACGCCGCTTACGGGTCCAACATGGACCCCGCACAGATGATGCAGCGCGCGCCGCACTCGCCGATGGCGGTGACCGGGTGGCTGATCGGCTGGCGGCTGACCTTCGGAGGCGAGGATCTCGGCTGGGAGGGCGCCCTAGCCACTGTCGTCGAAGATCCACTCTCTCAGGTATTCGTCGTGGTCTATGACGTCACCCCCGAGGACGAGAAGCTGCTCGACCGCTGGGAAGGCGGCGACTTCGGGTTTCACAAGAAGCTGCGGCTACGGGTGCAGACCTTGGACGGCCCGGTGCTCGCCTGGCTTTACGTGCTGGACGCCTACGAAGGCGGCCTACCCTCGGCACGCTACCTCGGAGTCATCGCTGATGCAGCCGAAGCAGCCGGTGCCCCGGAGGACTACGTCGCCGAACTGCGCAGTCGCCCCTGCGCCGGCATCGGCCCCTAACCTCTCCAGCGTGTCCGGCGCTCCTGCACGGTGTGTCGCGCTGTGGTGCACGGTGTGTACAGCGCTCAGGCACGGCGGCGCGTTGCCGCTGTTCAGCGAGGGGCGCCCTGAAGTAAGCGGCTCCCTTGATGCGAAAAGCGTCGTCGAGTCTCGCGAGCAGGCGCTCGGCTCACGGAGATTCTCCGCGGTGGCGTGGATGGTGATCCATCCCCGGCGCTGCAGATCGAGATCGCGCTCAGCGTCCGCGACACACCGTCCACCAGGGTACGACACGCCGGGCATGAGAGCACGACACGCGGGGTGTGGAAGCAGGACATGCCGGGGAGGGTTAGGCGAGGGCGGCCAGTGCGGTGTGCACCATGATTCGCACACCCAGCGGCAGCGCGCGCTCGTCGAGGTCGAAGTCGGACTGGTGCAGGTCGCACTGCGGGCCCTCACCGGACCAGACGCCGAGGCGGCCCATTGACCCGGGCACATGCTCGAGGTACCAGCCGAAGTCCTCACCCCCGGAGGATTGTCTGGTCCCGGTCAGGGCGTCCGCACCGAGCGCGGCAGCGACACCGTCGCGCAGCAGGCTGGTGCTGACCGGCTCGTTGACCACCGGCGGAACACCTCGGACGTGTCGCAGGTCGAACCCGACGCCGGTGGGCGCAAGGAGAGCGGTGACGAGATCGCGTACCAACGGCTCCATCTCGGCCCAGATCTCGCGATCCCCGGTACGCAGGGTGCCACGAAGCAACCCCTCACGCGGGACGGTGTTCGCGGCCTGGCCGGCCTGCACCGCGCCCCAGACCAGCACTGTCCCCGAACGCGGGTCGACCCGTCGGGACAGCAGCGCAGGCAGGCCGGTGATCACCGCGCCAAGTGCGTGCACCAGATCGGCGGTGAGGTGCGGGCGCGACGTGTGCCCACCGGGCGATGACAGCCGCAACTCCAGCATGTCGCCCGCCGAGGTGATCGGCCCTACCCGGGTTCCGAACCGGCCAACCAGCAACCGTGGATCGCAGTGCAGTGCGAAGATTTGATCCACACCGGACAGACCGTCGGCGGCGAGCACGTTCATTGCACCGCCGGGCATCACCTCCTCGGCCGGCTGGAAGATCACCCGGATCCGGCCGGGCAGCGCGGGGGCAGCCGCCAGGGCAAGTGCTGTGCCGATCAGGATTGCGGTATGCGCGTCGTGCCCGCAAGCGTGCATGACACCGTCCACCGTGGACGCGAACGGGAGGCCGGTGCTCTCCGACAGGGGCAGCGCGTCGAGGTCGGCTCGCAGCGCCACGCACCGCGATCCGGTGCCGATGTCACAAATCAGGCCGGTACCCCCGGGCAGCAGGGTGGGCCGCAGACCGGTGCTGGCGAGCTGCTCGGCTATCAGTGCCGTGGTGCCCTGCTCGTGGTAAGCGAGTTCCGGGTGCGCGTGAATGTGCCTGCGCCAGGCGACCAGATCGGTGCCGTGGCTCGCCAGCCAATCGTCCAACCAGGACGGGCCCCGGCCGGCCGCAGCGTCCGGCGCAGGCGGCGGCGACACCCCGGCTGGGTGCAGCAAAGCGGATTCCAGCGCAGTCACACGGCACCTCTGGCGGTGATCACCGGTACCACGCTGCGCCGGGACACTCCGCCGATCACTCGCACGAAGTCGATGTAGGCGGGGCTAACCCGGGTCACCTCGTGGGCGCACCCGATGGCGAACGCCTCCGCCTCGGAACAGGCCCGTACCCGGGTCTCCAGCTGTTGCCGGGACTCCACGTCAGGCGTGCGCAAATAGTACAGCGCTGAGGTGTTCGCCGGAACGACTCGGGGAGTGAGGGTGGCTGCCGCTGTACTCATCCCGTAATTCTGCCCGACGGAGATCAGAAACTTTCTGGGGGCACGTGGACGCCCCATACGTCGCGCAGTGCGTGGCACACCTCTCCCACCGTGGCGCAAGCGGCCAGTGCGCGCTTCATCGGGTACAGCACGTTGTCACTGCCGGCCGCAGCTTTGCGCAGCCTGCTCAGGGCACGCTCCACCTCCGCGGATGATCGCGACGACCGCAGCGCTGCGAGCCGCGCCCGGGCACTGTCTTCGATCGTCGGATCCACTCGCAAAGGTTGGTAGCGATCCTCGGTGTCGAGCCGGTAGCGATTGAGCCCGACGACGACGCGGTCGCCGGAGTCGATTTCCCTAGCGGTGCGGTATGCGGTCTGCTCGATTTCCGACTTCTGGAAGCCCACCTCGATGGCGCGCACCGCGCCGCCCAGCTCGTCCACCTGCTCGATCAAGGCCACTGCGGCGGCCTCGACCTCGTCGGTCATCGCCTCGATAGCGTAGGAGCCCGCAAAGGGGTCCACCGTGGACGCGAGGTCGGTCTCCAAAGCCAGCACCTGCTGGGTTCGCAGAGCCAGCCGAGCGGCCTTTTCGGTGGGCAGCGCAATCGCCTCGTCATAGGCATTGGTGTGCAACGACTGGGTACCGCCGAAGATCGCGGCGATTGCCTGCGTAGTGACCCGGACCAGGTTGACCTCGGGCTGCTGAGCGGTGAGCTGCACCCCGGCGGTCTGGGTGTGAAACCGCAGCATCAGCGATTTGGGGTTCTGCGCGCCGAAGCGCTCCTTCATCAGCCGAGCCCAGATCCGCCGGGCGGCGCGGAACTTCGCGACCTCCTCCAGCAGCGTGGTCCGGGAGACGAAGAAAAAAGACAACCGCGGGGCGAACTCGTCAACGGCCATCCCGGCATCCAGCGCAGCCTGCACGTACTGCACCCCGTTGGCAAGCGTGAAACCGATCTCCTGCGCGGGATTCGCGCCCGCCTCAGCCATGTGGTAGCCAGAGATGGAGATGGTGTTCCAGCGCGGGATCTCGGCCTTGCAGTAGGCGAAGATGTCCGAGGTGAGACGCAGGGATTGCGCCGGTGGATAAATGTAGGTGCCACGGGCGATGTACTCCTTGAGCACGTCGTTCTGAACCGTCCCGGTCAGCTTCGAGCCCGGCACTGCGTTCTCTTCGCCCACCAGCTGGTAAAGCAGTAGCAGCACGCTCGCGGGCGCATTGATGGTCATCGAGGTGGACACTTCATCCAGCGGGATACCGTCGAACAGCTTTCGCATGTCCTCGATCGAGTCGATGGCGACCCCGACCTTGCCCACCTCGCCGTGCGCGATGGCGTCGTCGGAGTCGTAACCCATCTGCGTCGGCAAATCAAAGGCCACCGACAGGCCGGCCTGCCCAGCCTGCAGCAGCTGGTGATAGCGGGCGTTGGACTCAGCCGCGGTGCCGAATCCGGCGTACTGGCGCATCGTCCAGGGACGCTGGGTATACATGGTGGGATGCACCCCGCGGGTGAAGGGAAACTGCCCCGGCTGACCAAGCCGGTCCGCCAGTCCGTCCGCGACGTCGTCGGCCTGGTACACCGGCTTGATCGCAAAGCCCGATTCTGAAGTCTTGTCGGCCATCAGGTCTGTATGGCACACACCAGCGGCAACCACAACGCAGGGCATCATGTGGCCGTGACCAACCCCTCACCCCGCCTGGTGGCGGGACGCTACCGGCTCAGCGCCGTGCTGGGCCGGGGCACGATGGGCACGGTGTGGTCGGCCCACGACGAGGTGCTCGGCCGGCCGGTCGCGGTCAAGGAGGTGCTGCTGCCACCGGGTATCCCGGAAGCCGAGGCCGACGCCGTGCGGGAGCGGACGATGCGAGAAGCCAGGACCATCGCCGCGCTGTCACACCCCAATGTGGTCACCCTCTACGACGTAGCCCGGGAGGGCGCCGCACCGTTCGTGGTGATGGAGTTGGTGGCCTCCCGCAGCCTGGCCGAGTTGCTGGCGCAGGGACCCCTTCCGCCGCAGCAAGTGATCGCCGTGGGCGCCGCGGTGGCCGCGGCGTTGCAGGCCGCGCACGCGGCGGGCATCACGCACCGGGACGTCAAGCCCGGCAACGTGCTAATGGCCCACGACGGCCGGATCAAGCTCACCGACTTCGGGATCGCCCGCAATCCAGCCGATCAGACGTTGACCGCGACCGGTTTGATGTTGGGCTCCCCTGCCTACATCGCTCCGGAGATCGCCTCCGGTGGCCCGGTCAGCCCGGCAGCGGACCTGTGGGGACTCGGCGCGACACTGTTCTCCGCAGTCGAGGGCAGACCGCCGTATGACGCGGGCACTGCGATGGCAACAGTCGCCTCGGTGGTGCAGGACGAGGTGCCCAAGCCATCGTGTTCCGGACCGCTCGCAGAAGTGATCAGCGGGTTGATGACCAAAGAACCAGCGCACCGGATGCCGCTGTCGCAGGTGCGCCAGCTGCTCGGCGCCCCCCCTGAGCCAACGGACCTCAAGCTCGCCCTGCATCCTGCCCGCGCCGCAACGAGCGCCCCTACCACCAGCCCCGAAAAGCCCCTAACGAGCGCGCCTCACAGCATCCAGCAAGCAGTCGAAACATCGCGCCGACGGACCGGGCAGCTCGCTGCTGATCCGGGCCCGCTGCCCTTCACCGGCGCGTCCACCAGCAAGTCCCCGGCGGCGGCACACCGAGTCCAGAGCACCGGCGCCGGACGCCGAGTGCTGCTGTGGACGTTGGCGGTACTGCTGTTCCTCGGTGCCGCAACTACTGCTTTCGCCCTCACCCGAGCGGCTGCCGGTAGGCCCGCCCTGCCCTCCCTGGAGGCCCCCGCCGTATTAGGTTCCCGCACCGACGACGCCGTGCTGGCCCCCCGAGTGGTGCAGGTGGCCCAGGCCGACGGCTCGCGGCCAGCCCGGTTCGCCATCAGCGTGCCGCAGGACTGGGTGGAGTTCCGCGAGCAACGGGCGCTCGGCAACAACTCGAGCACCGTCATGCGTTTCGTCTCTCCGGACGGCTCGGAGGTCATCGCCGTGGAGCGGGTCACCGGCGTGCTGCCTAGCGAGGTCGCAGATCAGTACCTTTCCCTCCACCTGCGCACGCTCGCCCAGAGCGTGCCCGAACTCGTCGAGACTCAGCGGCAGAAGATGTCCACCGGAGCGATCGATGCCACCTTCCGCACCCAGGA
Organism: Pseudonocardiaceae bacterium; assembly: GCA_036389855.1. Lineage (GTDB taxonomy): Bacteria > Actinomycetota > Actinomycetes > Mycobacteriales > Pseudonocardiaceae. The sequence continues at coordinate 9,623 of DASVWA010000156.1, forward strand.
GGGCGGCGAGTTGCGTAGGACCACCTATTTGCGGCTGGTACCTGCCCAGGCGGATTTGTGGGTGCTGTCGGTCACCGTCCCGACCGAGCGAGAGGGCGCGGGACGCACGAAGCTGTTCGAGCCGGTGGCGGCAAGGTTCGTCCTGGAAGTCTGAACCATAGGCTTGGCGGTCGTGACTGATCAGACGCAGGTCGCTGAGCAAGCAGCAGCCCTCCTCGCCCTACGTAGCGGGGTATCCACGCATGACATCGCCGTGGTGCTGGGCAGTGGCTGGCGTCCAGCGGCCGACGCGCTCGGTACCCCCGCCGTCGAAATCCCGTACACCGCGCTACCCGGATTCGCCGAACCTCAGGTTGCCGATCAGGTGGGGACGGTCCGGTCGGTGCCGCTGGACGGCCGGCGCGTCCTGGTGCTGCTCGGGCGCACGCACGGCTACGAGGGTCATGGCTTGGCCAAGGTGGTGCATGGGGTGCGCACCGCCTGCGCGGCGGGCGTCCGGATAGTGGTGCTCACCAATGCCGCCGGTGCTATCGCCGAGAGGCTCGAGGTCGGGCAACCAGTGCTGATCTCTGATCACCTCAACCTCACCGCAGCCTCCCCACTCGTCGGCCCGCAGTTCGTCGATCTCACCAACACCTACTCCTCCCGGCTGCGCTCGCTGGCCCGTGAGATCGACCCGAACTTGGTGGAGGGCGTCTACGCGGGGGTGTCTGGCCCCCACCTCGAAACTCCAGCCGAGATTCGCATGTTGCGCATGCTGGGAGCTGACCTGGTCGGGATGTCCACCGTGCTGGAAGCCATCGCGGCCCGGGCTGAGGGCACCGAGGTGCTGGGAATCTCGCTGGTCACCAACCTCGCCGCCGGCCTTGACGGGGCGGTGCTGGACCACCGGGAGATGCTCGCCACCGCCCACAGCGCCACGGCGCGGATGGGCACGCTACTGCGGGAGCTGATGAGCCGAACCTGACGGTGCACAGTGCAGAAATGACGCGCATTGTTGGTAGCTAGCAGTGGTTCCGGATCCTGACCCGCCGGCTCTCGTGCGTCTGGCGATGCCGTCGCGGTCGGTCGACGACCTGTGGCACGGGTTTGTGCATACCTACGACTACGCGGCGTTCTGCGACCTGGTGTGCGGGCGATTCCTGCACCACCAACCCGAGTCGGCGATGGGCCCAGACCAGGTGGAAGCTAACCGCTCCGACCGGCTGCTACTCACCCTGCTGTTTGGCCCGTCAGGACGGCAACTGCGCGATGCCGTTACGACCTCACGACGCCCGCCCTGGTATGCCTACGGCAGCTGGCAGGAGTGAAGCGCCGCGTGCCGGTGCGTGGAGCTGAAATCCCAACGCCGGCGGACACGTCACCGGTCTCCCACTACGGCGGCTGCGGCGGAGGATGTGCCGGGCAGGCTGCGGCAGCTAGCCGGTCACGCGGCGTCAATCAACTTCTTTGGTGGCCGCTCGATAGCAGCGACCACCCGGTGAGCGGATCCCAAAGGATTCGTTGCCATCAGGCGTACGGCTCAAGAGGGTACTCCTCAGCATTTCAAACGCTGTTATAAAACAGTGTTGCGATACGCTGGTCAAGTGCCACGACCGAAACTGCACGACGATGCCCTGCGGATCCGGCTGCTCGATACCGCAGGTGCGTTGCTCACCTCTGAGGGCCCGGACGCGCTGAGCCTGCGCCGGCTCGCCGCTGCGGCCGGCACCTCGACCAGCGCGGTGTATGCGCTGTTCGGCGGGAAGGCCGGGATCCTTCGGGGTTTGTTCATCGAGGCGTTCACCAGGTTTGCATCCCACCTGGACAGGGTGACCCCGTCGGATGACCCGCTGGCCGACCTCCTCGCCCTCGGCCACGCCTACCGGACCAGCGCACTGGCCGACCCGCACCTGTACGCGGTGATGTTCGGTTCGCCGGTGCCCGGCTTCGAGCCGGCCCCGGAGGACTATTCCCACGCCGAGGCCACTTTCACTCCGCTGCTCGACACAGTCCGCAGGGCGGTTGCGGTGGGCCTGCTGCGCGAGGCCGACCCCTACCTGATCGCCACCGCGCTGTGGGGCAACGTACACGGCCTGGTGTCACTGGAACTGGGGTGCGCGATGCCACCTCAAGCCGGGGCACCCGCTGCGGTGTTCGAGGCCGCGATCCGCGCCAACCTCGACGGCTGGCGCAGGGACGCTGCGCGCTCGTGAGTGCGATTCGGTGCTGGAACACTGTTACGCACTCACGAGCACTACGCTGCCGCGCATGGCTGCGGACATCGTGCCGATCGAGCTCTCCCTGACCGCCGGGGACCTGGTGACGCTGTGGGCCCCTCGCTGGCGGGAGGACAGTGAGGAATGGGAGGCGTTTCTCGGCGACGGCGAGGATCTCTTCGCCTTCCCCGACGTCGCAGCGCTGGCCGGTTTCGTGCGTACTGCACCTCACCATGACCTCGTCGATCATCCGGCCTGGTCGTTGGTGCCGCGGTTGCCCGCGGTGGACCTTAAGCCCGCTGAGTCCCACCGTTATGACCTGGTTGGAGTGCCCGAGCTCGTCGCCCAGCCACCGGACACCTGGGTGCTGGATGAACTCGCCGAGGTGGTGGCGATCGTGCGTTCGCTGGCCGAGGTATGCGGCCTAGATGTTGTGGCTGACGTACTCGACTCCACCCCGGAGTTCGGCATGCTCGCGGGTGGCACGCTTGCTTTCGGCGGCCGGGAGGGCGAGCGACGGTGGCAGGCGCTGTGCGCCGTGATCGCACAGCGCTGGGACGACGTCCTCGATACGGTCGATGGAGTGGTCCGCACGCCCGACGTCGATGCGGCGGCGCTGGCCGAGGCACAGACCGAACTCACCGAGGCCGAGGCGACCACAGACGAAACAGACAAAACGGCTACAGAAAAGGTGGCTGCCGAAGTCCCAGCCGCGCCGAACCCAGCGCTGGCGTTCTGGGCAGAGGTCGGCATCGACCCGATCCGGATCATCAGCGATCTGGGCGATCACTACACGCTCCGGTGCTACCTCGACGACGCACCGGTCTTCCTCGGCCGCGGCGGGCGTATCGAGGCCTTCTCCTCGCCGCGCTCGCTGGCCCGGTACCTCGCCGGCAACCCCAAGGGCCACGACCTCGACGAGGTGTCCACCTGGGCGCAGGTGACCAAACAGGCGCATGCCGGCGAGCTCGAGGTGGCAGTCGACGACGGTAACAGCTACGTGCTCGCCGGCCTGGCCGACGATCTCGCCGGTGGTCCGGAAACCGTCGACCCGAGCCAGCTCGAGCTTGCCGTGGAATTGATCACCGATGCCGAACAATGGGCCGGATCAGACGCCGCGGACAAGGCGCTGGCCGGTTCTGAGCCGCTGGGCTGGTTGGTCTCCTTCCTGCTACGGCCAGACCCGACGCGGCTTGCGCCCAGCCCTCCCTTTGACGCCGAGGTGGCAGCCTGGCAGGCCCTGGTGGGCGTTTTTGAAGATCGGCTGAACGTCCGTTGAGCTACGTCAGGCGTCGCCCGATTGTCGCAACGGCTGCCGAGATGGCTAAGATGCGCGCCCTACCGTGTCGGCGCATTCTCCTCACCGAAAGCCCACGCCTGTGAGCAATTACAGCAATAGCCCCGCAACGCAGTCCTTCGATCGGATGCGCAGCATGCTGGTGCGTGCCGCCGAGATCCGCGACAGCGAGCAGCAGCAGATCTTCGACGCGCTGGACGAGATCCACGCCCGGCTGGCTCCCCTGGAGTCGCTGGGTTCGGTTCGCAAGCGGCTCTCGGAAATGCCCGACCGCACCGAGGTCAGCGTGCTCGCCGAACGGATCGATGAGGCACTGTCAAGACTGGAATCTCAGGACAACGCTCTCACCGCGCTGTCCCGCGCTGTCGAGTCGATCGTGGACAAGCTGGCCAAGCCCTTCGCTGAGCTCGGCGAACGGCTCGATGGTGTGACGGGCCGGTTCGAAGGTTTCTCCGGCCGGATGGACGGCTTGGAAGAGCGGATCGCTGGGCTGCACAAGCGGATCGAGGACTTGGACCACCACCTCGACCGGCAAGATGTCAGCCTTGCGGAGCTGCCCGCCGCCGTGCACCAGCCGGTGCGGGACCGGATCGATGCCGCCGAGTTGGGTTTGCGAGGCCGGCTGGACGAGGTTGACAAGGGCATGAGCGAACGCCTCGACGGGGTGCAGCAGGGTGCAGGTGAGACGGCCGAGTCGCTGTCCACGGCGGTGGAGTCGGTCACCCAGCGGCTGGATGCCCTGTCGGCCCGGCTGGAGTCGGTGGACGAGGGAGTCGGTGGCCGGATCAGCTCCGTTACCGAACGCCTGGGGAAGTTGGACGGCGCGCTGGCATACCGTCCCGACGCCGACTCGATCGCCGGCTTGGTCCGGCAGGCGAACGAAGAATCCGAGGTGCGCTACACCGCCCAGCTCGACGAGGCAATGGCCACCTTCGCTGAGATCATCATGGGCGGTACGCCGACTCCGTTGAACACCGCGCCACCGCCACCTCCTCGACCGGCCCAGCGCCGGGTCCGCAACGGCGCCGCCAAGACGGCAAGATCCAAGGACGACATGGACTCCGACGCCGTGGCGACGTCCTGACGGCAGCGCACCCGCACCTGACGGCCGCCCGGTGCGCATGATCCGGTCCCGGGCGGTGGCGGTTCTGATCGCTGCCCTCGGCGTAACGATCCTGCTCGGTGCGGTACCCGGAACCGCCCAACCCGCCGCGACCTCCTCGGCCGCCGGGGGGTGCCCACAGCAGATCACCCCGCCCCCGCCGGTCGATCTCTCCGAGGTCCCCGCTCCGGGCGCCCCGGCGCCACCACCGATGTCGGTTCCGAACCGCCCAGTGGGCGGCCCTTTGATGGGCGTGTGCGGTTTGGTGTTGCCGGTCAACGCCCCCCTCCCGCCGGCGGGAATCAGCGCGACATCCTGGCTGGTGGCCGACGCCGACTCCGGAGAGGTGCTCGCCGCCAGGAGCCCCCATGCCCGCCACCGCCCGGCATCAACGATCAAACTGCTGACCGCCCTGCTGGCTGCGCAGCAGCTCCCGCTGGACCGGGTCGTCGTCGCCACGCACGCCGATGCCGACCAGGAGGGCAGCAAGGCGGGCCTTGGACCGGGCGGCCGCTACACCGTCCGCCAGCTGCTCACCGGCCTGCTGCTGGTCTCCGGTAACGACACCGCGCACGCCCTGGCCGGGCAGCTGGGCGGGGTCGCTGAGACGGTCGAGAAGATGAACAAGCTGGCGGCCGCGCTGGGCGCGCTGGATACCCGAGCCGCCACCCCCTCGGGGCTGGACGGTCCAGGCATGAGCACCTCGGCCTACGACCTGGCGCTGGTGTTCCGCGAGGTGCTCAACCGCCCGCTGCTCACCGAGTTGCTGAGCACCCGGCAGGTGAGCTTCCCGGGTTTTGGTGAGCGGCCAGGTTTCGTGCTCAGCAATGACAACAAACTGCTCAGGAACTATCCCGGCGCTCTGGGCGGCAAGACCGGGTTCACCAATGACGCTCGGCACACCCAGGTCGACGCCGCACAGCGCGGTGGGCGGCGCCTGATCGTGATATTGATGCGGGGCGAGCAGCGACCGGTACCGATGTGGGAACAGGCAGCCCGTTTGCTCAACTACGGGTTCGCGCTGGCGCCCGGCCACCCGGTCGGGCAGCTGGTGGACGAGGCTGCCCCGCTGGAGACCGCAGGGCCGGCACCGACATCAGGACTCCCGGGGTTCCCACCGGCTGCTTCCCACGACCGGATCGGCAGACCCCATGGCGCCGGTGGGCTGATCCCGGTGGCGCTGTGGATCGGCGTGGCGGTCATCGTGCTCGCCGTGCTCGGTGGCCTGGTGGCCCGTCAGCGCCGCCGGGGCGACTAGCCCAGCCGGCTGAGCTCGCCGGCGCCACCGAGATAAGCCTGGGCCTGCAGGGTGAACAGCTCGGCGTACCCGCCGCCGCGGGCCATCAGCTCGCCATGGGTGCCCTGCTCGGTGATGCGGCCGTGATCCAGGACGATGATCTGGTCGGCGTGCCTGATATTGGCCAGCCGATGGGTGATCAGCACCGTCGTCCGGGTAGCTCCCGGGCTGTCACCGTTGCCTGCCGTGTTGTCTGCTGGGCCGCCCACGTGGCGCAGCGCCTGCAAGGACCTGAACACGGCGTGCTCGGCACGAGCGTCCATCGCGGCGGTGGGTTCGTCGGCGACGAGTAGCGGCGCGTCGCGGTACAGACCGCGGGCCACGCTGATCCGCTGCCACTGCCCGCCCGATAAGTCGCACCCGTTCTGGAACTCCCGAGACAGCACGCTGGCCCAGCCATCGGGTAGCTCGGCGATGACGGCATCGGCGCCGGAGTCGGCGGCCGCGGCGGCGAGCACGCTGCCGTCGGGGTCAGGACGCTCCAACCGGCCGATGCGAATGTTGTTCTCGGCGGTCATTGGCCACTCCACGGGGTCCTGCAGGACGACGGCGACCCGGGAGTGCAACTCACGCTGGTCGACCTTGGCGATGTCGACCCCGTCCCAGGTCACCCGTCCTAGATCAGGCAGGTAAAGCCCAGTGATCACCTTGGCGAGAGTGGACTTGCCCGAGCCGTTCTCCCCCACCAAAGCCACGACCTGCCCGCGGTGGATAGTCACATTGACCTGATGCAGGGCAGGTTCGTCTTTGCCGGGATAGTTGAAGGACACGTTGTCCAACTCGATGAGCTGGGGGTCGCGGGGCAGCCGCAGCCCGGCAGTGGCCCGGTGCTGGCTGCGTGCCTGGGTCAGGCAGCAGGTCAGCATGTCAAGGTAGAAGCTGTGCTCGAAGAGCCGGTTGGCGGCGAATACCGTGTTGGACACCGCCGAGCTAGCCGTGCGCATCGCGACTGCTGCCGCCCCGGCCAACGCCAGCGGCATCCCCCCGGCGTAGAGCAGCAGACCGAGCACGCCGTAGGCCAGCGCCGTGCCCACCCCGGCCAGGCCCCGGCCGATCAGCCGTATCCCGGTCTTGCGGTGTTCGACTCCGACGGCCTCCGCGGCGAGCTGGGATCCGATGCGACGGTGCTCGCCCAGCAAGGTGTCCTGGGTGGTGAAGGCGCGTACCTCGGCCGCCTCGGACCGGCTGATGATCATATCGCTGGTGATTCCCAGCCGCCGCATGCGCGAGACCGTCCGCACATACGATTCGTAGGACATCAGTGCCGCCCGCACGTTGGCCCAACCATTGGGCACTGCGGCAAACAGCACCACCGGCGCCAGCACGGGATTGAGCAGGCCCGCGGTGACGATCGCGGCGATCAGCGAGATCGCCGAACTGAGCAGGCTCCCGACATCGCCAACCCCGTATCGCACACTTCTGATGCCCTGCGCCGACGTCCGGCGCACCAACTCCACGAAATCCGCATCGTCGAACGCGATCAGTTCCGCGCCGATCACCGCCGCATGCAGTTCATTCTGGGCACGCAGCTCTACCCGCGGAGCCAGCACCGCCTGCACCGCGCCCACCGCCGCGTCCAGCAGCCCCCGTGCGGCAAAGGAGGCCATCACCAACACCAGTGCGGGTAACGCCGCCACCACTCGCTGCGGAGTCGGTCCCTGCGCCAGCAGCTCGGTCAACACGTTCGCCGTGGCCAGCAACCCGAACGCCGTCGCGCAGCCGGCGACCAGCTCGACAGCCGCGGCGAGCAACGTTAACCGCGGCGAGGTCTGCCACGCCAGGCGCACTACCACGCGCAGTGCCGCCGGGGCAGCCCGCAACGTCCGGCCGATACCCGTGCCGACCACCGTTTCCATCACCTGCGCCCAGGGCGGGGTCTTGACGTCATCCACGCCGATCAGCGTCGGTGCTGACGACTCGACCCTGCGAGCAGGTCTCGGTGCTGACGACTCGACCCTGCGAGCAGGTCTCGGTGCTGATGACTCGACCCTGCGAGCAGGTCTTGTTGCACCCGCATCTTGTGGGGCAGCACCAGTGGTCCGCCTGAGTCTCATCGTGGCCTCCCACCGACCAAGCATGCCTGCGCGCTAGCGTGCCGTCTCGTGAGTAACGGCGACGCGGACGTCCGCGCGGGGATCGTGGTCACCGGCACGGAGCTGCTCACTGGGCAGCTCACCGACCGCAACGGCCCATGGTTGGCGCAGCAGCTCGGCCAGCTGGGCGTCGAGGTGGCCCACCTGCTGTGCGTGGGAGACCGGGCACAGGATCTGGCAGCGGCGTTGCGATTCCTCGCCGACCAGGGCGTGGACTTGATCGTCACCAGCGGTGGACTCGGCCCGACCGCCGACGACCTGACCGCCGAGGTGGTCGCCGGGTTCGCCGGAGTGCCGCTGGAGCTCGACGAGGCGATGGAGCAGCAGATCGCCGCCATCCTGGCCCGATTCCGCCACCTGTCGCACTTCAGCCCGGAAGCGCTGCGGGCGGCGAACCGCAAGCAGGCGATGGTGCCCCGCGGCGCCGAGCCGCTCGACCCGGTAGGGACGGCACCCGGGCTGGTCATCCCCGTACCCGCAGGCCCGACGGTGATCGTGCTGCCCGGCCCGCCCCGCGAGTTGCAGGGGATGTGGCCTGCGGCGCTGTCCACCTCCGCTGCCAGGGCGGTGCTGGCGCGCACCCGACCGTTCGAGTCAGCGCGGCTGCGGCTGTTCGGGTTGCCTGAGTCGGAGATCGCGGCGACGCTGCGCGAGGTGAGCGCGACGCTGGACCTGGCCCCGCTGGAGATCACCACCTGCCTGCGCCGAGCCGAACTGGAAATCGACATCCGGCATCGGCCGGGGGCCGAGGCAGTCCGGGATGCGCTGATCGAGGAGATCCGCAGCCGGCATTCTCAGTACCTGTTCTCGACCGACGGCACCTCGCTGGACGACCAACTGGCCGATTTGCTGCAAGGGCGACGCATCGGGCTCGGGGAGTCGTGCACCGGTGGCCTGCTGGCCGCTCGACTCACGGAGCGGCCGGGTTCATCGGACTACGTTGTCGGTGGCGTGGTGGCCTACTCCAATACCGTCAAGAGCGAGTTGCTCGGCGTGCCGGTGCAGCTCATCGAGCAGCGCGGGGCGGTGTCACCGGAGGTAGCCCAGGCCATGGCCGAGGGAGCGCGGCGGCGCTTCGGTGCCGACATCGGCTGCGGCATCACCGGGGTGGCCGGTCCGGGCGGCGGCACCGAGGCCAAACCGGTTGGCTACGTCTGCATCTGCGTGACGACCAGCGACGGCGCGGCCCTGGCCAGCGACCCGGTGCTCCCCGGTGATCGTGGCGAGATCCGCGACCGATCGGTGACCGTCGCGATGCACCTCATCCGGCGGGTGCTCAAGGGTTCGGCGTGATTACTGCTTGAGGGCGTGGCGGTCCGACTTGCCCTTCACCGCAGCGTAGGCAGCGGAACCGATGAACACCCCGGCACCGATCACCAGCGCCCAGAACAGCAGTTCGAACACGGCACCCAGCACCCAGCCCAGCACCACGAACCCGATCCAGATCAACGCGATGATCCCGAGCACTTTGATCAGGGTCTGCATGGCGGTCTCCTCAGCGGGGGCGGATTTACCTGCTGACCTCAGTTCATACCCGTCAGGATGCAGCGGCATCGGGGTAAACCCTGACCTCGGAGGACCCCTGTTCAGCCCCCCGCCGGCAGGAAGCCCACCCGGTCGTATACCTGCCGCACGGTCTGGCCGGCGACCTCGCGAGCCCGCTCGGCACCGCGGACCAGCAGCTTGTCCAGCTCGGCTGGGTCATCGAGGTAGCCGGCCACCTGCTGGCGCAGCGGCGTGACGAAGTCGGCGAGCACCTCGGCGACGTCAGACTTCAGCTTCCCGTAGCCCTCGCCGGCATAGGCTGCCACGAGATCGTCGATGGGGCGTCCGGACATCGCCGAGTAGATCACCAACAGGTTCGAGACGCCGGCCTTGGCGACCGGGTCGTAATGGATCTCCCGTCCGGTGTCGGTGACCGCCGAGCGGATCTTGCGGGCGGA
>DASVWA010000157.1:0-2579 GCA_036389855.1 Pseudonocardiaceae bacterium
CCTGCGGGTCAGGCACCGGGATCGCCGAGAGCAGGGCCTCGGTGTACGGGTGCTGGGGGTGGTCGAACACCTGGTCCACCGCCCCGATCTCGACGATCCGCCCCAGGTACATCACCGCCACCCGGTCGGCAATGTGCCGCACCACTGACAGATCGTGGGACACAAACAGGTAGGACAGCCCGAGCTTAGCCTTCAGCTCGTTCAGCAGGTTGATCACGCCGGCCTGGATCGAGACGTCCAGCGCGGAGACCGGTTCGTCCAGCACGACCAGCGACGGGTTGGTGGCTAGGGCGCGGGCGATCCCGATGCGCTGACGTTGCCCGCCGGAGAACGCGGTCGGAAAGCGGTCGCTGTGCTCGGGGTCGAGCCCGACCAGCGCCATCAGCTCGTCGACCCGGTTGTCGATCACGGACCGGTCCTTCTCGCCGACCGCCCGCAGCGGCTCGGCCAGGATGTCGAAGACCGTCAGCCGCGGGTCCAGCGCGCCCATCGGGTCCTGGAACACCATCTGCAGCCGCCGGCGCAGCTCGCGTTCCACCCCCCGGCCGCGCAGGCTCTCGACGTCGACGCCGCCGACCCGAATGCCGCCGTGCTCCGGCGGGCGCAGGTTCATGATCTCGATCAGGGTCGTTGTCTTGCCGCATCCCGACTCGCCGACCAGCCCGAGTGTCTCGCCCTCGCGGATGTCCAGGTCGACGTCGGACACCGCGTACACCCAACCCACCCGGCGTTTCAGCAGGGCACCCTTGAGCACCGGGAACGTCTTGCTCAGCCTGTCCAGTTCGAGCACGGGCGGGCGCTGCTCGCGAGGCAGCGCGCCCGCCGGCGCGTCGGGTGCCGTGGGAAGCGGGTACACGGGTGCGCCCTCGATCCGACCGTCCTCGATCTGATGGGCCCGGATGCACGCCGCGCTGTGGTCGGCATGCGTCGGCACCGGGGCCAGCGCGGGCTCCCGGTCGGTGCACTCAGGGATGGAGATCGGGCAGCGCGGGACGAATGGGCAGCCGGGCGGTTGGTTGACCAGCAGCGGCGGATTGCCCTGGATCGGCACCAGCGGTGCCCGCTCGGCGGTGTCCACCCGGGGCACCGCGCCGAGCAGGCCGATCGTGTAGGGCATCCGGGGGCGGCCGAACAGCTCGTCGACCGGTGCCTTCTCCACCGGTCGTCCGGCGTACATCACCATCACTTCGTCGGCGGCGCCGGCCACCACGCCGAGGTCGTGCGTGATCATGATCAGCGCCGCCCCGGTCTCAGCTTGGGCGAGCTTGAGGACCTCCAGGACCTGCGCCTGAACCGTGACGTCCAGGGCGGTCGTCGGCTCGTCGGCGACGATGACCCTCGGGTCGTTGGCGATCGCCATCGCGATCACCACCCGTTGGCGCATGCCTCCGGAGAACTCGTGCGGGAACGACCGCGCCCGCACCGAGGCGTTCGGGATACCGACCAGGTCGAGCAGCTCCACCGCCCGCTTCCAGGCCACGTCGCGGTCCAGGTCCTGATGCACCTGCAGCGCCTCGACGATCTGGCGGCCCACCGTGAAGATCGGGGTCAACGACGACAGCGGGTCCTGGAAGATCATGCCGAGCTCCCGGCCGCGGATCTCTGACATTGTCCGGTCGTCGAGCTCCAGCAGCTCGCGGCCGCCCAGGGTTACCGATCCGGACACCGCCGCGTAGTCCGGAAGCAGCCCCATCACCGCCATCGAGGTGACCGACTTTCCCGAACCCGACTCGCCGACGATCCCGAGCGTCCGGCCGGGGTACAGGTCGAAGTCAACGCCGCGCACCGCGTCCACCCGGCCGGCCTCGGAGGGAAAGGACACCCGCAGGTCGCGGACGGCGAGCACCGGTTCGGTCACGCTCGCCCCCCGGACTGGGACGTCGGGTCCAGCGCGTCACGCAGCCCGTCACCGATCAGCGCCATCGAGACGGTCAGTAGCGTGACCAGGCCGGCCGGGAAGTAGAACAACCACGGGGCGCTGGTGATCGTATTGGCCCCGTCGCTGAGCATCGTGCCCAGCGAGACGTCAGGCAGCTGGACTCCGAAGCCGACGAACGACAGCGCGGTCTCGGCCTGCACGGTCGCGACCACCCCGAGGGTGAACGACACGATCAACAGCGAGCCGATGTTGGGGATCAGGTGGCGCAGCACCACGCGGACCGAGCCGACACCCATGAACCGGGCGGCCTGGACGTACTCCCGCTCGCGCAGAGACGCCGCCAGCGACCACACCACGCGTGCGCTGAGCATCCAGCCGAAGACGGTCAGCGCGAGGATGAGCACCTTCCAGTCGCCGCCAGCGCTCTGCGAGACCAGCGCCAGGATCAGGAACGACGGCACGACCAGCAGGAAATGCACAATCCCGAGGATGAGCTTCTCCGCCGTACCTCTGAAGTAGGCCGCGGCCGCACCGGCGAACGCCGAGATGACCGTGGTCAGCAGCGACACTGTCACCGCGATGGCCAGCGACCGCTGCAGGCCGTGCACGGCCTGGGCGAAGGTGTCGTTGCCAGTACCGTTGGTGCCGAACCAGTGCTCAGGAGAAGGCGGCGTGGTCAGATTGGTGAAGTCGACGTCGG
>DASVWA010000158.1:0-7456 GCA_036389855.1 Pseudonocardiaceae bacterium
CTGTGGTCATCGAGGTTTTGCCGGGTACAACGCGGTTGCGCCGGCTGCTCGCAGGGCTGTGCACTGAGCTGGGCTACCGCTGCTATGTTCCCCAGCCGGGTCGGCTGCAGCGGTTGCAACCGGGCCGGTTGGGCGAGGTGAGGCTGCTTCAGGAGTACGGCGTCCAGGACATTGTCTTGTCCGCTGACCCTGGCCTGCCGCTGACTGTTGCTGAACTCGGCTCGGCCGGCAGGTGTTAGGCAACGTCCCAGGCGGTGATGACGTCATAGGCGGTGACGTGCATGCATCTGTTGCGCAGCGTGATGCCTTGGGTCAGGCGGGCGATTCCGAGGTCGCCCACTGCCTCGGTCCCGGCGCCCAGGATCGTCGGGGTGGTGCCGACGATGAGGCGGTCGACCAGTCGATCGCCGAGCAGTGAGGTGATCATCGTTGCGCCGCCCTCAACGAGCAACGTCCGTACGCCCAGCTCCCGCAGCACCCGCAGCGCCGCGGGCAGGTCCACTCCGGCCGGACTGCCCGCCACCACCTGGACACTGACCCCCAGCGCCCGCAGCCGCTCCCGATCGCTGTGGGCGGCTCGGTCGGTGGTGAACACCACGGTGACTGGATCCCCGTTGAGCACCAGCGCCGTGGACGGGATTCGCAGCGTGGAATCGAGGACCACCCGCAGCGGCGACGCGCCAGGCACCAGGCGCACGGTCAGCCGCGGGTCATCGCGCAGCACCGTGCCCACCCCCACCATGACCGAATCACAGGCCGCCCTCAGGGCGTGTGAGACGCTGCGCTGGTCGTCACCGCTGATCCATTCCGAGTCACCAGTGGCAGTCGCGATCCGACCGTCCAGGGACTGGGTGTACTTCACCACCAGATAAGGGCGGTCAGCCAGCGGTTGTACATCACCGAGCAGACCGATGGCATCCGGCGGCGCCGACGGTGCACTGCCCAACGCCTCACCAGCGGGCTCGACGTGGTGTAACCGCCGCTTTTTGGTGCGCAGGTAGCCCACGTTGCGCTGGTGCGCCGCCGTCTGCAGCGGCTCCATCCGCTCCACCGTGATGCCCGCCTCGCGCAGCCCGCGCACCTTGTCCGGATTGTTGGTCAACAGCCGCACCGAGCCGACGCCGACAGCGTGCAGTACCGCCGCAGCATCGTCATAGCGCCGGCCATCGATGGGAAGCCCAAGCCGCACATTGGCCTCCAATGTGTCAGCGCCACCATCCTGCTCGATGTAGGCCCGCAGCTTGTTGACCAGACCCACCCCGCGCCCCTCGTGCCCGGTGACATACAGCAGCAGCCCGCGCTGTTCGATCGCGATCCTGCGCAGCGCCAAACGAAGCTGGACCCCGCAGTCGCAGCGCAACGAACCCAGCACGTCCCCGGTCAGGCACTCCGAATGCACCCGGGTCAGCACCCCAGCCGCGCTCACATCGCCCTTGACCAGCCCGAGGTAGACCAGCCCCGAGGAAACCTCAAAGGCCCTGGCCTGAAACTCCCCGAACTGCGTCGGCAGCACCACCCGGGCCACCTCCCGCACACCATCCACCCAGGACCCCTCTCCCGCACCTAAAGTAAGCCTTCACGACTAAACGACGGGCTGCCACCGCCAGCAAGCTGGGACGTGAGAGGAGCGGGGACGTGCAGGGACGCGCCGTGACGTTCGTCGCCCCCCGACGGGTGGAGGTGCACGAGCATGAGGTACCCGAGCCCGGCGATGGGCAGCTGCTGGTGCGCACGCTGTACTCCGGGATCAGCGCTGGCACGGAGATGCTTGCCTACCGCGCCGAAATCGACCCGCAGCTCCCGCTCGACTCGTCGATTCCCGCGCTGTCGGGCCGGTTCGGTTACCCATTTCACTATGGTTACAGCTGCGTTGGACGCGTCGAGGTTTCCCAGGGGGCAATTGCAGTGGGGAGCATTGTCTTCGCGTTTCACCCGCATCAGGACTTGTTCGTGGTCGACGCCGCGGAGGCCATCCCGCTCGGGGCTGTCGATCCCCGGCTGGGCACGCTCTTCCCACTGATCGAGACCGCGCTGCAGGTTACGCTTGACGCGGGCAATGTGCTGGAGCAGCCAGTGGTCGTCGTCGGCCTTGGCGCGGTGGGCGTCCTCACCGCGGCGCTGCTGCTGCGGGCCGGGGCACGGGTGGTCGCCGCCGAGCTTCGGTCATGGCGGCGGGAGGTGGCGGCGGAGGCTGGGATCGCAGCGATTTCCCCTGATCACCTTGAGCAGGTCGTACTCGCGGAGACCGACGGTGACGGGGTACCACTTGTGATCGAGGTGAGCGGCGACCCGGCCGCGCTCGTGGCCGCCCTACCGCTGCTGGCGCACGAGGGCACCGTGCTGGTCGCCTCCTGGTATGGCACGCGATCGGTCAGCTTGCCCCTGGGCGGCCAGTTCCACCGGCGGCGCCTCACCATCCGCAGCACCCAGGTCAGCACGATTCCCGCCCGGCTGGGTGCGGCTTGGACCCGCGACCGGCGCCGGGCCGCCGCCCGCCGACTGCTCGAGGAGCTGCCGGTGCAGGTCCTCGCTACCCACGTATTCCCTTTCGAGGATGCAGCGCTGGCCTATGCCACCGTCGATCGCGGCGAGCCAGGCCTGCTGCACGCTGCCCTCAGCTACCGGCAGCCATGCTATGAACAGCGTGCATGAGGTCGGTACCGCGCGCCGGGTGCGCGCATTTCACATCATGCCCGGCTTATCCAGTCCTGAGAGCGAACTGCACGCCCACGACTACCGGGTCAAGGTCATCGTCGAACGCCGGGAGCTCGATGAGCGGGCATGGTGTGTGACCTAGACGTGCTCGAGAAAGCCCTGGCTGAGATCATCGCTGAGGTCGATGGGCAGGACCTGGAGCGGATCCGGCCGGAGGGGACAGAGGCCGTCACGGTCGAGGTGTTCGCCGGCTGGGTGCACGCCAGACTGGCATCGGGCGCCGCTGGCCACCGGTCGTGGGTCGGCCTAGCGGTGCAGCAGGTCTTGATACACCGCGAGGCAACGGGCCGCGCACGCCTGCCAGGTGAACCGTTCGAGCACCAGCTCGCGCCCGCGGCGGCCCATCTGCGCCGCCCGTTTCGGATCCCCGAGCAGCGTCGCAATCCGGTCGTGCAGTTCATCAACATCGCCTGGCGTCACAAGGAATCCGGTCTCGCCATCTTGGACTACCTCGGGTAGTCCACCGAGTCGGCTGCATACCACCGGTGTGCCGCTCGCCATCGCCTCGAGTACCGACAGGCCGAGTAGCTCGGAGATCCCGACGAGGCGGCCGTAGCAGGTCACGTGCACCGACGGCAGCACCATCACCTGGGCGCGGCGGTACAGCACCGGAAGTTGCTGGTCTGGGACCTCACCGGTGAACGTCACCGGACGCGCAGCGGCGAGCCGGCGCAGTAGATCGCCGTAGCCGCTTTCGGGGGGCCGGGGGTCGTGACCGGTGGTTCCGACACAGATCAGCTCGGCGCCAGCCGGTAGCGCCCGGATGAGCAGGTCGACGCCCTTGTGCGGGGTCAGCCGGCCGACGAAAAGCACCCCGTCCCGCCGATCGCTGCCCTCGGGATGGAACCGGCGCGGGTCAGCACCCCCGTAGATCACCGTCGTCCGCTCCGGCGGCGCACCTAGCGTCAGCGCGGAGTGCCGGGACACGGTCAGGAATCGGTCGAACAGGCGGGGCAGTAGTCCGGCCCAGCCGCCACCGCCCAAGCCGTGGTCGGTCACCGCCAGCCGCTGCCCCGACACCCGGGCGGTGACCGCGGCAAGGCGACTCGGTGTACTCCGCAGATGGTGGGTATGCACTATGTCGGCGTTGCCAAGCGCTGCCGGCAGGCCCGGTGCCACCGGGTGGGCGGGATGACGCGGCAGGTAGGCCAGCGTGCGCAGGACACGCACCTGCAACCCGTCTGGATCGATGACCAGGCGCGGCCGTTGACCGAACGTCACTAGCTCGCAGTGAACCTCGGCCGCGAGTGCACGGGCGAGCTCGAGCGGGTAGCGTTCCCCGCCGCCGAACAAGCCCTCCTGACCGAACGGTGTCGGTGCGACATGGACGACCCGCATGCTGTCCGCCTCCTTTGTCACGCTCGGTGATCCCGCGCAACTGACTGGCGGCTACCTCTACCACCGCCGGATGGCTGAGGCGGCCCCGTCGCACGGTGCGCAGGTGCGGTTCGTGTCCTTCCCCGCGTGGCCGTTCCCGTTACCAGTGGCCCGCTCCGGCGCTGTGCTGCGGCAAGCCTGCTCGCCGGGCACCGACGTTGTCGTTCTGGACAGCATCGCCGCCGCCTTTCTCGCACCCCAGCTGGGCCTACAGTCGCCGGTAATCCCCTTCGTCGCGATCCTCCACCAGCCTCCCGGCGGGATCGATCACAATCGGCTACGTGCCCGGGCGCAGGCCATCCTCGACCGGATCGCCTACCGCCGTGCCACCGCTCTCGTGCTGGCCAGCGCCGCACTCGCCCCCCAACTACCGGCCGACCTGCGCGCCCGTGCGGTTGTGATCCCGCCCGGCCGGGATGCCGGGCCACCGCCGGCGGAGCCGGCAATCCGGCTTGCGCCGGTAGTGGCCGGCGACTTGCGTCGCGGCCGCCGGGCGGCGTTGCTGTACGTGGGTAACTGGGTGGAGCGTAAGGGACTGCTTGAACTGCTCGCGGCTGTGGCAGCCCTCCCCTCGGACGCGGCCACGTTGCACCTTGCCGGCCGCGATGACGTCGACCGGCGGTATGCAACCCGGGTCCATGCCCGGTTGGCCCACCCAGACCTGGATGGGCGGGTCGTCGTGCATGGCCCGCTTGATCGGGCGCAGGTCAGCGCGCTGTACCACGGCGCCGACGTGTTCGTGCTGCCGAGCGTGCGGGAGCCGTACGGCACGGCATACGGCGAGGCGATGGCGGCCGGATTGCCGGTGGTCGGCTGGCGCGCCGGAAACCTGCAACATTTGGCCACCCACGGTCGGGAGGGGCTGGTGCTACCGCCGGGGGACGTCCCCGAGCTCACCGCCGCGCTGCGCCGGTTGGCTGACGATGAGCCCTACCGTCGGCGCCTGGGGCAAGCGGCCCGGCGGCGGGCGGCGGCCCTGCCCACATGGGAGGAGTCGGCCGGCCGCCTCTTCGCCACGCTGCGCGCCGTGGCCCGGTCGTGACTCAGCCACCCGCCACCTCGCTGTTGGCGGTGTGCACCTCATTGAATGCGAGCAACATCGGGAGCGGGCCGCTGGTGTCAACTCTGCACACCGCGGCGTCGACGAGGTACATCCGCCAGGCCACCTCGTCGCCGACCCCTAGTGCCCAGGCCAGCGCGGCCTTGATCGGGGAGACGTGGCTGACCACTACCACGTCGCCGCAGGCGGCGTCGCCGCTCAACTCCGCGCAGGCTTCCCGCACTCGGACCCCGACCGCAGCCACCGACTCACCCCCGGCGGGCACGAAGTGCGGGTCCTGCCACCACGTTCGCCACGTCTGCTCGGGCAGCGCGGTCGCCGGCTGCCCGTCCAGTTCGCCGTAGTCCATCTCGATCCAACGCCGGTCAACCTCGACATCCCCGCAATCCTCACGGGCATCGGCCAACACAGCGGCGGTCTGCCGAGCGCGCAGCAGCGGGCTGGACACGACCCGGATCGGAGACGGAAGAGCCTTGGCGAGGGCGCGCGCCTGCCGATAACCAGTTTCAGTCAGCGGCGGGTCAGCTCGGCCAAGCAGCAACCCGCGGGCATTAGCGGCCACCTGCCCATGGCGGACGAGGATCAGCACCTTCGCAGACTAGGGCTCTGCGTACCGAAGGCATAGCGGACCTAGCCGATCAATAAGACCCCTGGTGCACTGCCAGGGTCTCGCCTCGCAGAGCCGGCTCATTGAAGCAGTGCCGCCGCTGCCGAGCGAACGCCGCTTGGCGCGAGGGGGTGGTTCGACCAGGACTACTCCGACTACCTGGACAAGATCCAGGCCTATCGAGTGTTCCCTTCCCGGATCTCACCGGTGACGAGTACGCCGATGTCGAGGTCGGTGTTCCTACGGCTGCTGTCCGGTCGGATTGACCAGTCCGGGAGCATCATCTTCCGCACCGCCAGCCTCAAGGACTACTAAATCTGACGGTGCAACGCGCTGGAGCAAAAGCGAGATGTATCACGAGGACGGTGACCGGCGTTCGCTCTACCAGGCCAACGTCCCGCTGACCGCCGGCGAGTGGCGGAAGATCACAGTCGTTGTGACCGGTGACCGGATACAGCGTCCGTGGCCCCACTCAACGCCTAGTGGATACGGCTGGAGATGGGTCGACTCTTCAAGCACTGCGACTGCAGAGGTGCGGGCCGTCCAGGAATCCGTTCTAGCGCAACTCTTGTTGACGAAACAGCACTACAGTTCTAACGTTAGCGCATCATAGCGCTAGAAGGAGGCCGGGTGGTGAGGAGCTGCTCCGGTCTGTTCATAGCCCTAGGAGATGGAGGGGGGACGATATGAGGATCATGAAAATCTTCGGACTTGGCGGCTATGGCCGGAGCCATGATAACGGCGGTAAGTATGGTCTTGGCAGTGACGGGGGTTACAGCGGCGTGCTCACCTCAACTGCCACCGCGATCCGGCCGCGGGTGACGGTGATTTTGCTCGGGGTGCTAGTCGTCGTGCTGGGGCTCGTGGTGGGCGGCGGCAGTGCCGCGGGCAGCAGCAGCGTCGGGAGCGACAGATCGGTCGCCGTCACTGACCTGGCCGACACCGTTGTGATCAAGAATTTCGCGTTCGCGCCGACCTCTTTAGCGGTCGCCCCGGCAACGAAGATCACAGTGGTGAACCAAGATGGGGCTCCGCACACCGTGACAGCCCAGGACAACTCCTTCGACACCGGGATTATTGCCGCTGGGCAGCGCGGCGAGATCACTGCGCCCAGCTCGCCGGGCACATATCCCTACATCTGCATCATCCACCCGTCCATGACCGGCGCACTGATCGTGAAGTGAGCCGGCCGTATTAGATCGCCGCCCCGTAGCGCGGGCGGGCCCAGACGGGGGCCGTGACTGAAAGGATACCGACCTTACGCGCTCGCCATCGCCGCATTCCCCATCCGGTATGGAGGAAAGGGCACGCCGACGCGCCCGATGTCCTGAGGGTGCAGTCCATACGCCCCGGCTACGCAACGTCCCCGGCCTACTGTGAAAGGATTAGCTGTCATGCCATCATCACGTGAGCTAGTGCGCCGCATTGAACATTTCACCGCCCTGGACAAGGTCGCCGAGCCAGTGCGCGGCTTGGTCAGCAAGGCTGTCCAGCCTCGCTTGGTCCGTAACCTACTCAGTGGTACGAATTTGGGTCATCCGGTCCATCCCATGCTGACCGACGTGCCGATCGGTGCGTGGAGCATGTCTGCGTTGTTGGACACCGTGGGCGGGGCCAGCGCTGAGCCGGCCGCCGACCTGCTCGTCGGAGCTGGCATCCTCAGCGCGATCCCTACCGCCATGACCGGGCTCAACGAC
>DASVWA010000159.1:0-3091 GCA_036389855.1 Pseudonocardiaceae bacterium
CCCGGCGCCATCGGGTCTCTCAGCGGACGAACAGCGCGCATATGAGCAGCTGGTGAGAACGTTCAAGCAAGTCGACTACGCCAGGTTGATGGGGTCGCGCCCGCAAACCTTATACGGCATTGCGGATTCACCCGTCGGCCTCGCCGCCTGGCTTCTCGACCACAATGATGCTGACGGCCAGCCGGCGGCGGCGGTCGCCTCGGCTCTGAACCGGACCACGAGCGCCACAGGCGAACTGACGCGTGACGAGATCCTCGACAACATCACGCTTTATTGGCTGACGAACACGGGGGTCTCTGCGTCTCGTCTCTATTGGGAGTATGAGGGTGGCTTTTTCAACGCCAAGGGCGTCTCCATTCCGGTGGCCGTGAGCGTCTTTCCCGGCGAGCAATATCAGGCCCCGCGGAGCTGGACAGAGAGGGCCTACCCCAACCTCATTTACTTCAACGAGGTCGACAAGGGTGGTCACTTCGCGGCCTGGGAAGAGCCCCAGCTGTTCGCGACGGAGGTCCGCGCGGCGTTCAGATCACTGCGCTAGTTGGAGTAAGGGGGTGACGGCAACGTCGTACGCGCCACCCGACACGCTGTCACCCGGCACCATCGCTTCGTTGCATAAATTGAAGCGTGATCCACGGAAAGGAGACCAGAATGACCAGTCCAGTTGAGGAAGGGGCCGCAGTCCGCCCCTTCCACATCGACGTTCCGGAAGAGGATCTGGTCGACCTCCGCCGACGCATCGCGACGACACGGTGGCCCGACCGTGAGACCGTCAGCGACCGGTCCCAGGGTGTCCAGCTGGCGAAGCTGCGACCGCTCGCCGAGTACTGGGGCACCGACTACGACTGGCGCAAGGTCGAGGCGACGCTCAACGCACTGCCCCAGTTCATCACCAAGATCGACGGGCTGGACATCCAGTTCGCGCACATCCGCTCGCCGCATGACGACGCCCTGCCGCTGCTCATGACGCACGGCTGGCCGGGCTCGATCATCGAGCTCCTGAAGGTCATCGAACCGCTCACAAACCCGACGGCCCATGGCGGGCGCGCCGTGGACGCCTTCCACCTCGTCCTTCCCACGATGCCCGGCTACGGCTTCTCGGGCAAACCAACGTCAACCGGCTGGAGCCCGGCCCGGATGGCGAGCGCGTTCCACGAGCTGATGCTCCGGCTCGGCTACCCGCAGTACGTCTCCCAGGGAGGCGACTGGGGCGCGATCATCTCGGAGCTGCTCGCGGTCCAGGCCCCTGGGGGCCTCCTCGGCATCCACGTCAACATGCCCGGGACCGTGCCGCCAGACGTCCTCCGGCACCTCCGCAACTTCGATCCCGCGCCCGCGGAGCTGTCGGATCGCGAGAAGATCGCCTACGACCGGCTGCTGCACTTCTACCGCAACGGCTTCGGCGACGCGGCGATGATGAATCAGAGCCCGCAGACGATCGGCTACGCCCTGGCGGATTCGCCGGTCGGGATGGCCGCGTACTACTACGACAAGTTCGCGGAGTGGACCGACAGCGGCGGCGAGCCCGAGAAAGTCCTCACGTACGACGAGATGCTCGACGCCATCACGCTCTACTGGGTCACCAACACTGGGACATCGTCGTCGCGGTCGTACTGGGAAGGCGCGCAGGCCGGCGGCGGCCCTTTCGACGCGTTCGACATCCCGACCCTCCCGGTCGCAGTCACCGTGTTCCCGGCCGAGATCTACCGCGCGCCCCGGAGCTGGGCCGAGCGGGCCTTCGGCAACCTCATCTACTGGAACGAGGTCGACAAGGGCGGTCACTTCGCGGCCTGGGAACAGCCGGAGCTCTTCGCTGCCGAGATCCAAGCGGCGTTCAGATCACTGCGCTAGTTGGAGAGAGGTGGAATACGGGCACATTGTGTGCCCGTATTGCGCACGCCCGAGACGTATCTCGGCTATGGGCGCGGCGAGCACTTCGGGCGTCATCGGGCGGCAGCTCCTCGAGCGTCTGCGCTTCAACCACTGGGCCCTCGCCGGCGAGTGGACGATCGGACGGTGCATACGAAGCCGACCGTATGTATCTCCGTCCGGCACTCCGGCTGTACGAGCGGACGGGTTTCGACGAAGTGTGCGGTTACCACTACCGCACCCCAGGATGAACCTCGTGATCTGCCCATGGCGAATCACCGTCTACGACCTCGGAGTGCTCGACGCCCTCGCGGACCTGCCCGTCTAAGTGAGGTGGCCCGATGCATTTCACCAACCTGCTGATCATCATGGTGGTGGCGCTCATCGCGCCGCTGGTGGTCAACGCGCTGCCTGCGCTGCGAGTGCCCTCACCGGTACTGGAAATCGTGGCCGGGATCGTGATCGGTCCCTCGGTGCTCGGCTGGGTAGGCATCGACGCTCCGGTCCAGGTGCTCGCCCTGGTCGGCCTGGCATTCCTGCTATTTTTGGCCGGCCTGGAGATCGACGTGCACCGGTTGCGTGGCCGCCCGCTGACTCTGGCGCTGACCGGGTTCGTGGTGTCCTTCGCGATCGCAATCGGGGCCGCGCTACTACTGACGGCCGGTGGGTTCGCCTCGGCACCACTGCTGATCGCGATCATCTTGTGCGCCACCTCACTGGGACTGGTGGTGCCGGTGCTCAAGGACTCCGGCCAGGTCGCCGGCGCCACCGGGCAGCTGATCATCGCCGCGGCGTCCATCGCCGACTTCGGCGCGGTGATCCTGCTGTCGCTATTTTTCTCCGAGGAATCCACCGGTCTCGCCGCCCGGCTGCTGCTGTTGGCCGGTCTGGCGCTGGTCGTGGTGTTGTTGGCGGTCGCGCTGATGCGGGCCGGCCGCACAGCCCGCGCCGACCGGGTCTTCCAGATGCTGATGGACACCACCGCGCAGATCCGCATCCGGTTCGCGATGGTGCTGCTCATCGCGTTCGTGGCGCTGGCTCAAGGCCTGGGGTTCGAGGCGATCCTCGGCGCGTTCCTGGCCGGAGCCGTGCTGCGGCTGATTGACGCCGACGCCGCGACGGTACATCCGCACACCGAGCTCAAACTGGACGCGATCGGTTACGGCTTCCTCATCCCGGTGTTCTTCATCACCAGCGGGGTGATGTTCGACGCGAAGGCGCTGTT
>DASVWA010000160.1:0-3293 GCA_036389855.1 Pseudonocardiaceae bacterium
CCCGGGGCGGGTCCTGGCCGTCCTCGGCGGCCGGGGTGGCGCCGGGGCCTCGGTATTCGCCGTCGCCGTGGCGGTGGCTGTAGCCGAGTCCGGTCGCCACGCCTTGCTGATTGACTGCGACGCGCTGGGCGGTGGCCTTGAGTACGCCCGGCATGGGCGATCGATTGGGGATGCGAGTCCCCTCGAGGAAGAGGTGGTGCTACTCCGAGCCGGAGGAGGCAACTGCGTCGTCGTGAGGCGGGGTGGGAAGGAAGCCCGAGGCGTAACCCTGCACCGAGGAACATCAGCAGCTGGTGGACGCTGCCGGACGGCAGAGCATCGCTTTGAGAGCGAGAGACCGTGGGTTGGACTTACTCCCAAGCCAGCTGGTTGCGCGCTTGGTCCAGGTCGTTGCGGTCTTCGACCAGGTCAATGGCCTTGACCTGGGTGACCACGTCCTCCAGGGCCTGCGGGGGCAGCCCGTCCGGCTGCGAGTACACCAGCACACCCTTCCGGTACGCCATGATGGTGGGGCTCCTGCTGATGTTGGCAGCGGCCGCCAAGCCCTGCTCGGCCTCGACATCGACCGTGCCGTAGACGACGTCGGGGTGCTCGTTCGAGGACGCCTCGAACGTCGGCGCGAACCTGCGGCAGACATCGGACGAGGAGTCACAGAAACAGACGAAAACCGCATCGTTGCCGGTGACTACCTCATCGAAGTTCGCTTCAGTCAGGGTCTGGGTGGCCATAGCATCCTTTCATGTCGTTGTGCCCGATGCACCACCGTACACGTCGATTATCTTGCACCTACCTAAGCGCCCGGCCACTCGCGACGCTGATCGCCGTCTCACCGCCGGATACCATCACGGTAGCCGGAAATCCCGATCGCTGCCGCTGAGTGGATCGCCTCTAACGCTCTGGTCGATTAATTCGGCCAGAGCGAGAGGTTTGCGAAGTTCCCTGTAGCGCTCGACGCGGTATTCTCGGTCCGTTCCAGACCAACCTGCCCCGCGACGTAATCCACTGCGGCTCGGCACGCGTGAACCTATTCGGTGCTTACCTCGACCCCATCCGTGCGAACGAGGCCGCACAAGCCATCGGTGGCGTAGCCGTGGACCCACCCGCAGCGCCCGACTACCGGACAAAAAAGCGTATAACCATGGAAACGTCCAAGAATGAATGCTGTGGCTCGACACTTGCCGAGCAGCTTGTTTGCCAGCCAGTCTCGCCCAGCGTTGCTCTATTAGTCGAGGTAATCGCGGAGCGCCCGAGAGCGCGAGGGGATGGCGCAGTTGACCATCGCCATGAACTCAATCTGCCGGATGCGCTCCCGAGTCACCCCGTAGACCTGACCGATCTCATCCAGCGTGCGTGCTTGACCGTCAGTGAGCCCGAACCGCAGCCGCACCACACCGGCCTCACGCTCGGACAACGTGGTCAGCACGGAGTGCAGCTGGGTTTGCAGCAGTGTGAAGGAGACCGCGCCGACCGCGACCACGGCCTCGTGGTCTTCGATGAAGTCGCCGAGCTGGCAGTCCCCCTCGTCACCGATGGCTTGGTCCAGCGAGATGGGTTCGCGGGCGTATTGCTGGAGTTCGAGCACCTTTTCCGGGGAGAGGTCCATCTCCTTGGCCAGCGACACGACCAAACGAAGGTTAGCTTCCAGCAAGTGATTTTTGGCGCGCCGTCGCGGGCGATCCAGCGCAAGTCCCGACGCAGCTGCGGGGACAGCTTCTCACCGACATCCTCGGCCCGGCGAACCCGCTCGGCGGCGTAGAGCCCAGCCTCAATCCGCGTGGCCAGCTCCGCCTCCTCCTCGGGGTTGAGCAGCGCAACCTTGCCGATCTGCTTGAGATACGCGCGCACCGAATCCGCCGAGGCGATGAGCTCGGCGTCCTTGCGAGCTTGGCGCAGCGCCTCAGACTCCTCATCCCAGACGAGCTCCCCGAACGGCTCGACTTGGTCCACCGACTGCTGAGGATCCCCGGCGCCCTCAAAACGCTAGCGGGACATCGGCATCGGGCGGGTCAAGGGATGCTGGGCTAGGTTCGCGACGCTGGAATTTCACATCCTCGACTGGTGCCTCCTGCATCTTCCGCGGCGTCTTGGTTACTCGGCGGCCTTCGCGGGATACGGCGGCGACCCTCACCATCCTCACCTCCCCGACTCGGTTCCCGGCAACACCGAGATCTCTGGTGACACCTCACCGAGCGCGAAAATGCGGGCGACAGGACTTTCAGCTTCCTCAAGGACTCGCTAACCACCTGGGTACCCTGTGGCCTGTACTGGAAACGGACGCTTCAAGCTCACCGGCTCATGCATGCCAATGCGGGCTGCCGGCCACGGAAGGTTCCTCAGGGGGCCAGCGCCCCGGCTCAGTCATGCTCCTAGATGGCCGAACTCAAGGGGGCACGGACGAGTTGTCCCCTGAGCCGGGCTCCACCACATCAGTGCGGTGACCTCCCTGCCCCCCGTTGGAGTAGTGGGCCAGCGGGGCGCAGTGTGCGAAGAGACATAAGGTCGTCGGTTGTGCCCAGTTAGGTTCAGAGGTGTGCGGAGAAGGAGCGGACCGTGGGGTTGACTAACGTCTGGGTCAGGACGCTCAGCGACGGCTTGATTCGGGCCGATCACATCATGGGAATTGACGCCCACCGCACCCCACCGCTGGCGGGAAAGCACGCTCATTGGCTGCTGGACGCTATCCTGCCGGCTCCAGTGGGTAGCGGCCGGGGTGATGTGTGGGACTTGTCCGCGCTGCACCGGACCCTGCTGCAGACGCCCGAGGAACCGGTGGAAGGGCCAGTGTCGCTGGCCCGCCTGCTCGCGCAACTTGACGCAGTGGACGCGGCCGGGGTGATCGTCCTGTCCGCGGTTCCGGTTCCTGGAGATCCGTCGAGGAGTCTGCCCCAGTTCTCGTTCGTGCCGTTCCCGACAACGACCGACCCGAGCCGGTAACACAGTGATCGAGCATGCGCAGTGCTACACAACGTGATAGCCACAGCACCGTGGGTTGCCGAATTAGACGATCAAGACCGGATCGGGTACAACCAGGAGGGCGGGGGCATCGAGTGTCTGCAGCCATTTCTGGAACACGCACGTAGCTGTCGGGCGGTGTGGTTCCGTGACCGCGATGGTGTTTCTCAATCTTCGTCGAGGGCAGGCTCGAGGGGCCGCCAGCGCGGAAACCATGGCGCCACCCGGTGTGATCTCTTGTCGTGGACGCGTGTGGAGTACCCGGTCAGAGGGCATCTCACACGTTTCTGGTCAATTATCGGCGCTACCGTTGGCGCTTTTAAGCCGCTACCATCGCGCCA
>DASVWA010000161.1:0-19045 GCA_036389855.1 Pseudonocardiaceae bacterium
CGACTCGATCACCCGCAGCGTCCGGGCGAAGGCGGTGTGCACCAGATGGTCAGCGGACAGGAAAGCGATCTGGTCATCGATCTTCCAGCAGCCGGTGGCCCTGGCCAGCTCTTCTACCAGTCCAGCGCGGGTCACCGCGGGATTGGGATCGAGCAGGAATCCCCCGGGCGGGCCGACCGGCACCGGTGCACCATCGCTGGGTGTGAGGGTGTGCCTGCCGGGCAGGATCGTCGCTCGCCGAGCCGCAGTGGCCAGCGCGGGAGACCATGCGACGGCCTCTTTCAAATCGCGCCCGTCGGCGAGGAACTCCAGCTCCCAGCCCGGTGGGACGCAATCCCGGTCCAACCCTGGTGCCAACTTGATCCCCACCGCGGGGACCACCTGCGCCAGGCCTAGGCACCAGGCAAGCGGAGGCTCGCTGTGGCCAGTGCGCAGCCGCCGCCCGCCACTGCGCCGGGCAGGGTCGACGAATGCCGCGTCAACCCCGGTCAAGTCCACCGACCGCACATCAGCGTGCACGGTGCGCACGCCGGCAGCGACGTCGTATACCTCGGCATTGAGCACCGCCATCCTCAGATGCACCTCGTCGAGATCCACGGCTAGCGTCTCGCGCTGGCCGGCTATCGAGATCAGGTCGCCCCCGATCCCGGTACACAGGTCGGCCAGAACAACGCAGTCAGCGAACCGGCCCGCTCGGTAGCGTGACACCAGCTCGGCGGACGCTTGCTCCAGGCCGGGACGGGTGAAGAACATCCGGCCCGCTTTGCTGAACTTTGCTTGTGCCCCGCGGCGCAGCTCATGCTGAGTCAACGCCGCGGCCACCAGCTCCGGTGGGAACTGCTTACGCAGCGAGGCATTCAGCCGTATCGACTCGATCATCGCGGGATCCTCGCGGTTGAGCCGATCCAGCAGTGCGCGGCCTTCCGACGACAGCAGTGACTCAACGCCGTCGACGGTCACCGACGTCTGTGTCACGCGCCGACCGTCTCGCATCGTCAGTGCATCCTTAGCGCGGCTTGCTGGGATTCTCATTCGACAGCCGGTAGACCCGGCCCCCGCACCACCCTTCAACTGCACCCCGCCGGCGCCCCTCACCACGCCCGGACCAGTGCCGTGCACGGCGCGAAATCTCGGGTCTGGCCAGCCCCCAGTGCCCACCGGCGTCGAGTTGCTGCTGAGATGGCCACCCTCATTCCGGTTTGGGTTTGCGACCGAGCAGGTCAGCTGCCAACTCCCGAGGAGACTGACCGCCGTTGCACACCCGGCGCACCGCGTCGGCGATCGGCACCTCGACGCCGCAACGCGCGGCCAGCTCCTGGATCGATGCGCAGGACTTGACACCTTCCACTACCTGACCGTGGGTGGCTTGCTGGGCCTGCTCGAGGGTATCTCCCGACCCGAGCCGGTAGCCGAAAGAACGGTTGCGAGACAGCGATGAGCCGCAGGTGGCCACCAGATCGCCAAGACCGGCCAGGCCGGCGAAAGTCATCGGGTCGGCGCCTAGCGCCGCACCCAGCCGCCCCATCTCAGCCAGCCCTCGGGTGATCAACGTTGCAAGGGTGTTGTCCCCGTATCCCAATCCGGCCGCCATCCCGCAGGCCAGCGCGATGACGTTCTTGCATGCGCCGCCGAGCTCGCAGCCGATCACATCAGTGTTGGTGTAAGGCCGGAAATACCCGGTCACGCAGGCGTGCTGCACCGCAACGGCACGGTCGTGGTCGATGCAGGCCACAACGCTCGCGGTGGGCTGCTCGGCGGCGATCTCCCGAGCCAGGTTCGGGCCGGACACCACCACCACCTGACCGGGCGTGACAGCTGTCACCTCTATCACGACCTCGCTCATCCGCTTGAGGCTGCCCAGCTCGACGCCCTTGGCCAGGCTCACCAAGGTGGCATCGGCACGAATGAACTTGTGCCAACCGCCCAGGTTGTCTCGTAGCGTCTGGCTCGGTACCGCGAACACCACCGCGTCTGCCTGGTCCAAGGCCTCGTCGGCGTGTTCGGTGGCCTGCAAGGACGACGGCAATCGCACTCCGGGCAGGTAGTCCGGGTTGGTCTGCCGGTGCGCGACGGCGTCGGCCACCTCAGCCCGACGAGCCCAGAGCACGACATCCCGGCCGGCGTCGGCGAGGACCTTGGCGAAGGTGGTACCCCATGAGCCTGCGCCCATCACCGCGATTCGCTGCACCGGCAGGATCATGACGCCTTCGCATGCCACGCCATCCTCCTTGCGCTAATCAACCTGAGTCTTCCTGCCACCGGATCGGAGGTCCAGCGCGGGAGGATGGGGACGTGCAGGTGGACCTGCTCATCCCAGTGAAAGCGCTCGCCAGGGCCAAGACCCGGCTGCGCGGCGTTGCTGAGGCCAGAGCCGACGGTGGGGTCGGTGCTTCCGCGGCGCACGCCCGGTTGGTCGTGGCACTGGTCCGGGACACCCTCGCGGCAGTGATTGGCGCGGCTGTGGTGCGCCGGGCAGTGGCGATCTGCTCCGACGAGGTGGTACGCACTGTCCTCGCGGCGGACGGGGTGAGGACAATCCCCGACGAGCCGGCCGCCGGCCTGAACCCGGCCCTGCGATACGGCGAGGCAGTACTGCGCGGGGCGGACCCCACTGCGACGGTTGGTGCCCTGCAGGCCGATCTGCCGGCGCTGCAGCCGGAGGAGTTGGACTGTGCGATTCGTACCGGCCTGATCACCAGCGGCCGGGCCTTCTGCACCGATCGGACCGGCACCGGGACCACCCTGCTGCTCGCCTCACCGGGACAGCCTCTGAATCCCTGCTTTGGACCTGGCTCAGCAGCCGCGCATCGGGCCACCGGGGCTCGCGAGCTCACCGGCTGCTGGCCAGGGCTGCGGTGTGACGTCGACACCGCAGCCGATCTAGCCATCGCGCAGGATCTGGGTCTGGGCCGGTTTACCCGCACCGCGCTGGACGGCACGTAGGCGTGATTCAGCGTGACGCGGTTATGGGCAGCCAGGTTCGCGGTGCATCGGCGATCGTCAGCAGTACTCCGCCCAATCATGAACCATCATCCATCGACGGATCCGCTATTTCTGCATTGCGCGCGGGACCCGCCAAACGTCGCCATCGCGGTCCCTCTACCGCCTTCAGCGTGGTATGGACATCATTCCAGTGGCGATGTCTCACCATCGACCAACCCAAACCGAGAGATCGAGATTACAGCTGTACCGCGATGTACGCCTGCAGTGAGTAGGTTTCCGCTCACAGTGCGTGATGAGATGAGCGGAATCGGCAGGCTGGTAGCGCTAGCTGGGTGTACATCCCGGCGTGCCAGCGCTATGTACGGAACAATGGTCGAGTGAGCACCCACGACGAGGACACTGGTGTCACGACCGCAGCCGACAGCTCGTCGCCCAGTAGCTCGCCACGGAGCGCGGCTGCTCACCATGATCTCCAACTGGCTGGCCGCGGCGCCCGCTCCGGCGCGACCGCGTTGACCGGCCGCGCCATACCGGCCAGTGACGGCGCCATGGCACCGGTGCTGCCGTCCCTACCAGCGGCCACTCCGCTGCCCTCGGCCACCGACCTCCCCGGCGACCGCTATCTCAACCGGGAACTGTCCTGGCTGGACTTCAACGCTCGGGTGCTTGCGCTCGCCGAGGACCCCAGCCAGCCGCTGCTGGAGCGGGCAAAGTTCCTGGCGATCTTTGCGTCGAATACCGACGAGTTCTACATGGTCCGAGTCGCCGGGCTCAAGCGCCGTGATGAGGCCGGCCTGTCGGTGCGCAGCGCGGACGGGTTGTCCCCCCGAGAGCAGCTGGCTCGGATCGCGATGCGCAGCCGCGAGCTCGCCGAGCTGCACGCCCGTGTGTTCATCGACGAGGTGTGCCCGCAGCTTGCTGAACACGGCATCACCTTCGTCACGTGGTCGGACTTGGACGATGCGCAGAAGTTGCAACTGTCGGGCTATTTCACAGATCAGATCTTCCCCGTGCTCACCCCATTGGCGGTAGATCATGCACACCCATTCCCTTATATCTCTGGCTTGTCGTTGAACCTGGCCGTGATGGTGCGTGATCCCCACAGCCGCATTGAGCGATTCGCCCGAGTCAAAGTGCCCAACAACGTGCCACGTCTGATCCAGGTGGGCAGCAACCTGAGTGAGCGCGGGTCGCCACGGGCCACCTTTCTACCGCTGGAAGAGCTGATCGGGGCCCATCTCAACGAGCTTTTCGCCGGCATGGACGTGGTGGACTGGCACATCTTCCGGATCACCCGCAACGCCGACTTCGAGGTCGAGGAAGACCGTGACGAGGACCTGCTGAAGGCGCTGGAGCGGGAGCTGGCGCGACGCCGCTTCGGTCCACCGGTGCGCCTGGAGGTAGCCGACACGATGAGCGAGCGCGTGCTGAAGGTATTGCTGCGCGAGCTCGACGTCGATCCGCACGACGTGGTCGAGGTACCGGGCCTACTCGACCTGTCGTGCATGTGGCAGGTCTATTCGCTGCCCGCCCCGGAGTTGAAGGACGAGCCATTCATCCCCGTAACGCACCCGGCCTTCGGTGAGGGTGAAACACCAAAAGATGTGTTCTCCACCCTGTGTGATGGCGATGTGCTGGTGCACCATCCCTATGACTCGTTCTCCACGAGTGTGCAACGGTTCATCGAGCAGGCCGCGGTTGATCCCCACGTACTGGCGATCAAACAGACGCTCTACCGAACATCAGGGGACTCGCCGATCGTCGACGCTCTCATCGACGCCGCCGAGGCCGGCAAGCAGGTCGTTGCACTGGTGGAGCTCAAAGCGCGATTCGACGAGCAGGCCAATATCAGGTGGGCCAGGGCGCTGGAACGTGCCGGGGTTCATGTGGCTTACGGCTTGGTGGGGCTCAAGACGCACTGCAAGACAGCCCTGGTAGTGCGGCAGGAGGGCTCGATGATCCGCCGGTACTGCCATATCGGCACCGGCAATTACCACCCGAAGACAGCCGGGCTCTACGAAGACGTCGGACTGTTCACTGCCGAACCGGCGATCGGTGCCGACCTCACTGACCTGTTCAACTCGCTGACCGGCTACGCGCGGCAGACTCGCTACCGCAGCCTGCTGGTGGCGCCCTACGGCATCCGGCGCGGCATCGTGCAGCGGATCGAGGGTGAGATCGCCCGCGCTCGAGCGGGTCGCCCGGCCGGGATCCGGATCAAGGTCAACTCTCTGGTGGACGAGCAGGTGATCGATGCGCTGTATCGGGCGGCGCTGGCGGGTGTCCCCGTCGACCTGGTGGTCCGTGGCACCTGCGCGCTGATCCCCGGACGTCCGGGACTGTCGGAGAATATTCGGGTGCGCTCGATTCTGGGCCGGTTCCTCGAGCACTCACGGATCTTTCACTTCGTGGGCGCCGACGAGCACTGGATCGGCAGCGCGGACATCATGCACCGCAACCTGGACCGCCGGGTGGAGGTGTTGGTGCGGGTGAGCGACCCCGACGTGACCGACGAACTGGATGCGATACTCGCCTCCGCTCTGGACCCGGCGACGCGATGCTGGATATTGGAAACGGACGGATCGTGGAGCGCCTCCCCCAAGGACGGGTCTACGGTCCGCGACCACCAGGTCCAGGAAATCCGTCGGCACCGCGGGGGTGAATGACCTGTGCCGGGACTGATCGCCGCGGGCGCCGTGGTGTGGCGCCGCTCGCCCTCCGGCGACGTCGAGGTGGCGCTGGTGCACCGGCCCCGCTACGACGACTGGTCACTTCCTAAGGGCAAGCCACACTCAGGGGAGGCGCTGCCGCTCACGGCCGTCCGCGAAGTAGGTGAGGAGACCGGCCACACCATTGTGCTCAGTGCCAGGCTGGGCCGGACGCGTTACCTGGTGCGGTGGGGCCAGAAGGTGGCGCACTACTGGGCGGCGAGTCCCACGGGCGGCAGCTTTCGCCCCAGCGAGGAGGTGGACGAGCTGCGTTGGCTGCCCGTGGCCGAGGCCGCCGACCTGCTCACCCACCGGCACGACCGGACGCTGCTGGCCGGCCTCGACGGCGCGACGGCCATCACCAACACCGTGCTGCTGGTCCGCCACGGCGAGGCGGGTGAGCGCGCGGAGTGGCACGGCGACGATGACCTGCGCCCGCTGACCATGGCGGGCCAGCAGCAGGCCGAAACCCTGCGA
Organism: Pseudonocardiaceae bacterium; assembly: GCA_036389855.1. Classification (GTDB taxonomy): domain Bacteria; phylum Actinomycetota; class Actinomycetes; order Mycobacteriales; family Pseudonocardiaceae. The sequence goes on from DASVWA010000161.1 coordinate 6,129, forward strand.
GCACTGCTGCCACTGTTCGGAGCGGCGCGGGTCTACTCCGCACCACCGGTGCGGTGCCGCCAGAGCGTTGAAGGGCTGGCCGCCGACCTGGGGGTGCCCATCATCGACGAACCGCGGTTGTCCGAGGACGGGTACCTGGTCGATCCAGCGGGTGGCCTCGACCGGCTGATCGAGATTGCAGGCGAAGCTGGGGGCTCGGCCGTCGTGTGCAGCCAAGGCGGAGTTATTCCCGACGTGGTCAGCACGCTCGCCGAGAAGGCTGGGCTGAACCTGGCCGATGTGGCCAGCCGCAAAGGGAGTTTCTGGGGGCTGTTCTTCGGCAGCGAGCTTCCCGCACCGCCCGTCTTGCTAGCGGCCGACTACTACAACGACGCGGTGAACTGAGACGGCCCGGCCGGGCGTGCCGGTGATCGGCTCAGTTTTGGTGGCGGACTCTTTGACAGCCTTCTTGGTGATGGCGACCTTGTCACCCCGCACCGTCGGAACCACCACATCGACTAGCGCTGCTAGTGCGGCTGCTGCGATCTTTTGTCACCAAGCTCCGCGAGGGCGTCGATCAGCTGAGTTGTTGACTTCGGCCTCCGGCAGCGGATAGCGCCCGAACACCATGCGCCACCTGGAATCTCTCAGGCAAGGCCATGCGAAGGTTGCCCTGTAACAACAATCTGTCAACACCTTACGAACTCCTGACGGCACCCCGCGCGACTGCTGTCGTAGGTAGCCAGGAGGGCCGCTGGGTCTCGAATGTGTCGATCGCCTCGGCGTGCCGCAGGCTCAGCGCAATGTCGTCCAATCCCTCCAGGAGGCGCCAACGGGTGTATCCGTCAATGGCGAAACCCACTGTGAGGTCCTTGGCCTGCACCGTCTGCCCCACGAGATCGACGGTGACCTCCGTGCCCGGCTCGGCCTCCAGCAACTTCCAGAGCAGTTCGACATCGGCCCGCTCGCACTGCGCCGCAAGCAGGCCTTGTTTGCCCGCGTTGCCCCGGAATATGTCACCGAACCGCGGCGAGATCACCACCCGGAACCCGTAGTTCATCAACGCCCACACCGCATGCTCACGCGACGATCCAGTGCCGAAGTCCGGCCCCGCGACCAGCACGCTGCCGCGGCGGTAGGCGTCGTGATTGAGCACGAAATCCTCGTGGGCACGCCACGCCGCGAACAGCCCGTCCTCGAAACCGGTGCGGCTGACCCTTTTGAGGTAGACCGCAGGGATGATCTGATCAGTGTCCACATCGGAGCGACGCAGCGGAACGCCGATGCCAGTGTGACGAGTGAACGGCTCCATCGCTGCTCCTTTACTCGTGAGTGCGTAACAGTGTCATGACACTGTTACGCACTCACGACTCAATCGAGGTCGGCGGGTGCTGACAGGGTGCCTCGGACGGCGGTGGCGGCCGCAACCAGAGGCGAGACCAGGTGGGTGCGGCCGCCCTTGCCCTGGCGACCCTCAAAATTGCGGTTGGAGGTTGACGCGCAGCGCTCCCCGGCAGCGAGCTGATCTGGGTTCATCCCCAGGCACATCGAACACCCCGCCGAGCGCCACTGAGCCCCGGCCGCGGTGAATACCTCGTGCAGGCCCTCAGCCTCGGCCTGGGCGCGCACCCGCATCGAGCCGGGAACGACCAGCATTCGCACGCCGTCGCGCACCCGGCGGCCGGCGAGTACGCCCGCCGCCGCCCGCAGGTCCTCGATCCGCCCATTCGTGCAGGACCCGAGGAACACGGTATCCACCGCGATCTCGCGCAGCGGCGTCCCAGGCGTCAAGTCCATGTAGGACAGTGCCTTGGCAGCGGCGAGCCGCTCACCTTCATCAGTGATCTGCTCGGGATCGGGCACCCGTTCGGATAACGGTAGGCCCTGGCCGGGGTTGGTGCCCCAGGTGACGAACGGCGTCAGGGTGTCGGCGTCAATGTGTATCCCGGTGTCGAAGGTGGCGTCGTCGTCGGTGCGCAGCGAACGCCAGTACTGCACAGCCGCGTCCCACTGCGGCCCCACGGGCGCATGCGGACGGCCGGCCAGGTAGTCGAACGTGGTGGCATCCGGCGCGATCATGCCCGCTCGGGCGCCGGCCTCGATCGACATGTTGCAGACCGTCATCCGGGCTTCCATGGAGAGCTGCTCGATGACGTTTCCGCGGTACTCCAGCACATAGCCCTGGCCACCACCGGTACCAATCTGGGCGATCACAGCCAGGATGATGTCCTTGCTTGTGACACCTGCGGGCAGCGACCCATCGCGGCTGTGCACGAGCACCGACATGGTCTTGAACGGGCGCAGCGGCAGGGTTTGGGTGGCCAGCACGTGCTCGACCTCCGACGTGCCGATACCGAATGCCAGCGCACCGAAGGCACCATGGGTAGAGGTGTGGGAGTCACCGCAGACCACGGTCATGCCTGGCTGGGTCAGACCCAGCTGAGGTCCGACGACATGAACGATGCCCTGTTCGACGTCGCCCATCGGATGCAGCCGTACGCCGAACTCTGCGCAGTTCCGGCGCAGCGTCTCCACTTGAGTGCGGGACACCTCGTCGGCGATCGGCAGCTCGATGTCCATCGTGGGGACGTTGTGATCCTCGGTTGCGATGGTCAGATCTGGCCGGCGGACCGGCCGACCCGCCAGCCGCAACCCATCGAATGCCTGCGGGCTGGTGACCTCGTGCACCAGGTGCAGGTCGATGTAGAGCAGGTCGGGAGCTGCGCTGTCGCCATTGCCCTCACCGCGGCGTACCACGTGGGTGTCCCAGACCTTCGCTGCGAGCGTGCGCCCCATCGCCTAGTTCCTCCGCTGGACTTCTCACATCCTGGACTTCCCATATCGCGGGAAGTTAGTATCGGTGTGTGGGACAGCATAGCGGCATTGGTGTGCTGGACAAGGCGATGACGGTACTGCGCGCCGTAGCGGCGAACCCGTGTGGCCTCGCCGAGCTCTGTTCCCGCACGGGTTTACCCCGGGCCACCGCGCACCGGCTGGCGGTGGGGCTGGAAGTGCACCGGCTGTTGCGTCGCGGCAGCGACGGACGGTGGCGTCCCGGACCCGCCCTGCACGAGCTGGGCAAGGGTGCTCTCGATCCATTGCTCGACGCCGCGGCGATGGTGCTGCCCCGGTTGCGTGACCTGACCGGAGAAAGCGTCCAGCTCTACCGGCGAGACGGGATGGTGCGGGTATGTGTGGCAGCGGCCGAACCCCCCAGCGGCCTGCGTGACACCGTCCCGGTGGGGGCCCGGCTGCCGATGACCGCCGGATCGGGCGCCAAGGTCTTGGCCGCATGGGCTGATCCGGCCACCCAACGCGCCGTGCTCGGCGAAGCCGTGTTCAGCGAGCGAATCCTGATGGAGGTGCGCCGGCGGGGCTGGGCGCAGAGCGTGGCCGAGCGCGAGTCCGGAGTGGCCAGCGTGTCCGCCCCGGTGCGCGATGCGGCCGGCAGTGTGGTGGCCGCGGTGTCGGTGTCCGGCCCAGTGGAGCGGATCGGCCGGCGGCCGGGCGTCCGCTGGGCCGCCGATCTGCTGGTCGCCGCCGAGGCCCTGCACAACCGGCTGTGAACCTGCACGGTGGCGCGGCCGGGTCAACAGTTGGACTGGCGTATCGCCGCGCGGACAGTCTCGGCGAACGGAACGCCTAGCTCTTCATAGATTTTGAGCGCGCTTCGCCAAAGCTCACGGGCTTCGCCGCCTTCTGCGGTATCGGAGGCGACGTGGCCCAGCACCCACAATGCTTCAGCTTCAGCGCGCCGATCGTTAAGTTGCCGGCCAAGGATCAACGCCTGAGTGTGATGCTCGCGGGCCTGACCGTACTCCCCGACGGAGCGCTCAACCTCGCCCAGCCCCCGCAGCGCCAAGAGCTCGCCGAATCGATAACCAAGCTGCCGGGCCAGGGCCAACGCCTCCGAGTGGTACTGGCGGGCCCGACCGTACTCACCGACCAGCCGCTCAACGTAGCCAAGCCCCCGCAGCGCCAAGACTTCACCAAACCGGTAACTGAATTGCCGGGCGAGGTCCAACGCCTCGCAGTGGTGTGCGCGGGCCTGACCGTACTCTCCGACGGAGCGCTCAACCTCGCCCAATCCGCGCAGCGCCAATACTTCACCGGCTCGGTCACTGAGGCGCCGCGCCAAGTTCAGCGCCTGGGTATGGTATTCGCGGGCCTTGACGTACTGCCCGACGAACCGCTCAACTTCGCCCAGACCTCGCAACGCCTGTTCTTCACCGCGCCGATAACCGAGGTGCCGCGCCAAGGTCAAGGCTTGGGTGTAGTACTCGCGGGCCTGTCCGTGCTCGCCGACGAGCCGCTCAACCTGACCCAGCTCCCACAGCGCCAAGACCTCACCAAATCGATCACCAAGGCGTCGGGCCAAAGTCAATGCCTGGCTGTGGTAGCTGCGGGCTTGGACGTACTGCCCGACGAGCCGCTCAAGGTCGCCCAGCCCCCGCAGTGCCAAGACTTCGCCGAACCGGTAACCAAACTGCCGGGCCAGCGCCAATGCCTGATTGTGGCACTCACGGGCCTGGCCGTACTGCCCGACGAGCCCCTCCACCTGGCCCAGCTCCCGCAGTGCCAGGACTTCACCGAACCGGTAACCAATTTGCCGGGCCAGCGCCAATGCCTGATTGTGGCACTCACGGGCCTGGCCGTACTCGCCGACGAGCTGCTCAACTTGGCCTAACGCCCGAAGCGCCTGTTCTGCAGCGCGCCGGTCGCCAACGTGCCGGGCCAGGGCCAAGGACTGGTTGTAGTACTCGCGGGCTTGGACGTACTCCCCGACGAGCTGCTCAACCTGACCCAGCCCGCGCAGCGCCTCTGCTTCATCGCGCCGATCCCCGAGGTGCCGGGCGAGGGCCAACGCCTGGGTGTGGCACTCACGGGCCTGGACGTACTGCCCGACGCGCCGCTCAACCTGGCCCAACTCCCGCAGGGCCAAGACTTCACCGAATTGGTAACCGAGGTGGCGGGCCAGGGTCAAGGCCTGGGTGTGGTACTCGCGGGCTTGGCCGTACTCGCCGACGAGCTGCTCAACTTGACCGAGCCCCCGTAATGCGTCGGCTTCAGTGCGCTGGTAACCGAGTTGCCTGGCCAGCACTAAGGCCTGGGTGTAGTACTCGCGGGCTTGAACGTACTCCCCAACGAGCCGCTCAACCTGGCCCAGCCCCCGCAGCGCGTCCGCTTCACCAAAGCGGTAATCGAGGTCTCTGGCGAGGGTCAACGCCTGAGTATGATGCTCGCGGGCGCGGCCGTAGTCCCCGACAAGCCGCTCAGTCTGGGCCAGTCCACCCAGTGCGTCGATCTCAGCGCGCCGGTAATTGAGGTGCCGGGCTAGGGCCAACGCCTGAGTGTGGTACTGGCGGGCCTGGCCGTACTCCCCAACGAGCCGCTCAACGTAGCCCAGGCCCAACAACGCGTCGACTTCACCGCGCTGGTCACTGAGGTGGCGGTAGATGGTCAGGGCTTGGCCGTAAAGGTATCGAACGTCGGACCAAAAGCCGAAGTCGCGAAAGTGGACAGCCAGTACAGTCGACAAGTCTGCGGCTTCGGCGGTGGGAGCCATCGCGCGCACGCAGGCAGTGAGGTTATGCCGTTCACCGGCCAGCCAGGTGCGTGCCTGGGTGGCATCAGCAAACGCCAGCACAGTGTGCCGAGCTCTGCTTTTGTCGGAGTCGCCTGCGAGGTAGGGCCGAAGCAGTTGGTCGGCTTGGTGTGTAATGGTCAGGTAGCTCCTGGCCAGTCGGTCCACCGCGGCTGCGCGTTGAGTTGCCGGTTCTTCAGCGTCGGCGCGTTCTCGAGCGTAGAGGCGCACCAGGTCGTGCATACGGTAGCGCGGACCGCCGGGAACATCTGCTATCAGGAGCTGCTCCAGGAGGTTGTGATCGACGAGCTCGCGTAACAGTTGCCTGCTGTGACCGGGCGACAGGTCGGCCACCGCGGCGATCACCACTGGAGTGATCTCGGGACCGGGATGCCAGCCCAGCAAGCGAAACGCCCGACGCTGCGCATCGGTCAGGAGCCGGTAGGACCACTCGAATGCCGCCCGCACCGAGAGGTGCTCGGCCACAAACGCATCCAACGCCGCGGCCTGGTCGGCGAAGTCTGCGGCGAAGTCAGCAAGCAGCTCACCCCGATGGTGACGCAGCCGCCCCGCGATGAGCCTGATCGCCAGCGGCAATCGACCACACGCGGCCAGGATCTGCCGGACCGCGTTGCGGTCTTCGCATCGCTGCGCCCCGAGCAGCTTGATGAACAACTGCTCTGCTTCGTCCCACCCCAAAACGTCGAGCGAGAGCGGGTAAGCGTCGGTGACGCCAGTCAGTTTGCGCCTGCTGGTGATCAGCACCAGGCAACCAGGCGCCTCCGGCAGCAGCGGAAGTACCTGGTCGCTGGTAGCTGCGTTGTCCAGCACGATGAGCATGCGCCGCGCGTGGATGTGGTGGCGCCACTGGTCCTGGCGTTCGGCAAGGTCGGCTTTGATCGCCTCTGGCGGCACTCCCCGTTGGAGCAGCATCTGCTCCAACGCACCGGAGGGTCCGCGTGGCGTCATGCCGGGAGTGTGACCGTAGAGGTCAACCCAGATGGCCCCGTCCGGGTAGCGGGTAGCGAGCTCGTGAGCGGCATGCCGGGCGAACGCCGTCTTGCCGACCCCGGCCATGCCGTCGATTGCGTAGATGGTTACCACGGTGCCCTGCGGTGCCTGTTCGACGACCCGAGCACGCAGCTCGGCCATCGCCCCATCGCGGCCGGTGAAGTGGGTGACCTCACCAGGCAGTCCGCCGCCCGATCGCTCGGCGATGACCGGCCGGTCGACCAGCGGGCCGCCACCGCCGGGAGGTGCGCTTGGGTGCCGACCCCTCTGGCGCGGTAAGTGTATGTCCAGTGAATCGCCATAGCGTGGGTCACTGATGTCCAAGTATGACTGCCGGTCACGGGCGGGCATCGCCTCCAGATCGTCGACATCTACGAGCCGATTCCAAGTGGTCTCATAGATGGTCGCCAGAATCTCCAGTGCCCGCACCGACGGGCGGACGCCTCCTATCGGCCACTTTTCATACTCACAGATCCGACTGCCGCGCATGCGCATGTTCGAGTCGCCTCTGATCTGATTGAACCGTGCCGCGACCTCACCTTGGGTGAGTTCCCAGGCCAGCCGCCAAGCCTCGCGTGGCCGGCATCCGCAACGCATCAAGTCCGCCACAACCGGCTCGATGAGTCGGCGACCGTCCACCCCGAGCCTGGCGAGGCGTTCCCGACGTTGATCGCGGTACGCCTTGCTACCTTGTTTTCGCGGCATGACCTCTCACCTTTCTAGGCATCTTTATACACGCTAGAGGCGAATGCGCCGAGATGATGGCCGGATTCGTCGGTTTTCACCGGAATCGATCAGGCCGTCGCCGGTGAATTTCTGCATCGAGAAATCCTGGTCGTCGCAGGTGGAGGGGGTTCGATCAGGTGAAGAAACTTCTCCGACAGGTGTGAGCGACATGCACCGGCGGCGTCTGCGACCATGATCTAGTAACACGAAGGGCCACGGACACCGCCCTTCTGCCGTTTAAGGAGTCTCGTGCGTCACGGAGGAGGAATCATGACCGTATTAGATTACCGGACGCGGGACGGCTTGGCTGACTACGGCTTCTCTATCGAATTCTACCCGAACGTAGGTTGGCGAGTTTATATCGTCTTCCAACCCTTCTATGGGGATCGCGATGACAGTCGACAATGGCCCTATCAATCTACTGACGCCAAGGGACGTAGCTATGTCAACTGGTCTCCGAAGCTCGATAGCTTGGGAGACGCGAAAACGGTCGCCGCGCTGTGGGCCGAGCTGGTCCACCGGCACCAGTGCATCCCTGCCCAAAGGAAGACCACCCCAGCTGGTGAAACCCGCCTCGGCGACCCAGCCAGGGCCAGTGAGGCACGCCCAGGACATCAGGACGACAGGACCGGCACTTCGCACGCTGCTTAATGCATATAGCTGGCAGCGCTAAGCGTCGACAGGTCGGCGATCGGCCCTAGACTCGCTGGGATGGACTTCGGGCGTCGGATACTTCCCCACCCATGACGGCATGAGTCCGAGCGCGCTGGCACACATGCTCGAGGAGAGCGTCAGGACGCGGTGTTCGGCGGCGGTGCCGGCTGGAACCGAGCGGAGATGTCTAACCACGGCATCGATCCGCGTAAGCGGATGAAGGTGAGCCGCATCCCCCTGCCCTCGTCGGCGGCGACGGGCCCACCGTCCTGGATCGAGTACTGGCATTCGGTGACGCCTGGTTCCCCAACTACCGCGGCGACGGGGAATTTTCGACCCGCATCGACGAACAACGCTCGCGCGGGCCCTGGATCAGTCGGAGAACGCGATCAGCCTGTTCATAGGGGGATGGCTGACGACGACGCACGCCGACGCTTCACGGAGGTCTGAGTCGCCCGGCTGGCAACCGCCGACGGCGACGCCACGTGCGCGGTAGCGATCGACTTCACCCGCTGGGGAGCTGGCCGGCGCAGCGACTGGCCCCAGCTCCTCCTTCATCTCGTACACCAAATATGTAGCCCCGACGGGATTTGAACCCGCGCTACCGCCTTGAGAGGGCGGCGTCCTAGGCCGCTAGACGACGGGGCCGCAAGAACACGATGATTGCGTTCGCTGGGGTACCAGGACTCGAACCTAGACTAACTGAACCAGAATCAGTCGTGCTGCCAATTACACCATACCCCACCGGCTGTCCGATTCCGGGCCCGCTTGGAGACTGGATCAGCGCCGCGAGAGATCGTAGTCGATCCACCGAACAGGGTTCCACCCGACTGCCGGCAGCTCAGCCGGCAAGCCGGGTGACCAGCGCGGGAAGTTCAGCTAGTCGGCCGATCACTGAGATCCCAGAGCTCTGCGGGAGCACGCCGCGGCCGGAGCGGTCCAGCCAGACCCCGTGCAGCCCGGCATCCCGGGCACCCTGGGCATCGGTGTCTAGCCGGTCACCGACGTGCACGGCCTGGCCGGGATGTACGCCCAGGGTGCGGCAGGCCCTCCGGAAGATCGCCCGGTGCGGTTTGGCCACGCCGAGCTCCCCCGAGATCAGCACCGCATCGAAGGCGGAGCCTAGGCCCAGCGCGCCGAGCTTCGCGCGCTGATAGTCGCCGGCTGCGTTGGTGATCGCGGCCAGCCGCAGACCGAGGGCCCGCAGTGCCCGCAGACACGGCAACGCATCGTCGAAGAGTCGCCAGGCCCGCCGCATGGCAGCTGCCCTGCGCTCCTCGCGCCGGACTACCTCGCCGTGGCACAGGATTTCCCCCCGATCTGCGAAGAAGTCTCTGGTGCGCTGTTGGCGCATCGTGTCGAAGTCGACCGTCCCGCCGAGGTAGCGCAGATAGTGCCAGTCAGTGAGTGCGCACCAATCGGCCCAGGCCTCATCAGTGCCGAGGAGCTCACGCAGTCCGGCGCGGGTGGATGCCTCGTGGTCGACCAGAGTCGCGTCCACATCGAAGCAGACGGCAGCAACCGGGAGCGGCACCGACGGGGCGGAAGGGCGAGGAGGGCTTAGCTCGGGCGCGAGAGTCACTCGGTGCACGTTAGATCGTCGACCGGCCGCGCCGACTCTGCTGACCCGGTGAACTTCTCAGCCCAGGGACTGGTCACTCTCCGCCACCAGTGGCACCGCGTTGTGTAACCGGCGCAGCGAGCGATCCCGACCCAGTACCTCCATCGACTCATACAGCGGTGGGGAGACAGTGTGTCCGGTCACCGCAACGCGGACCGGGGCGAACGCCTTACGCGGCGAGAGTGCCAGGCCGTCGACCAACGCCGACTTCAGTGCCTGCTCGATAGCCGGCGCGCTCCACTCAGGCGCCTGCTCCAGTGCACGATGCGCTGCCTGCAGCACCGGTGCGGCAGCCGGCCCCAGGGCCTTGGCCGCTGCATGGGGGTCAACAGCGAACTCCTCCTCCGGGATGAGCAGGAAACGCAGCATGCCCACCGCGTCGGACAACACCACGCACCGCTCCTGCACTAACGGGGCAATCTTGCGCAGAACGGCGTCGCCAGCCTGATCGATCACCAGCCCAGCATGCGTGAGGTAGGGCAACACCCGGGTAACGAACTCCTCCGCAGGCAAGGACCGTAAGTGCACGGAGTTGATCGCCTCGGCCTTGCGTAGGTCGAACCGCGCCGGGTTGGCACTGACCCGGGACAGGTCGAACGCCTCCACCAGCTCCGCTGTGGTGAACACGTCGCGGTCTTCGGCGATCGCCCAGCCCAGCAGCGCGAGGTAGTTGAGCAGGCCTTCGGGTAGGAAACCGCGGTCGCGGTACACGAACAGGTTGGACTGCGGGTCACGCTTGGACAACTTGCGATTGCCCTCCCCCAGCACGTACGGGAGGTGACCGAAAGCCGGGGTGACCGTTGCCGCCCCGATCCGCCGGAGGGCGGCGTAGAGCCCAAGCTGGCGCGGAGTGGAAGGCAGTAGGTCCTCCCCTCGCAGCACGTGGGTGATCCGCATCAGCGCGTCGTCCACCGGGTTGGTCAGGGCATACAGCGGGGAGCCGTTGCCCCGGACCAGTACCGGGTCGGGCACGGTGCCCGATCTGAAGGTGATCTCGCCACGGACCAGGTCGGTCCAGCTGAGATCCTCATCCGGCATCCGCAACCGAAGCACCGGTAGCCGACCCTCGGAGCGCCACTGCGCCGCTTGCTGGGCGGTGGTGTCGCGGTCGGCGTTGTCGTAGCCCAGCTTAGGGTCGCGACCCGCTGCCCGGTGTCTGGCCTCGATCTCCTCCGGGGTGGAGAACGACTCGTAGGCTTCGCCCGCCTGCAGCAGGCGACGCGCGACGTCGGTGTAAATCTCGGCGCGTTCGCTTTGCCGATACGGCCCGTACGGCCCGCCGACCTCCGGACCTTCGTCCCAGGTGAGCCCCAGCCAACGCAGCGCATCGAGCAGCGCAGCGTAGGACTCCTCGGAGTCTCGTGCGCTGTCGGTGTCTTCGATGCGGAACACCAACGACCCGCCGTGATGGCGAGCAAAGGCCCAGTTGAACAGGGCGGTACGGATCAGTCCGACATGCGGGGTTCCGGTCGGTGACGGGCAGAACCGGACGCGGACAGTGTCGAGGTGGTTCATCGTCAGGCCAGCCTATCGGGGCCGCCGCCTTGACCGTTGTCCCGATCAGGAGCACCATGACCCAAATTCAACGCTTGTTGAAGAGGTCGCACATGGAACGTACGACGTGTTGTGTGGTAGGCGGGGCCCGGCCGGCATGATGCTCGGCCTGCTACTGGCCAGGGCCGGAGTGGCGGTCACCGTGCTGGAGAAACACGGCGACTTCCGTGGTGACACCGTGCATCCCTCCACCCTGACGTTGCTCGACGAACTCGGGCTGGGTGACGAGTTCGCGAAGATTCCCCACCGGCTCGTCGAGCAGCTCCAGATCCAGATCGGCGATGATCTAGTCCCGGTCGGGGACTTTCGCCGGATCCCGGGTCCGCACAAGCATCTGGCCTTCGTCCCGCAATGGGACTTCCTCGACCTGCTGGCCGATGCTGGGCGCGCCGAGCCGACATTCACGCTCCGGATGAACACCCAAGCCACCGGACTGCTCACCGAGGGCGGTGCGGTTGTCGGCGTGGGGTACCAGGCGGCCAACGGACGCAGTGGACAGGTGCAGGCAGACCTCACGGTGGCATGTGACGGGCGGCGCTTGGTACTCCGGGACGCTGCCGAGCTGCCCGTCCGATCCTTCGGAGTGCCGATGGACGTGTGGTGGTTCCGGCTGCCCCGCCGCGACGACGATCCGCAAGGTGGAGTGGCCCGCTTCGGATCCGGCCAGGGCATGGTCCTCATCGACCGCGGGGACTACTTCCAGTGCGCCTACCTGATCCGTAAGGGCTCCGATGTCACGTTGCGGGCCGAGGGGATATCGGCGTTCCGGCACCGGGTGGCGGCGATGATCCCGTGGCTGGCCGACCGGATGGACTCGGTGCGCTCCTTCGACGATGTGGCGCTGCTGGACGTCCGGCTGGACCGGCTGCGGCGCTGGTCGACCGATGGGCTGCTGTGCTTGGGGGACACCGCGCACGCGATGTCACCGGTCGGCGGAGTCGGAATCAACCTCGCCATCCAGGACGCCGTGGCAGCGGCCCGCCTGCTGGCCGAGCCGTTGCGCCGTGGTGCACTTACCCGCCGCCATCTCGACCAGGTCCAGTTGCGGCGGTGGGCGCCTGCGGCGTTGGCCCAGGCGGTGCAGCGCGTCATCCACGCGCGCCTACTCGGGCCGGCGCTGGCCGGTGACATCGCCCAGGTCGGCGCCGAATCGGGCCGACCCACGCTACCGATCCGGCTGCTGCAGCGCTTCCCCCCGCTACAAGCCGTACCCGCCACAGCCGTGGGCATCGGGCTGCTCCCCGAGCACGCTCCAGCCTTCGCCCGTGGTGGCTCTCCAAGGACTACCAACCCTAGTTGTGCGGGTCTCTAACAGCCACCAACCGCTGCGCCATCTCGCTGAGGGACTTCTGCTCGTCCATTTATGCACTACGAGCAGTCACCACAAATTCTGCTGGGGCCTGCTGGCTACCTCTTATATTCGGAAGTATCAGCAGCCGGCGTTTCACCTCTTACTCCCGGCGCCGGCATGTGCGCCGAATCCGAAAGGGAGCGAACCAGTGGATCCTATTTTGTACTGGAATGAAGTCGTCAACGAGGCCGACCGCATGACGCATACCACAGGCGCACCGAGCGAGGCAAGATCCTAAGGTCCGTGTGGCAGCTCACGGGCCTATGCAATGGCGCGCCTGGCCATGCACGGCACTTACTTCAGCATCAACCCCAAGCCGCACGGCACCTACTTGGCGAACCTGCAGCCGCCGCTCAAGCCTAGCGCCGACACCGACTCGGCGATCGCCGCTGCCGCGCACGCCACGCTGAGTGCGCTTTATCCAACGCAGAAAGCGT
>DASVWA010000162.1:0-1537 GCA_036389855.1 Pseudonocardiaceae bacterium
GCGCCCGGCGGGTGAGCTGGTGCATTGAGTAGCCAGCGGGCATCCGGTGCAGGCGGCGCCGAACTTCGCGACCGCGGCGTGGCGCTGGTGTTGGGTCTGGCGCAAGGTGATGGTGACCTCGCCAGGGCAGGTGACCGTGCCAGCGCCGAGGTCGATGCTGAACGCGTCCTTAGTGAACCGCCCACCAGGGGCAACAGCCGGCGCAACCTTGGTGTGGATGCTGGCGCCGGCCTTCTCCAACCTGGCTAGCAGCTCCCCGGCGCCGTAGGCGGCATCACCATAGACCGCCAGCGGATCCTCGTCGTCGCTGGTGGTGGCTTTGTCTTGGTTCGGAATGTCGTCGGCGAGCAGATCGTGGGCGGGTTTGGCGTCGCCGGCGTTGCCCGCGGTGACCGTGGTGGCGGTGATGATCTCGGAGTCCGGGTCGATGCCGATGTGACCCTTGTAGCCGTCAAAACCGCGGGCAGCGCTCTTGTGCCCGTGCCGGGCATCAGAATCGACGGTGGAAATCACCCGGTCTTTGGCCACCCGGCGGGCGATACGCAGGATGGCATCGTCGCCGTCGTGGTCGAGGTCTTGACCCACCACGGTGGCCAGCAGCTGCGCAGCCTGCGAAACGCCGGCGTCGAGCTCGCGGCCATCCAGGGCGTCCAGCAGCGCCATCGCATCGCCGGCCAGCGCGTCCACCAGCGCCTGCCTGGCCGTCGGATCGTCGTAGTCGCAGACCGGCTTACCGCAGGTGGCGTAGTCATCATCGCGACGCAATCGCTGTCGCAGCTCGGTCTTCAGATCAGCCTCAGCAACCTTGAGCAGCCCCCGGATCGCCGAGCGAATCAGGGTGACGGTGTCCATCGTGGCCACCGCGTCATACAACGGGGTCGAGTCCAGCACCCGCTTGCGCCCCACCAGGCCCGCCGCCTTGGCCACCTCCAGCGTGACCTCGAAGATCCGATCCGGATGCCGCGAGCGGGCCAGCCTCGCACGCATATCAACCAGCACCGTATGCACAAAGCCCGGGTAGTCAAAGTCCAGCCCACCCGCGGCGTACTTCCAGCGCGCGTCAAAGGCGAACCGGTCCACCGCCTCACGATCCGAGCAGCCCTCGATCCGCTGCAACACCATCACCACCGCCACGATCATCGGTGGCACGCTGCGCCGGCCCACCTCAGTGAACAAGTCAGCGAACATCTCATCCGGGAACAAGTTGAAACACTCCCGATGCAGCACCCCATGAATCGAGCCCGACGCGACCCGGCCCTCGCAGTAGTTGGTCGTCGTTCGCAATAGATCCGCCTGTCTGGGCGACTGTCCCAACGTCACTTGATCATTATCCCGTCGGACGCGACCATCCGGATCACCGCCACGCGAAAAACACCAGCCACCTAGGCCGCCTGGTGCATCCGATCTTGCTGGGTGTGCGAAGGGAGGGGTAGGTGCCTTAGATTCGGCCTTGGGTCATTCGTTTGGAGTCTGGAGCTCGCAGGATCGCGGGGGCAGTGAGCGGGCGCTTACCAGCGATCTGCTCGATCACGTGTTC
>DASVWA010000163.1:0-9075 GCA_036389855.1 Pseudonocardiaceae bacterium
GGCCTTCGCTGCCGCAGTCGCCGCCCTCAGCGAGACGTCGTTGCATCCGGGGGCCCGGTGACTAAGAGCTCTTCCCGCCAGCAGACCCACCCCGCGAGTCAGTGGGCAGCGGCCCGCGCCCAGCTCACCACCTGGCTGGCCCGGCCGCTCACCTCGCTGCATCTGGTGCTCGCCGTTTTCGGCCTGCTGACCCTCTTCGGCTTGGTGATGGTCCTCTCGGCGTCCAACGTGCAGTCCTACACTCAAGCCGGGTCGTCCTACGCGGTGTTCGTCCAGCAACTGACGTACTGCGGTGTCGGGCTGGTGTTGTTCTGGATCGGGTTGCGGGTTCCGGTGCGGCTGCTGCGGGGCACCAGTGGGTTGTTCCTGGTGGTCTGCGTGGTGCTGCTGGTTGCGGTGCTCACCCCGGCGGGCACCGAGATCAACGGCTCGCAGAATTGGTTGCGGCTAGGCCCGCTGTCCCTGCAGCCCTCCGAGCCGGCCAAGCTCGCCCTGGCACTGTGGGGCGCGCACGTGCTGATCACCAAGCGGGGGTTGCTGCACCAGTGGCGACACCTGCTGGTGCCGGTGGTGCCGGTGGCCGTGGCGATCTTTGCGCTGGTGATGCTGGAGCCCGATCTTGGTACCACCATCACCCTGGTCATCGTGCTGCTCGCACTGCTGTGGTTCAGCGGTGCGCCGGGCGAACTGTTCGGCGCGATCGCGGTCGCCGCGGTCGCCGGGGCGCTGGCCCTGGCCAGCGTCGCCAGCTACCGATCGGCCAGGATCGAATCCTTCCTGAACCCGGGCGCCGACGCCCAGGGCGCGGCGTACCAGGCCCGCCAAGCGATGTTCTCCCTGGCCGACGGCGGCTGGTGGGGAGTGGGGCTCGGGCAGGGCAGCGCCAAATGGGATTACCTGCCCAACGCGCACAACGACTTCATCTTCGCGATCATCGGCGAAGAGCTGGGCTTTTTGGGTTGCCTGGTGGTGCTGCTGCTGTTCGGCACCCTGGCTTACGTGGGCATCCGGATCGCGGTGCGCAACACCGATCCGTGGATCAAGCTGGTATCGGCCACCGTGACCACCTGGCTGGTCGGTCAGGCTGCGATCAACATCGGGTACGTGGTGGGCCTGCTGCCGGTCACCGGGATCCCGTTGCCGTTGATCTCCTCGGGGGGCACCTCTGTTGCACTGACGATGCTGAGCTTCGGCCTGCTGGCGAACTTCGCCCGGCATGAACCGCAGGCGGTCTGCGCGCTGCGCGCGGAGACCACCCGTTCCGGGAGCCAGGGTGTCATCTCGCGGCTGTTTCAGCTGCGTCCCCCAGTGCCCTACACCCCAGTGCCCTACACCCCAGCGGCCCATACCCCAGCGCCCCGTACCCCAGCGCCGCCGCGACCCCGCATCCCGCACACCGCTCGAACCGGCGGCAGGCCCCGGAGCAGACGATGAGCGCGGGCGTGGCCAAGCCGGTGTCCGTCGTGGTCGCCGGGGGCGGCACCGCAGGGCATGTCGAACCGGCGCTGGCATTGGCCGACGCGGTACGCCGCGCGGCACCGCAGGCCCGGATCACCGCGTTGGGCACCCAGCGCGGCCTGGAGACCACCTTGGTGCCAAAGCGGGGCTACCCGCTGGAGCTCATCCCCCCGGTGCCACTGCCGCGCAAGCTCAGCGCGGACCTGCTGCGGCTGCCGTTGCGGGTTCGCGCCGCGGTGCGGCGGGTCCGAGACGTCCTCGACGCGGTCAGCGCGGACGTGGTGGTCGGTTTCGGCGGCTATGTCGCGCTGCCCGCCTATATCGCCGCCCGCGGTCGGGTGCCCATCATCGTGCACGAGGCCAATGCCCGCGCCGGGCTGGCCAACAAGGTCGGGGCGCGGTGGGCGGTGCGGGTGTTGGCGGCGGTGCCTGGCAGCGGGCTACCAGGAGCTGAAGTGATCGGGATCCCGCTGGGGCAGGCGATCTCGTCGCTGGACCGGACCGCCTTGCGGGCCCGGGCCCGGGCCCATTTCGGGCTGGACCCGCAGGCGCCGACGCTGCTGGTGACCGGTGGTTCGCAAGGTGCCCGCACCCTCAACGCCGCGGTGTCGGGTGCTGCGGCCCAGCTCGGCGCCGCCGGGATCGGGGTCCTGCATGCGTACGGGCGGCACAACACTGTGCAGGTGGTGGCGGTGCCCGGGGCACCCCCTTACGTCGCGGTGCCCTACCTGGAGCGGATGGATCTGGCGCTGGCCGCCGCCGATCTCGCGCTGTGCCGGGCCGGGGCGATGACCGTCGCAGAGCTGTCCGCGGTGGGCCTGCCCGCGGTATATGTGCCGTTGCCGCACGGCAACGGAGAGCAGGCGCTCAACGCCCGACCGCTGGTCGAGGCCGGTGGCGGGACGCTGGTGCCCGATGTGGAGCTGACCCCAGCCAGGGTCGTCGAGGAGGTGGTGGGAGTGCTCACCGACCCCCGCAGGCTCGCAGCGATGAGTGCCGCTGCGCGGGTGACCGGCCGACCTGAGGCCGACGACGTGCTGGCCAAGATCGTGCTGGAGGTTGCCGGGTGACCGCTGGATTCCCGCCTCCGCCACCAGCATTGCCACCGCAACTCGCCCGCACCCACCTGATCGGGATCGGGGGTGCCGGGATGAGTGGGGTGGCCCGGATCGTGCTCGCCCGCGGGGGCTCGGTGTCCGGTTCGGACGGCAAGGACTCCCGGGCGTTGCTGGCCTTGCGGGCGTTGGGTGCCAAGGTGACCGTCGGGCACGCGGCGGCCAACCTCGACCAGCTCGGCGCCGACCCCACTGCGATCATCAGCACCAAGGCGGTTCACCAGGCCGACCCGAACAATCCCGAACTCGTCGAGGGCGTCCGGCGCGGCATCCCGGTGATCCACCGCTCTGCGGCGCTGGCGGCACTGATGACCGGTTACCGGGTCGCTTGCGTCACCGGAACCGCCGGCAAGACCTCCACCACGTCGATGCTCACAGTGGCGTTGCAGCACTGTGGCGCCGACCCGTGTTTCCTGATCGGTGGCGATCTCACCAGCTCCGGGTCCGGGGCCCACCACGGCAGCGGTGACACCTTCGTGGCCGAGGCCGATGAGAGCGACGCCACCTTCCTGGCTTACTCGCCCGACGTCGCCGTGGTCACCAATGTCGAGGCCGATCACCTGGACCACCACGGCACCGTCGAGGCCTACACCGCCAGCTTCGACGCCTTCGTGGCTCGGCTGACGCCGCGCGGTGTGTTGATCGCCAACGCCGACGACCCGGGCTCGGCAGCCTTGGCGGACCGGGCCGCCGCCAACGGCGTGCGGGTGCGCCGCTACGGCAGGTTCGCCACCGCGCCAGCCGACGCCCGGGTGCTGGCATACACCCCCAACGGTGGACGTGGGGTCGCCACCGTGGTGCTGACCGGGCCGGACGGGGTTGCGCACCCGGTGCAGCTCGAGGTTGCAGTGCCCGGTGAGCACATGGCGAGCAACGCTGTCGCGGCCCTGCTGGCCGGCCTGGAGCTGGGCGCACCGCTGCGCGGCCTGCTAGCCGGATTGGCCGGATTCAGCGGTGTCCGCCGCCGGTTCGAATTCACCGGCAGGGCAGCTGGCGTGCGGGTCTACGACGACTACGCTCACCACCCGACGAAGGTGGCCGCCGCGCTGCGTGGGGCCCGTCAGGTGGTGGGGCAGGGCCGGTTGGTCGTGGCGTTTCAACCACACCTGTACTCCCGGACCCGCGATTTCGCCGCCGAGTTCGGCGCTGCACTGGCGCTGGCCGATGTGGTGCTGCTGCTCGACGTCTATGGAGCGCGGGAGGATCCGTTGCCCGGTGTCACCGGAGCGCTGATCGCGCAAGCGGTGCCGCTGCCGCCCGGATGTGTGCACTACGAGCCGCGCTGGGCGCAGGTGCCCGCGCGGTTGGCTGAGCTGGCCCGACCCGGTGACCTGATGATCACCATGGGAGCCGGTGACGTGACGGTGCTCGGCCCGGAGTTGATTGCCGAACTGCAGCGCCGCTGCGGGTCGCCGTGAACGCCGCCGGACCCGGTGGCTCAGGCGCCCGACGCCGACCCCGGCGCGCTACTCCCCGCGTGTCGACTGTTCGGCGGGAACGCGGCGTGTCGAGCCGTACCAGCGGCACCGGAGTACCCCGTGTTCGTGGTTTCGGAAGAATCGGCCGCGCTGGCGGCGGCTTGCGCTTCCCGAATAGCGATCATGAGCAGCTGGCGAAGCCCACCATTGCACCGCGGGGGCCGATGCGTGCTCGACGCTGGTGGCCTTGGTTACTCGCGGGGCTGGCTGTGCTGGCCGTGGCCGCGGCGGCGATCTGGGCAGTGCTGGGTAGCTCGCTGCTTGACGTCCGTTCGGTGCAGGTGGCGGGCGCCAGAGAACTTCCTGTTGATGAGGTGCGGGCTGCGGCGGCCGTTGCGCTGGGCACCCCGATGCTGCGGCTGGACACGAAGGGAATCGAGGCCAGGGTGGCCGCGGTACCGCGAGTCGCAACCGTTGCGGTGCGGCGGGCCCTGGACGGCACGGTGTGGATCGAGATCACCGAGCGGGCTCCGGTGGCGATCGTTCGCCGCGGCAGCGGTGTGCACCTGGTGGACGCCACCGGTGCCGACTACGCGGCGGTACCCGTCGGGCCACCTGGTCTGCCGGAGCTACGGGTGGCCCGCGTCGGCCCCCGGGATGCTGCCACGGTCGCCGCGCTCACGGTGCTGGCTGGGCTGCCCCAGCCACTGCGGGCCCAGGTGCTCGTGGTAGCTGCGCGGTCTCCGGCCGATGTCGTGCTGCGGCTGAGCACCGGGCAGGCTGGCAACGAACGGGAGGTTCGCTGGGGCGGCGTGGACCAAGGTGACCGCAAGGCGTCGGTGCTCGGCCCGCTGTTGACCCGACCCGGCAAGATCTACGACGTCTCCAGTCCTACCCTGCCCACCGTTGCCTGAAGGATGGGGCCTGAAGCTCGGGCCACGAGGATGGGTCGGCTCGACGCGCTGGGGTAACCTCGCCCGGCGTGCCTGCTGGACCCCGCCGGTAGTGGTGCCTACCGTCGCTCGACGAGACCGAAGCTGACATAACTTTAAGCCTTTAGGTGAGGTCGAGGGTTGTGCCGCGCCGAGGGGAGCAGCAGAGGTGCCCGGTCGTCGGCGGGGCGCCCGCAGCGACGAGGAAGGCCCCACCGTGTTGGTTAGATCTATTGTGATCGAAGGTGCGACCGGATGACGCCGCCGCACAACTACCTCGCCGTGATCAAGGTTGCTGGAATCGGTGGTGGCGGTGTCAACGCCGTGAACCGCATGATCGAAGTCGGCCTTAAGGGCGTCGAATTCATCGCGGTGAACACCGATGCTCAGGCGCTACTGATGTCGGACGCCGACGTCAAGCTCGACATCGGCCGCGAACTCACCCGCGGACTCGGCGCCGGGGCGAACCCGGAGGTCGGCCGCAAGGCCGCCGAGGATCACCGCGAGGAGATCGAGGAAGTTCTCAAAGGCGCTGACATGGTCTTCGTCACCGCCGGTGAGGGTGGCGGGACCGGCACCGGTGGCGCTCCGGTCGTGGCGAGCATCGCCCGCAAGCTGGGTGCGCTGACCATCGGTGTCGTCACCCGACCATTCACGTTCGAGGGCAAGCGGCGCGCCGGGCAGGCTGAGGACGGCATCACTGAGCTGCGTAACGAGTGCGACACCCTGATTGTGATCCCCAATGACCGGCTGCTGCAGCTCGGCGACGCCAACGTGAGCTTGATGGATGCGTTCCGCTCCGCTGACGAGGTGCTGCTGTCCGGTGTCCAGGGCATTACCGACCTGATCACCACTCCGGGTCTGATCAACCTCGACTTCGCCGACGTGAAGAGCGTCATGTCCGGTGCGGGCAGTGCGCTGATGGGTATCGGTTCCTCCCGAGGAGAAGGGCGATCAGTGCAGGCCGCCGAGAAGGCCATCAGTTCTCCTTTGCTGGAAGCGTCGATGGAGGGCGCCCACGGGGTCCTGCTGTCCATCGCTGGCGGTTCGGACTTGGGCCTGTTCGAGATTCACGAGGCCGCTTCGCTGGTGCAGGAGTCCGCCCATCCCGACGCCAACATCATCTTCGGCACGGTGATCGACGATTCGTTGGGTGACGAAGTGCGGGTCACGGTGATAGCTGCCGGTTTCGACTCTGGAGGGCCCACGCGCAAGAAGCTGGACCCCTCGCCGGTCACCGCACGGACGGTGGCCAGCGCGCAGTCGGGGAAGGTGGGCCAAGCCAGCAGGTCGCCGCAGGCGTCGATGCCTACGCCTGCGGCTGGATCCGCTGGCTTTACAGCTGCCGCAACTCCACAGCGCCAGGCCTCGCCCAATCCCACCGCATGGCAGCCTGCGGCAGGCCCGCGCAGACCTGGTGGTGCCGTGCCGAGCCGTGCTGTACCGGGCCGATCTGTACCGGGTCGAGCGGTACCGGTGGCCGGGGACTTCGACGACGATGACGACGTGGACGTTCCCCCGTTCATGAGGTCGTGAGCGCCGTCCGCATCCGCCGGGTGGTGACCACCCGACACGGCGGGGTCTCCGCTGTGCCGTATGCCTCCTTCAACCTCGGTGCACACGTCGGTGACCGATCTGCGGCCGTAGCGGCGAACCGGGAGCGGTTGGCCGCGGGCATTGGGTTGCCTGCGCGGCGGTTGATCTGGATGGAGCAGGTGCACGGTCGTACCGTCGCCGCGGTCGACGGCCCGCGGGCAGGTCCGGTACCAGCTACCGACGCGCTGGTCACCGCCGAACCTGAGCTCGCGGTGGCCGTGCTGGTCGCCGACTGCGTGCCGGTGCTGGTTGCGGACCCGGTCGAAAAGGTTGTTGCGGCTGTGCACGCGGGGCGGGTGGGGGCCGGGATCGGGGTGTTGCCAGCGACGTTGGAAGCGATGCGTGACCTTGGTGCGCGGATCGAGCAGGTAGAGGTTCTGCTGGGCCCGGCGGCGTGCGGGCAGTGCTACGAGGTACCGGTAGCAATGCAGGCCGACGTGGAGGCTCGCTTGCCTGGCAGTGCCTGCCGGACCCGGCGGGGCACCGCCGGGCTGGACCTACGGGCCGGACTGTGGCGCCAGCTGACCGCCGCCGGCGTGGCCCGGATCGGCGTCGACCCTCGATGCACCGTCGAGGACGCTGCGCTGTACAGCTATCGCCGCGAGGGCGTCACCGGCCGGCTTGCCGCGCTGACCTGGTTCGAGGGGTGCAGGGCTGGGCAGGACTCGGGATGATCGGGTGGTGACAGACCCTCGTGGTGAGGTTGAGGCGGCCCGCCGCAATGCGCTCGCTGCAGCGGTGGCTCGGGTTCGGGAACGCATCGCCGCCGCGTGTGCCGCGGCGAACCGGGATCCCGCTGGCGTACGGCTGCTCGCCGTCACCAAGACCTACCCCGCCGCCGACGTGGCACTACTTGCTGATCTCGGAGTGTGCGACATCGCCGAGGCTCGCGACCAGGAGGCTGTCCCCAAGGTGGCCGAGCTCACCGCGCTTCGCCCGCAAGCCGCGGTGCGCTGGCACATGGTCGGCCGGTTGCAGCGCAACAAGACCCGTTCGGTGGCCCGGTGGGCGAGGCAGGTGCAGTCGGTGGATTCGGCACGACTGGTCGATGCGCTGGACCGGGCTTCCGGTGCGGCACAGGGCGCCGGGGAACGCGACGGTGCTGTTGGCGTGCTCGTGCAGGTCAGCTTGGACGGCGATCCGGTGCGTGGCGGCTGCCCGCTGCCCGAGCTCGAGGCGCTGGCCGACCGGGTGGCAGCTGCCTCTGGATTGCGGTTGGAGGGTGTGATGGGGATCGCGCCGCTTGATATCCCCGCCGAGATCGCCTTCGCCGAGCTGGCCGTCGCCGCGCAGCGACTACGCCGCGCGCATCCGGGCGCAGTTGAACTGTCCGCGGGGATGAGCGGGGATCTCGAGCAGGCCATTGCCCGGGGTTCGACCTGTGTGCGTGTCGGAACCGCATTACTGGGCGATAGGCCGATAACCTCGCGCTGACCGTGTGCGAGTCGTCCCCGGGGCCGGGTTCGACGGGCGATACGTCGAGGGTCGGGACAGGGAAGGCGAGGCGATGAGCGCGCTGTACAGGCTCAAGGCGTACTTCGGCATGGTCCCCGCTGAGGAGTTCGATGACTACTACCCGGACTATCACTCCGATTATCACCCGAAATCTCGATCCGGGTATGACTCCTCTTACGGCGACGCCGACTACAACATAGCTGCATCCCACCCCTCCCGAGGACGTGACCACGCCGCCGAGCGACCTGGCACCGGTCGGTCCCACCGCGCGGATTACGGCGGTTACGACGATGGCCTCACTGCCCCGCCGGGGCACCCCGCGGTACCCAGGATGCATCCCAGCCGGTCCCCGTCGTGGGCTGCCGAGGCTCCGGTGCACGGCTCGCTGGCCATCGACACGACTCCTACAGTCGCCCCACCGGTCGCTCCGACATCGCCCAAGCACCCACTGGCTGGCCAGTCCGTGGCCAGTGACCCGTTCGTCGACCCGTTCGCCCATGATCAGGCATATCCGCTGTCCCGCATCGTCACCTTGCACCCGCACAACTACAACGAAGCCCGACCGATCGGGGAACGCTACCGTGAGGGCAATCCGGTGATCATCAACCTGACCGAGATGGAGGACCGGGACGCCAAGCGCCTCGTGGACTTCGCCGCCGGGCTGGCCTTCGCGCTGCGTGGCTCGATCGACAAGGTCACCAACAAGGTGTTCCTGCTGTCGCCGCCCAACGTCGACGTTTCGGCGGAGGACAAGCGCCGGATCGCCGAAGGCCGCCTCTTCGGCTGACCCTGCCTGTTCGAACAACTCTGCGCAGTCCAGGAGCTCGGTTCACCCCCGCCTGACCCTCCTCTTGCCACCGATGGCAGAGTGTCGGCGTGGACGTGGTCCGGTTGGTGGTCTACTACTTGCTCTTCTTCTTCTGGTTGCTGCTCACAGCGCGTATCGTGGTCGAACTTGTTCGCGCCTTCGCTCGCAGCTGGCAGCCGGTCGGAGGGGTGGCAATCGCGCTTGAGTCGGTCTATACCATGACTGATCCACCGGTCCGGGCGCTCCGCCGGGTGGTCAAACCCATCCGTATCGGAGGCGTGGGCCTGGACCTG
>DASVWA010000164.1:0-3479 GCA_036389855.1 Pseudonocardiaceae bacterium
GCCCACCGACGGCCCGGCCCGACCATCCTCGTGCGGCTGCCTGCCACAGTGCGGCGGCGGCCAGTCCGGTCCAGGCCATGTGTCCAGCTGGGCGCCGTCCGCCAGTGCCCGCATGCGGTCACACCCTCCATCCGACCGACCGTAACGCCGAACTGCTCCATCTCCACCGCTGTCACTGGTCAATCGGCGGCTGCACGAGCGCCTAGCAGCCATCTGGCAGCACCATCCAGTATCGGCCCTGCGGTACCTGCACGAGCAGTTGGCGGCCGCGTTACCGTCGGCCAGACGCCATCCTGAGTCGTAGGCACTGGCTGTCGTTGTTCGTCGCATCGCCGGCTGGCGGGAAGCTCGCGTTTGATCGATTACGTTGGCGACCGCACCTGAAGTGGTGCGCGGCGGTGGAGCCCGCCGGGCCCCCCGTGGTCACGCTCGTGGTGAATTGTGTTGATGCGGTCGCGGAGACCGATCATCAGCAGCGACGTGAGCGCGAGGCGCGTCGACCCAGGCGCCCTGCTGGTGCGCGTCTCGCCCGTCCCGCTGCAGAATGTCAGCATGGCC
Organism: Pseudonocardiaceae bacterium; assembly: GCA_036389855.1. Taxonomy (GTDB): domain Bacteria; phylum Actinomycetota; class Actinomycetes; order Mycobacteriales; family Pseudonocardiaceae. Next base: position 559 of record DASVWA010000164.1, read on the forward strand.
GCGACGCCTGAAGGGTCCGCTGACACGCCTGTGCCGTGTCCCTCTCGCCCGTCTTCTCTTTCCAACCTCGGGTTCGTGCGCAGGCCCATGGTGCGCTGGCTTGATCCCCACCAACTCCTTGACACCGCTGTCCGGGTCCTGCTCTCAGGCATGTTCAGCTCCTACGCCGACAACCGGGAGTTGCAGGCGTTTGAGCCGGCCGAGGTCGTGGACCGCTCCGGGGAGGCCCATCGGTGGTTGGACTACGTGGCCGACGTCGGTGACGGGTGGAACCCGACTTACACCGTGGCCACGCTCCTGGCCACCGAAGAACTGAAGCTTGACTGGAACGGTGAGACCTACTCCACCGAGCGGGGACGAATCCTTGTCATGGGGGGCGACCAGGTGTATCCGGTACCCAACGCCGCCGAGTACGAAAACCGCATGCTCGGTCCGTACCAGGCGGCGCTGCCGTGCGTCCTCGAAGAAAATCCTGAGCTGTTTGCCATTCCGGGAAGCCACGACTGGTACGACGGGCTGGCCAACTTCACCAGCATCTTCTGCCGCAACGACTGGATCGGTGGATGGAGAACACGCCAGCGTCGCAGCTACTTCGCGGTCAAGCTGCCGAATGGCTGGTGGCTGTGGGGCATCGACATCCAGTTCGGGGACTACATCGACGAAGCCCAACTGCAGTACTTCACCAACGTCGCCGCCGACCAGGTGCAGCCCGGCGACCGCATCATCTTGTGCATGGCCAAGGAGGTCGAAAGCGGCCGCAAGCAGGAAGAAATCCATTCCAATCGGGATGTGGAATACCTCGAGCGTGAGATCATTCAGCCCAGTGGCGCCCAACTGTTGCTGTACCTGAAGAGTGGACGGCACCACTACGCCCGCTACGAGCAGGAGGATGGCGCCCGCCAGCACATCACCTCGGGCGGCGGTGGCGCCTTTTTGCATCCCACTCACAACCTCCCCGAGCGCATGGACCTCCCCGGAGCAGAAGGAACCATCGCCTACCGTAGAGCGGGCACCTATCCGTCGCCGGCGGTATCGAAACGGCTGCGTAAGCGGATCTGGCTGCTTGCTGCCTACAACCTTCCCCTTGCCGGAGTGTTCGGCACCGTCCAGGTGCTGTTGACGTTCATGATGGGACTACATCTAGCAGACCGCCACGTCTCGCTGGGTCTTGGTGACTTGTGTCGGGCGGTGTGGGAGAGCCCGACGTCCTTCCTCCTTATTCTGCTCATGATCGGATCCTTGGCCGGGATGGTGCGTTTTGCTCACGAGGCCACCGGCGTGGGGCGACTTATGCTGGGGATGGTCCATTCGAGCCTGCAACTCGCGAGCGTGGCCGGGGTCATGATTGCCGCCTCCTGGCTGTCGTCTGCCTTTGGGCTTGGGGGCATGTGGTCCTTGGTCGCCTTCCTCGGCCTGGTTGGCCTGCTGGGTGGCCTCGGGGGAATAGTGGGGCTGTCGGCCTATCTTTGGGCCACTAACTGCCTTGGCTTTCACGGAAACGAGGGATATGCACCCCTGCATCACCAGGACCTCAAACATTTTCTCCGTCTACACATCGACGCTGACGGTGTCCTGACGGTGTACCCTATAGGCGTCGACCGAGTCCCCCGGAAGTGGACACTGTGCCCGGACGCGCCTGCGCATGCTCCCTGGTTCGCACCATCTGGCACTGAGCCCGAGCCACATCTCATTGAAAAGCCGATCACGATCAGATAGCACCCCGACCATGTTGCAGCGTGGGGGCTTGCTCGGCTCTTGCCGTAGTCCGATGAGGGCTTCGCTGGGTCGGGCGATGCCCGCCACGGTGGCGCTCCGTCGGGCAAGATGTACAGCATAAGCCTCACGCTCTATTCGCCAATCTTTCAGTCAGCGATCCCGATGGCTTAACCGAGTAGCGCTCTCAAGTGACGCCCGTCGTGGAGCGTTACGGCGACCGATATCGCGTTGTCGGCGGTGAGTGGGAGGCCATTGAGGGAGACCACCGTCTTATCTTCCCGCTCCTCATTGAGTTTCCAACCTCGAAGCGGCCCGGGCCTGGTATCACTCCGGGAATACCGGCCCCTGCGCGAGCTAAGGCACCGCTCGGCCACGGCCAACGCCGTCCTGTTGGGGACCGCCGAGCCCGACGCCCTGCTCAACGAATGACGTTGGCACTCCGGCCCGAAAAACATGACGGCGAGAGCTGACGGCATGATGCAACGATGTCGGCATGTCGCCGACAGGATGTATCCGTCCCTCGTCACGGTGTGACCTCGAGATGGCAGCGGTAGCTTGCGGCTGGATCACGGTGGTGCTCGTCACCGATCCCTCGTCGAGTCTGGGCGAGCAGCGGGCCTGGAGCGTGGCGACGTGGGGAGTCCTGCTGTGGCTGCTGCGCGCAGAGACTCCTCTGGTGCGCACCCAGGTCGCGGTGGTCGTGGTATTCGCGACGGCAGTGGAATACACCTTCTCGCTGTGGCTTGAGGTGTACGTCTACCGGCTCGACAACGTCCCGGCGTTCGTCTCACCCGGGCACGGCCTGGTGTACCTGTGCGCACTGGCCCTGGGACGGTCGCCGGTGGTACGCCGCTGGCGTGTCTCGCTGGTCGCCCTCACGCTCGCTGTTGGAGCCGCGTATGCCCTGTGGGGCTTGCTTGGCACCGACCGCGTCGACGTGCTTGGGGCGTTGTGGTTCGGCTGCCTGGCGGTGTTCCTCACGCTGAAGCGGTCCCGGCTGCTCTATGTGGGGTTGTTCGCGATCGTCACCTACCTTGAGCTGCTGGGCACCTGGCTCGGTGTCTGGGAGTGGCAACCGCTTGACCCAACCGGGCTGATCGGGATCGGCAACCCGCCCTCAGGTGTCGCCGGCGGCTACGGATGGTTTGACCTGGCGGCGCTCGCTGCCGCGCCGGCGCTGCTGCGGGCGTGGGAGCGGCTTACTC
>DASVWA010000165.1:0-2771 GCA_036389855.1 Pseudonocardiaceae bacterium
TTCGTCCAGTTCAATGCAAGCAGCTCACCGATGCGGCAGCCAAGCCCGGACAGCACATCGACCAGGTCGACGTGGGTCACCCCGATCTCGCATCGATCTCGGTCGACCGCTACGAGTGGCCGCCGAGCGCTCCGGCGATGAGCTCGCAGTGTTGGTCGGCGCCTACCGGCGGGCCGGGGAACTGTTTGCCTTGGCGATTGCGGTACCGCCCGGCGGTTGCTCGACGATGCCCGTTCGCGCATCGAAGACCGTCTCGGGCATGCCGATGCGCCCACGCTGGCCACCTGGGGAAATCTGCATCTCAAATCTGGGCTTGCCGCTGCCCGGGCTGGTGATCGCGCCAGCGCGGATGCTCACCTGGCCGAAGCCAGGCAGACCGCTGATCGCATCGGGGTTGACCGCGACGACTACCGGTTGTGTTTCGGTCCCACCAACGTGCATATCTGGTCAGTCGGTCTGGCTGTGGAAATGCTGGACGGCACTGAGGCCATCACACGCGCCGAGAAATTTACGCTGCCGCGGTCGGCGCCCCGGGAGCGAGTTGGCCATCACTGGATCGACCTTGCCCGTGGATACCTCCTGCACGGTGATCACCAGCGTGCCCTGGCCACCCTCAACCAAGCCCGGCGGACCGCGCCACAGCAGACCCGCTACCACCCTCAGGTCCACGAAACCGTCCGCGCCCTTGCCCGGGCCGACAAGCGCCGCACCGACACCCTCGCCAACTTCGTCGGCTGGCTGGGCATCACCGCCTAAGACCTCTACGACCTGCACTGCTGACGCGGATATGTCGGAGCAGAGGCGCTTCGAGCCGTGTAATCAGCCGGACCGCCCCTGCTCGGAATGATTATCCGCTGGCTGGCCGCAGCGAATGTCCCGGCGGATGCTGCCACCGGTGGGTGTCCGCTTCGTCCGCTCCGTTGTCTGGTCCCACCTGATGCTTGACGTTTCGGTCCCGGGTGTTGCTTGACGTTGGGGCTAGGAAACGTAGGGGGTGTGGTCCACGGACCGCCGGGTTCGGGGTGAGCTCGGGCGGCGCGTGGGGTGGGGGCAGGTGGTGGCCTGCCCCGTGGTGATCCTGCCGCAGGGTCGGTAGTGGCTCCAGGGTCCAGGGCCGCCGCAGGCGGTCGCGTCAGCGATGCGCAGCACCCTGGAGGCTGGAGGGGCCGACCCGCAGACTGCGCCGCCCGAGTGGGGATGACCAGGCGTGTCATGTGCCCGCCGCCGGTTGGTCATCGGTGTGGGAGGTGCGCGGGTGTTGGGCCTTCCAGCTGCGGACAGGTTTGGTGGTGGTGCGGGTGAAGGTGCGCTGAGCGCCGTCGGTGAACTCGATGGTGATGGTGTGTTCGGCGACGTGGACGGTCACGACAGTGCGTGCGTGGCTGCGGCCCAGAGCCAGTTTTTGGCCGGCAACCATGATGACCCCGGTGTCCCACACCCGGCGCTGGATGGTGACCGGCTCCACCGAGGGTCGAGGTGGTGGGCCGGCGGGGCGAGCACCGCGCAGCTTGCGGGCCTGGTCGTAGGTCAGCGGGTTGGATCGGGTGCGCAGCAGCTCCCGGGTGTCGGGATCGAAAAACATCAGCGTGGCGGCCTCGATACGGACACTGATTCGGCGACCAGCGAGGATCTCCGCGGCGAGCAGCCGGTAGGGACCCAGGGAGACCAGGCCTGCCTGGGAGACGGTGCGGTCGACTTCCAGGGCGGCGCCGGGTTGGGCAGGGGGCAGCGGTGAAGGACCGGCCGGGCGTCCCCCGGTAGCAGCTAAGGCGGCCAGGTCGGTGGCCGACAGGTGGGAGCGGACGGTTTTGACCCGGGCACCGGCAATGCTGAGGTGGATCACATCGTGATCGGCCCAGAAGGTGACGGTGACCCCGGCGCGGGCGGGTCCCAGCCAGAACTGTTTGCCCCGCACGGCCAGGTTGCCCGAGGCCGGTACCACCCGGTCGAACTCCACCGGCCCCCCTTGATAGACCACCAGGGCGCCTGGAGTGTCGGCGTCCTCCCGAATCGCCTGGTCCGCCTGGACTGGCTGCACTGATTCGGCCGGGGTGGGTGGGGCTGAGCTGGAGACGGCGCAGGCCTGCGGCGAACTAGCAGGCTGCAGGGTGGCCGGCAGCCGCAGCGGCAGCATCTCCTCGGCTGCCGTGCGCGCCTGTTGGCTGGGGGCGAACCGCTCGGCGGGATAACCCATGTCCAGGGCCTGATGGGGGCGATCGCAGTTGTAGCTACTCACCCAGGTGTCCACCGCAGCCTGAGCGGCCAATATATTGTCGAAGGGTGCGGCGTGGTCAAGGAATTCTCGGCGGAAAGTTTTGTGGAAACGCTCCACTTTCCCCGTGGTCGTGGGTGAGGCCGGTTCGGTCAGCCGATGGGTGATGCCATTGTCCCGGCAGATCCGATCAAACAGCACCTCCCCGCCCTTGCCGAACCGATCCGTGAATTGTTTACCGTTGTCCGTCAGGATTTCCTCAGGGACACCGTAGCGACGCAAGGCCTCGGCAAACGCCAGACACACCGCCCGGCCGGTGGCGCGGACCACGACCGTGGCGATGACGCAGAACCGGGAATGGTCATCGACACCGGTGACGACCTTGCATTCGGTGCCATCGGCCAGCATCAGACCGCCAACGATATCGATTTGCCATAACGCCATGGGTGTCTCGCGTTGCCAGCGCCGGTAATCACGGCGTTTCCGCCGTCGGCGGCCCGGCTCGATCAGGCCATGGCGAACCAGGATGCGATACACCGTCGATTTCCCCGGCGCTGTG
>DASVWA010000166.1:0-24426 GCA_036389855.1 Pseudonocardiaceae bacterium
CTCTGCCCAGCGACGCACGAGCTCGGCTGGGGCAACCTGCTGGCCCAGTTCGATCCGGCTCACCCGGGACTGGGAGATCCCCAGCCGTTTCGCAAGTTGCTCCCCGGAGAGTCCGGCATGGGCGCGCAACGCCCGCAGCGCTTCCCCGAGCCGGCGCGGATGACCCGACAGCTCCCTGAACGGGTGCACCAGGCGAGGCTAGCCCTAAAAAAATAGCTCCGCATACGGGATATACGTAGAAGCCACCAGGTCTTGATACAACCTCGACGCGCAGGTGCTTCGGCACGGACCACTCGGTTCTGGGTAATTCGCGAGTACCCAGAACCAGGCGTCCACTGTCATGTCGAGGCGCCCGACTGGGTCACGATTGTCACACCGCCGCGCACCGGAGGGCCGCTACCGGCAGACTGGGACCGGTCTTGGGAGCCGACGGGGAAGAGGCAACTGGTGAGTGGTCGGATCGCCATCGACGACGTCACGCCCGTGGTCGCGTGCGGGAGGTACCCGAGCAAAGCGGTGGTCGGCGAACACATCCCGTTATCGGCCGTGGTGTGGCGCGAGGGGCACGATGCGGTGGCCGCCACGGTGGTCTGGCGTGGACCCGGCGACCGGCTGGTGAGCCAGGTTCGGATGCAGCCCGGGGAGCCAGGCACCGACCAGTTCCTGGCGATCGTGGTTCCGGACCAGGTGGGCTGGTGGACGTTTCGGGTGGACGCCTGGGCCGACCCGTGGTCGACCTGGCGGCACGCGATCGAGGTGAAAATCAACGCCGGCCAGGACGCATCCGAGCTGGAGAACGACTTGCATGTCGGCGCCCGGCTGCTGGATCGCGCGGCGCGCCGGGGCGGCCAGGGGTCCAACCGGCCGGTACTGGTGGCCGCCGCGTCGACATTGCGGGACACCGGACGTGCCCTTGACGAGCGAGTCGGCCCCGCACTGGCAACGCCAGTGACCCAGATCCTCAACGCCGACCCGCTCCGCGACCTGGTCACCAGGGGCAGCTCACACAAGGTGTGGGTGGACCGCCCCCGGGCACTGTTCAGCTCCTGGTACGAGTTCTTCCCACGGTCCACCGGCGGTGTTGACGACCAGGGCAATCCGGTGCATGGCACGTTCGCGACCGCCACCCGCGAGCTGGACCGGATCGCCGCAATGGGCTTCGATGTGGTGTACCTGCCGCCGATCCACCCGATCGGCGAGGTGAACCGTAAGGGACCCAACAACACCACGGACGCTGGACCCGACGACGTCGGCTCGCCGTGGGCGATCGGTTCGATCGACGGCGGGCATGATGCGGTGCACCCCCGGTTGGGCACCCTTGACGACTTCGAGGCATTCGTTGCCCGGGCCGGCGAGCTCGGTATGGAGGTGGCGCTCGATTTCGCGCTGCAGTGCGCTCCGGACCACCCGTGGGCCAAGGAGCATCCCGAATGGTTCGTCATCCGTCCAGACGGCACTATCGCCTACGCCGAGAATCCACCCAAGCGCTATCAGGATATCTACCCGCTCAACTTCGACTCCGACTCTCGCGGCATTTACACCGAGACGCTGCGGGTGATGCTGTTCTGGGTGCAGCGCGGAGTCCGGATATTCCGAGTGGACAATCCGCACACCAAACCGCCGGACTTCTGGCAATGGCTGATCTGGCAAGTCAAGGGCCAATATCCGGACGTGCTGTTCCTGTCCGAGGCGTTCACCCGTCCGGCGCGGCTTTACGGATTGGCCCGGTTGGGCTTCACTCAGTCCTACACGTACTTCACCTGGCGCACCAGTAAGCAGGAGATCACCGAATACTCGACAGAATTGGCGTCCAGAGTCGACGAGATGCGGCCGAACTTCTTCGTCAATACTCCGGACATTCTCCATGAGTCGTTGCAGCTGGGCGGTCCCGGTATGTTCGCCATCCGGGCCGCGTTAGCCGCCACGCTGTCTCCGTCCTGGGGGGTCTACTCCGGCTTCGAGCTCTTCGAGAACACCCCGGTGCGTGTGGGTAGCGAGGAATACCTGGACAGCGAGAAGTACCAGTTGCGTCCCCGGGACTTCGCGGCCGCACTGGCCCAAGGACGCTCCCTGGAACCCTGGATCGCCCGGCTCAACGCGATCCGCCGGGCGCATCCCGCCCTGCAACAGCTGCGTACGCTGCGGTTCCACCACACCGACAACGACTTCCTACTGGCGTATTCCAAGGCCGATCCCGCCACCGGTGACACTGTTATCTGTGTGGTGACCCTGGAGCCCTACATCACCGTCAGCGGGGTGGTTCGACTGGACCTGCCGGCGCTGGGCATGCGCTGGCAGGACCGTTTCCTCGTGCACGACGAGGTCAGCGGTGAGACCTACGACTGGGGCCAGACCAACTACGTTGAACTTCAACCCTGGCGGACCGTCGCTCACATTCTGCGGCTGGGCCGCTTGGGAGTGGCGACACCAGCCATAGCACCTATCGGCGCGCACGGGCAGCCGTAGGCTGCGCTGGTGACGATCGACGTTCCCAGCGAGTTCGACGCGGCCGCAGCGAGTTATGACCGTCTGGTCGCGGCCAGCCCCGGCTATCACGACAACCTGGCCCGCTCCGCGCGCCGGATGCAGCTTCCTGGAGCGGGCACTGGGTTGCACCTGCTGGATCTGGGCTGCGGGACCGGGGCATCAACGGCCGCACTGCTTGCCGCCGCACCGCAGGCCACGATCACCGCGGTGGATGCATCGGCCGGCATGCTCGCCCGAGCCCGGCAGGCGGATTGGCCACAGCGGGTGTCTTTCGTGCACTCCCGGGCCGAGGATCTCGCCGCGGCCGGGGTGCACGGCCCGTTCGATGGAATCTTCGCCGCGTATTTGGTGCGTAACCTGCCCGACCCGGACCCGGTGCTGGCCGGGCTGCGCGACCTGCTCGCTCCGGGGGCACCGCTGGCGATACACGACTACGCGCTGGACGGTCGGGCGCGCAGCCGGGTGATCTGGACCGCGGTGTGCTGGACCGTGATCATCCCCGCCGGGAGGGTGGTCACCGGCCGGGCCAGCCTCTACCGCTACCTGTGGCGCAGCGTGCTGCGCTTCGACACCGTCGATGCGCTGGCACAGCGGCTACGCGGGCACGGCCTGGACGAGGCCAGCATCGCCACGATGCCAGGGTGGGAACGCGGCATTGTGCACACCGTCGTGACCAGGCGGTCTCAGTGAGGCCGCGAGGCGACAGCGGGCAACGACCGGGCCGGGACCGCCGTGCCGTGCTGCACCCGGCGCGAGATGGCCGGTTGCGACCCGAGGGCCAGTCTCCCAGGGTGGCCGTAGTAGGCGCCGGGATCGCCGGCATCGCGGCCGCTGTGGCGCTGGCCGAGCGCGGCGTGCAGGTGCAGCTGTTAGAGCGCGAGCAGCAGCTCGGCGGCCGGCTACGCGGCTGGTCGACGACGCTGGCCGACGGATCCACGGTCACCATGAGCCGCGGGTTCCATGCCTTCTTCCGCCAGTATTACAACCTGCGTGCGCTGCTGCGCCGAGCCGATCCGCTGGGCCGGGCGCTTGCGCCGCTGTCTGACTACCCACTGATCGACGCCGATGGGCACCGGGACACCTTCGCCGGCCTGCCCCGCACGCCACCGTGGAACGCGCTGGCCTTCGCTCTGGCCAGCCCGACCTTCCGGGTGCGTGACCTGGTCACCCGGCTCGACCCGATTGCCGCGCTGCCCCTGATCGACGTGTCGGTGCCTGACGTCTACTGGCGGTTGGACAACCAGGACGCGATGACGTTCCTGGAACGGGTGCGGTTTCCGGATGCGGCCCGGCACCTCGCCTTTTCGGTGTTCTCCCGCAGCTTCTTCACCGATCCGCGGGACCTGTCGGCAGCCGAGCTGGCCACGATGTTCCACATCTATTTTCTGGGCTCGGCCGAGGGCCTGATATTTGACGTGACCGCCGAACCGTTCCCGCAGGCGTTGTGGGACCCGATGGGCGATTATCTGGCCGAGCTTGGCGTGGTGGTACGCACCGGGGTGGCCGTCAAGGAAGTGGCGCCCGGGCAGGACCGCCGGTTCGCCCTGCATGCCGGCGGCGACTCCGACGAGGTCGACGCGGTGGTGCTCGCCACCGACGTGCGCGGGCTGCAGGAGCTACTCACCACGTCTCCTGAGCTTGGCGAACCAGCTTGGCGGGAACGCATCGGGCGGCTGCGCAGCGCGCCGCCGTTCCTGGTCTCCCGGTTGTGGCTGGACCGCCCGGTCGATCCCGCTCGACCTGGGTTTCTGGGTACCAGCGGCTTCGGGCCGCTGGACAACGTCAGTGTGCTAGAGCGATTCGAAGGCGAGGCGGCCCGGTGGGCCCGCCGCACCGGGGGTTCCGTGGTGGAGCTGCACGCCTACGCGCTGACCGGGAACCCGGCGCAGGGCAAGCGCCGGCTGGTCGACGAGCTGCACCGGATCTACCCGGAGACCGCCGACGCCAGCATCGTCGACGAGCGCCATGAACTGCAGGCCGACTGCCCGCTGTTCGCGCCCGGAACGTTCACCGACCGGCCCACTGTCACCACTCCCGACCCGGCCGTAGTGCTCGCTGGCGACCTTACCCGGGTAGATCTCCCCGTTGCGTTGATGGAACGCGCCGCGACCAGTGGATTTCTGGCCGCCAACGCGCTGCTGGGCAGGTGGAAGCTGTGCGGGCACCCGCTGTGGACGGTTCCCGTCCGCGGACGGCTTGCCCCACTGCGCGCCGCCGCAGCCCGCTTCGGCTGAGAAGGAATCGCTTGATCGTGTCGCGCCGGGCGGGCCGAGTCGGGTAAGGGCGCCGCCAGCATGGTCACCGAGGCGATCGGCACCGCGGCACAACATCTTCCGCACCAGACACCGACCGCCTACCACCGCATGGACCGACCATGACCTCTGCCGCTCAGGCGTCGAGGCGGTAGAAGCGCCAGAAGTCGTTGTCGATGGGCAGGGTCTGGACCTGGCGAAAGCCGGCTTGGCGGGCCCAGTCGCGGACGGTGCCCTCGCGCAGCACGGTGCCGTTGGCGACCGCGTCCGACTCGTCGATGGTCGCGGGCAGGCAGTGCAGCACGCTCCAGCCGTACATGAACCGCTCGACCTCGTCGGCCGGTGCGGTGAAGCGCTCTGCGACCCGCTCGTCGGCGATCAGCACCGGTGCGCCGGGGGCCAGCGCGGCGCGGATGCGGCGCAGAGCCGCGACGGGCTCGCCCATGTCATGCAGCGCCTCGAACAAGCAGGCAAGGTCGTAGCGCGAGGCACCGGCCGGGTGGTAGGCAGCTGCATTGCGAACCTCGAACGTCACCCGGTCCGCGACGCCTGCCCGCTCCGCGTTGTCGCGAGCGTCGGCGATCGACGCCTCGTCCAGGTCGATGCCGACCACCGTGGTCTGGGGGAACGCGCGGGCGAGCGCGATCGATGACCAGCCGGTGCCGCAGCCTACGTCGAGCACACAGCCACCCTGGGCGAGCCGGTCGCGGACCTCCGGCAACGCCGCCAGCCAGGTGCCGGCGAGCTCGCCAACGAACATCGGGCGGTTGAACGCGCCGATGCCGTGGCGGATTTCCGCACCGAAGTCGGCGTACGAAACGCCGGTGCCGGTGCGGTAGGCCTCCGCGACCGCGGCCAGCGTGCACGCCAGACCCGTCAACGACGGCGCGGCCCCCATCAGGTTCGCCGGGTGCTCGGCGTGCACGAGTACGTCGGCGTGGGCGGCGGGCAGCGTGTAACGGCGCTCGGCCGACGGCCGGTCGGGGGCGTCGACGTCCAGGATGCCGGCGACCGCCTGCTGCTCCAGCCACTCCTGCGCGTAGCGTTCAGCGATACGCGCGCGGCGGGCGAACCCTGCGGCCGTTTCCGCGCCGGATTCCGACAGGGTCGCGTAGAGGCCGAGGCGGCGGCCCAGGTCGATGCTGAGCAGCTCCATGCCACCCAGCAGGCTGCCGAACAGGCGCTCGACCAGCGCGTCACGGCGCTCGTCGTTGACCGTCGTGTCGACGGTCGCCTCGGTGGTGGTGGTCATCGTCGCGCTTCCTTTCCACTGCGGACGCCAGCGCGTCCGGACACCGTCCATCCTGCGGACCCCTCTCCCAAGTGGCTTGCAACCGCCTCCCAGGTGGCTCACGAGGTCGCTACGATGCGGGGGGTGGTGCCCGGGTCGTGTGCAGCCTGATGACAGGTGAAACCGCCGGAGTGAAGATGTGGCTGCGGGTGCTTGGGACGCTGGAGCTTGTCGAGGGCACCGGCAGTGATTCCACCGTGCCCCTGCGCTCGCCGCTGCTGCGCCGGTTGCTGGCCGTCCTGGCGGTCCGTGCGGGCCAGGTGGTGTCCGTGGATCGGATCGCGGATGCGGTGTGGGGCAACGAGCCTCCCGCCCATATCGACGGGGCCCTGCAGAACCTCGTCTCGCGGCTGCGCGCCGCGCTGGGGGCGAATGGTGGCGGGGTCGCACTGCTCACGCGGGCGCCGGGGTACGTGCTGTACGCGCCACGCGAGGCAGTGGACGCGACGCGCTTCGAGGATCTCGCCGCGCAGGCAGCCGGTGCCGCCGAGGCGGGGGAGGTGCGAGACGCGGCAACACTGCTCGACGCCGCGCTCGCGTTGTGGCGCGGGCCTGCGTACGCGGAGTTCGCTGACGAGGACTTCGCCCGCGCGGAAGCCGTCCGGCTGGAGGAGCTGCGGACCGCGGCTGTGGAGGATCGCATCGACGCCGCGCTCGTGCTGGGCCATCACGACCAGGTCGTGCCCCGGCTGGAGGCCCTGGTGGCCGAGCAGCCCCTGCGGGAGCGACCGCACGCCGAGCTGATGCTCGCGCTGTACCGCTGCGGCCGGCAGAGCGACGCCCTGCGGGTGTACCGGGACTACCGGCAACGCCTGAACGAGGACTTGGGGTTGGAGCCGTCCCCTGTGCTTCAGCGGCTGGAGGCTGCGGTGTTGCGCCAGGACCGCGAGCTGGACTGGAAACCCACGGCAGGGGTGGAGCCCGCCCAGCCGACCCCGTTGAGGCCGCCGCAGACCGCGCCGGCGCAGCCAGCCGCCGCCGGAAACCTGTCACCGATACTGCCTCACCTCGTCGGTCGCGGCGAGCTGGTGACGGCCGTCACGAACCACCTCGGCACCGCCCGGGTGATGACCCTCACCGGGCCCGGGGGCGTCGGCAAGACCAGCGTGGCGCTGCACGCCGCCGCCGACCAGCGCGACCGCGGCAGGTTCCGCGACGGGGTGTGGTGGTGCGAGCTGGCCGCGATCCGCGACCCAGGTGCCGTCCCGGCTGCGCTGGCCACCGCGCTGGAGGTTCAGCAGCGCCGGGGACTGACCGCGCTCGAGCGTCTGGTGGAGTACCTGCGGCCCCGACAGCTTCTGCTCGTGTTGGACAACTGCGAGCACCTGCTGGCCGTGATCGCCGGGCTGGTCGAGACCGTCGTGCGCGGTTGTCCGCAGGTCACAGTGCTCGCGACCAGTCGTGAGCCGCTCGGGGTGAGCAACGAGCACGTCCGTCCGATTCCACCGCTGGCTGTGCCACCGGCCGGCACGGCCGACGCGGCCGCTGCCGTGCAAGCGGCATCGGTGGTGCTGTTCGCGCAGCGGGCCGCCGCGACCGCACCCCACTTCGCGGTGACCGACGCGAACGCCGAGGGGGTCGCGGAGGTGTGCCGGCGGTTGGACGGCGTGCCGCTGGCGATCGAGCTGGCGGCCGCGCGCATGCGCTCCATGAGCGCCACCGAGGTCTGCGAGCGGCTCGGCGGCCGGTTCGGCCTGTTGCGCAGCGCCAAGCGCATCGCCCTGGAGCGTCACCGCACCCTGCGGGCGGTCGTCGACTGGTCCTACGAGCTGCTCGAACCCGACGAGCGTCAGGTCTTCGACCAGCTGTCGGTCTTCGCCGGCGAGTTCACGCTCGACGCGGCCGAGCACGTCGCCGCCGGCGGTCCCGTGGACGACGCCGATGTCGCCGACCTGCTTACCAGGCTGGTGGACAAGTCGATGGTCGTCGCCGCGCCGTCGGGCGAGGAAACGCGGTACCGGCTGCTCGAGACCCTGCGCGACTACGGCCGGCAGCGACTGGAGGGCAGCGGCGCGGAGGAGGCGACCCGACGGACCCACCTCGGGTACACCGTCGAGCGTGCGGAAGCAGCCAACGCGCAGCTGGGTTCGGCGGACCACGCGCGCTGGGCACGAACGATTGACGGGTTGCTCGACGACCTGCGCGTAGCCCACTCCTGGGCGCTCGAGCACGACGAGATCGACACGGCCCTTCGTCTCGTGGCGGCGCTGAGCCGCTACGCGGAGCATCGCATCGCCTCGGAGGTGGCAACCTGGGCCGAGAACACCGTCGAGGCCGCCGAGGCGACCTCCACACTCTCGGCGCTGCTGCCCACGGGCTACGCCGTCGCTGCCGGCGGGGCGCGGTTCAGCGGCGACCTCGAGCGCGCGAAGGTCCTCGCCGGACGGGGGGTTGCGGCCAGCGCCGGCGCCGACGACCCCGCCCGCTGCCTCCCGCTGTACCTGCTGGAGGAGGTCGCCCTGTTCCAGGGCCGCTTGGACGAGGCCGACCGGCTCGCCCGCGAGGTGCACCGATTGGCGTCGGTGACCGGGCAGACGTTCCTCTCGGTCTGCGCTGGCGTGAATCGCGTGCTGGTTCGCGCCTACCGGGGTGACATCGCCGGGGCCAGCGCCCTTGCCGAGGAGGTATCAGCGCTGGCCGCGTCCACCAAGGACCCGACGGCGATCGCATGGGCCCGATACGCGGCCGGCGAAGCGCTGCTGGAAGCCCACCCTGAACGGGCCGTCACGCTGCTGGAAGACGCGCTGCGACGGGCGCGCGCGCTGGGCGAGCGGTACCTGATGGGTGTCGCCCTGGTGTCGGTCGCCTCCGTCCGTAGCCGCCGTGGCGACCCACGGCAGGCGCTGGAGATCTTCCGCGACGCCGTCCAGCACTGGCATCGGGCAGGGAACTGGACTCAGCAATGGACCACGGTCCGCAACGTGGTCGACCTGCTGGTGCGCCTGGGAGCCGATGAGCCCGCAGCCCTGCTGTACGGCGCGGTGAGCACGCGCAGCACGGCCGCGCCGGTCTTCGGCGCCGACGCAGACCGGTTGGAGCAGGCCCGTCGCATCCTCACCGAGCGTCTCGGGGCGCAGCGGTTCACCACGGCAGCGGCGGACGGTACGGCGCTCGGGGACGACGACGTGGTGAGGTTGGTGTGCGACGTCATCGACGATCCCGCGCTGCTGGCCGAAGCGGGGATTTAGCCTTGATCCGTGGCGAATGGCGGTTGGCGACCGGCGTGTGAATGAGGAAAGTACCCGCTGACAGCTCGTGTTCTGGAGGCAGACTGCGGTAATTCCTGATCTGATGACAACGATCTGTCTCCAGAACGCAGGCTGGGGTCAGCCTGGCCAGCGGCCGGTGGTGCGCAGGTCGTAGCGGCGTTGGGCGTAGGCCAGGTCGTCACGCCATAGCCGGGCAGCGGCCCAGCGCATGGCAGGGCGCATCACCGGTGCCCCGCGGCGGGCGACGGCGAATCCCGGGCGCGGTGAGCTGGCGATGGTCGCCTCGATCACCGCGGTCCGCGGATGTCCGGTGTCGTCGACCCCCAAAGGCACGGCGTGGGTCTCGACGACGCTGCCGGCGCCTTCCCCCTCCAGGATTTCCATCACGATCGTCCGCGGTTCAGGGCAACTGAACGCAGCCCGCACCGGAACTCCGAAGCGCCGGGTGAGCCGGAAGGCGACCTCCACCACGAAGCGATCCGCAGTGTCATTGCCGGGTTCCTCCACCACGCGAAGTCCCACGAAGGAATACGGGTGAAACCAGCTGCCATGCCACGGGTCGAGCCGGTTGGCGATCACGTCCTCGGGCTCGCAGCGACCGATCCCGGTGAACACCGCGTCCAAGCTGGTCTCCGGAGCAGGACGCCGCGCGAGCACCGGCGCGTCAAGCGGCACCTCCCCGCCCGCGGCGTCCAGCCGCACCCAAGCCAGCACGCCGTCGTCGTAAGCCGGGAACGGGTCCCATCCCGGGCCACCGCGGGCTCCGATCGCCAGGCCGTGCCAGCGACACACCAGCTCGCCGGCGGCCACCGCCCCTCGGCACAATGGTGCGCCCAGGTGCGGGCACTCACCGGGACCGGCGTGCAGTGCACCATCCGGGGTGCGCCAAGCCACCACTTCGATCCCCGCGATGGTGCGTCCGAAGGGCCGGTCGTCGCGGACCTCCCGGCTTGCGGCAAGCACATACCAGTTGCCCGACGGCCGTGCCAGCGCCCGTTTAAGCGCTGCCTCGATCAAACCCGGCCGGGCCTCCTGCCAGGTAGATTGCTGCCCGGCCCAGGTCCAGGCCGGCAGCCGACGTACCGGCAGGCCGCGTTCGAACACCGCCCACACCCCTTCCAGCCAGGTCCGAACGGCCATTCGGTTTCACGTGGCGGCCGGCTCGGCTTCAGGCCGCTATGCGGATCGGCTTGGCGACCTCCGCCTGACGGTAGCGAAGGTCCATTGCGCTCCGAGGCGGGGACCGGTACGACTGACTGGGTGCGGTTGGTCGAGTACTTCCTTGCACGCGCAGCACACCTCGTTCACCCTCTCACGAAGGTCGTACCTGATGTCTGCCGAACTCCGCATCGAGTCCAACCCCGATCTCGAAGGGGTTCCGCACACGGGTGAAGGGGTCTTACCCGACGGTTACCTGGTAGAACCGCAAGCCGACGACTTCGAGCATGCAGAGGCCGCACCCCCGGACCCGCACTGGTACAAACGAGCGGTCTTCTATGAGGTGCTGGTCCGGGCGTTCAGCGACCACGACGGCAACGGCACCGGCGACCTGATCGGGCTTACCGGCAAGCTGGACTACCTGGAGTGGTTGGGCATTGACTGCCTGTGGTTGCCGCCGTTCTACGCTTCTCCGCTCCGCGACGGCGGCTATGACATTGCCGACTTCCGGGCTGTGTTGCCGGAGTTCGGCACGGTTGACGACTTCGTCACTCTGCTCGATGAGGCGCACAAGCGCGGCATCCGGGTGGTCACCGATCTGGTGATGAATCACACCTCCGACGCTCACCCCTGGTTCCAGGAGTCCCGCCGTGATCCGGAGGGACCCTACGGCGACTACTACGTCTGGAGCGATGACGACACGGCCTACTCAAGCGCCCGAATCATCTTCGTTGACACCGAGGCATCCAATTGGACCTACGATCCGGTGCGCGGGCAGTTCTACTGGCACCGGTTCTTCTCCCACCAGCCAGATCTCAACTTCGAAAACCCTGCGGTCTGCGAGGCGATGATCGACGTGCTGCGGTTCTGGTTGGATCTCGGCATCGACGGCTTCCGGCTGGACGCGGTGCCTTACCTGTTCGAAGAGGAGGGCACGAACTGCGAGAACCTGCCGCGCACCCATGAGTTCCTCAAGCGCTGCCGCAAGGTGGTCGATGACGAATACCCTGGCCGGGTGTTGCTGGCTGAGGCCAACCAGTGGCCAGCGGACGTGGTGGAGTACTTCGGCGATCCCGTGGTGGGCGGCGACGAGTGCCATATGGCGTTTCACTTCCCGCTGATGCCGCGCATCTTCATGGCGGTCCGCCGGGAATCCCGGTTCCCGATCTCGGAAATCTTGGCCCAGACACCACCTATCCCATCCGGCGCCCAGTGGGGAATCTTCCTGCGCAACCACGACGAGCTGACCCTGGAGATGGTCACCGACGAGGAGCGCGACTACATGTACAGCGAGTACGTGTCCGATCCCCGGATGAGGGCCAACATCGGGATCCGGCGACGATTGGCACCATTGTTGGACAACGACCGCAATCAGCAAGAGCTGTTCACGGCGCTGTTGCTGTCGCTGCCCGGTTCCCCCGTGCTCTACTACGGTGACGAGATCGGGATGGGGGACAACATCTGGCTGGGTGATCGGGATTCGGTGCGCACGCCGATGCAGTGGACCCCGGACCGGAACGCAGGTTTCTCCACGTGTGACCCGGGGCGCATCTACCTGCCGGTGATCATGGATCCGGTATACGGCTACCAGGCGCTCAATGTCGAGGCGCAGTCGAACTCGTCCCAGTCGCTGCTGAACTGGACTCGGCGCATGATCTACGTGCGCAAGGCACACCCGGCTTTCGGGCTGGGCGACTTCACCGAGCTCGGCTCGTCCAACCCCAGCGTGCTGGCCTACCACCGCAACCACGTCGACGAGACCGGCGACGACCTGATCATCTGTGTGAACAACCTGTCCCGCTTCCCGCAGCCGGTGGAACTCGACCTGTCCGAACACGCGGGGGGCGTCCCGGTCGAGCTGACCGGCGGTGCACATTTCCCACCGATCGGCGAGCTGCCCTACCTGCTCGCGCTGCCGGGACACGGCTTTTACTGGTTCCAGATCATCCTTCCCGACGCCGAGCGTCACCCATGATCAGTCCAATCGATCTCCTCGCCGAAATCGCTGACGCGCTGGCGACGATGCTGCCTGAACAGCGCTGGTTCGCCGGCAAGGGCCGTCCGGTGCGAGCCGTCACCCCGGTGCGCGCCACCGATCTGGGCGGCACCGAGCCGCGGCTGGTGCATGCAGTCATCGAGGTGGACCAAGGTGAGCCGGATCCGGATCTTTACCAGCTGCTGCTCGGAGTCCGTGGCGACCTCCCCGACACCCTGGCCCACGCCTGGGTGGCCGCCGTCGGGGACCACGCGGTGTATCAGGCGGTGCACGACTCCGAACTCACCGCCGTGCTGCTGGACCTGATGGCTAAGGGCGCCGACGTGGAGGGTCTGCGCTTTGCCGCTGAGCCGGGTGTCACGCTGGACACCGAACTGCGTTCCCGCCCGGTCGGGGCTGAGCAGTCCAACACCTCACTGGTGTATGGGCAGACCTACATCCTCAAACTGATCGGCAAGCTGGCCGTCGGTGCCAGCCCCGACCTGGAGCTGCATCGCGCGCTGGCCGCCGTGGGCTGCGCCCACATCGCCGCGCCGCTGGGCAGCATCGAGGGCACGCTGGGCACCGGCAGCCACCGAGGCAGCGAGGGCGACACCGTCACCTACGGGATGCTCACCGAGTTTCTGCGCGGCACCGCCGACGGCTGGGCAATGGCAACCGCAAGCGTGCGGGATCTGATGGCCGAGGACCTGCTGTCCGACGCGACACCCGGCCCCTTCGAGCATCCCCAGCCCGAGGAGGTCGGTGGCGATTTCGCGTCCGAAGCGCACCGGCTGGGCCACGCGGTGGCCGCTGTGCACGCCGACTTGGCTACCGCGCTGGGCAGCGCGCCGGCTCGGGCCGGCTACCTCGACGCGCTGGCCGACCGTATGCACGGCAAGCTCGACCGAGTGCTCGCCCAGGTGCCCGAGTTGCTGCCGTACGACACCGCGCTTCGGAGCGCTTTCAACGCGGTGCGTGGGCTGGCCGGCCCGGTGATGATCCAGCGAATACACGGCGACCTGCATCTCGGTCAGGTGCTGCGCAGTGTCACCGGCTGGGTGTTGATCGACTTCGAGGGTGAGCCAATGGCATCGCTGGCTGAGCGCATCGCCCCCGACTCTCCACTGCGCGACATCGCCGGGATGCTGCGGTCCTTCGACTACGCGGCTCACCACCTTCCGCTGGGCGACGTCGACCCGCGACAACACAGCGCGGTAGCGCTGGCATGGGCCAGCCGCAATCGGGACGCGTTCTGCGACGGCTATGCCCAGGTCACAGCCGATCCCCGGGATCAGGCCGTCCTCCTGCGCGCCTTCGAGTTAGACAAGGCCGTCTACGAGGTGGGCTACGAACACAACAACCGCCCACCGTGGTTGCCAATCCCGCTGGCCGCTGTCGACCGTCTGCTCGCCCAACCGTAACTTCGAACATCGGTCGTACTGACGTGCTGAGCTTGAGGTGATCGGTCCGCCACAGGTGCCGGATCATTTCCTTCACCACGAAGACCGCTGACGACGTCGGCGTCACCTCGCCCGCGGCGACACCTCGGATGTCGTCGAAGCAGCTGTGATCGTCGCGGCCATCCAGCACAACGCGCCGTGCTCAGTCCGACCCCAAGGACCTCGCCACGCTCGCCAGCGCCGCCGAGTACCCGGGTCCGGCTGCTGACGATCTGAGCACTCCCGCAGCGGTCTAGGCTTCGGCCATGTCCAAGCCGTCCCTGCTCACCCCGCAGAGCACCGACTTCCCCCGCTGGTATCAGGACGTCATTGCGCGCGCCGAGTTGGCCGACAACGGCCCGGTGCGCGGCACGATGGTGATCAGGCCGACCGGCTATGCCCTGTGGGAGCGGATGCAGCGCGAGGTCGATAACCGGATCAAGGCCGTCGGCGGGCGCAACGCCTACTTCCCGTTGTTCATCCCCGAGTCCTACCTCAAGCGCGAGGCCGAACACGTCGAGGGCTTCAGCCCTGAACTGGCCGTGGTGACCCACGCCGGGGGAAAGCAGCTCGAAGAGCCGGTGGTGGTCCGGCCGACCAGCGAGACGATCATCAACTCCTTTTTCTCCCGGTGGGTGCAGTCCTACCGCGACCTGCCGATGAAGTTGAACAACTGGTCCAACGTGGTGCGCTGGGAGATGCGCCCGCGGGTGTTCTTGCGCACCACTGAGTTCCTATGGCAGGAGGGACATACCTGCCACGCCACCGAAGGCGAGGCCCGGGCCCACGCTCGGGAAGTCCTCGACGACGTCTACGGCGCCTTCATGACCGACGTGCTGGCGATGCCGGTCGTCAAGGGACTCAAGACCGCGCGGGAGCGGTTCGCGGGTGCCACCAACACGCTGACCTGCGAAGCGATGATGGGCGACGGCAAGGCGCTGCAGATGGGCACCAGCCACGAACTCGGTCAGAACTTCGCCCGCGCCTTCGATGTGCGGTACCTGGCGGCATCCGGTCAGCGAGAATACGTCTGGCAGACCTCCTGGGGGGTGTCCACCCGGATGGTGGGTGGGCTGATCATGTGTCACGGCGACGACGCCGGACTGCGAGTACCACCCCGCCTCGCGCCGGTGCAGGCAGTGGTGCTGGTCGTCAAGGATGACCCGGAAGTCCGGACCTGGGCACACCAGGTCGTCGACGAGCTTCGAGACGCCGGCGTTCGCGCTGAGCTCGACGAGCAGACCGACGTCAGCTTCGGGCGCCGGGCCATCGACGCCGAGCTCAAAGGAATCCCCATCAGGATCGAACTCGGACCCCGCGACGTAACAGCGGGCAAGGCCGTGCTGGTCAGGCGCATCCCCGGAACCAAGGAGCCGGTAGCACTGACCGCCTTGGTGCCCGAGGCCAAAACCGCCCTCGACGCCGACCAGCAGGCCCTTTACGACCAGGCGTTGGCCCGCCGAGAGGCGGCATCACCGCACGTCGAGTCGATCGAGCAGGCGCTGGAAGCAGCCGCCCACGGCTGGGCTCGTCTCGCCTGGTCGGCACTCGGCGAACAGGGCGAAGCGCAGCTCACCGAGCACGCCGTGACGGTCCGCTGCCTCACCCGCGCCGACGGCACCCTGCCCGACAGCTGCGCGGAACCAGACCTCATCGCGTGGATCGGACGCTCGTACTGACACAGATGTCCGCGAACCGACACACTGGAGGGCAGACACAACCCCGGGGAGGACGTAACCGTGCACGCCGCAGACCATGCGACTTCGGCACCGCCAGTCGATGAGCTTCGCAAGCTACTCGTCGGGGCCCACCACGACCCGCATTCGGTACTCGGTGCGCACCCGCACCCCGAGGGCACCGTGGTCCGGGTGCTGCGTCCGCACGCCGACGCGGTGACGGTGCTCGCTGGTGGCGAGGAGTACCCACTGGAGCACGACGCCGAGGGCCTGTTCCACGGCGTGATGCCCGGTCCCCCTGGCGACTACCGGCTGCGGGTGCGCCACGGCGAGCACACCGAGATCACCGACGATCCCTACCGCTGGCTGCCGACGCTGGGGGAGGTCGACCTGCACCTCATCGGGGAGGGTCGCCACGAGCGGTTGTGGGAAGCGCTCGGCGCGCACGTGCGGACCTACTCCACGCCTGGCGGTCCGGTCGAGGGAACCTCGTTCGCGGTCTGGGCACCGCACGCCCGGGGGGTGCGGGTGTGCGGTGACTTCGACGGTTGGTCCGGGGTGGCCACCCCGCTGCGCTCGCTGGGCCCGTCGGGCGTGTGGGAAGTCTTCCTGCCCGGCGTCGGCCCGGGTGTGCACTACAAGTTCCGCCTGCTGGGCCCGGACGGCAAGTGGCACGAGAAGGCCGATCCGATGGCCCGTGCCACCGAGATCCCGCCGAACACGGCCTCGGTGATCGCTGCCCCCTCGGCCTACGAATGGGGCGACGATGAGTGGCTCGCCGAGCGCGCACGGCGGCAGCCGGTGACGGAACCGATGAGTATTTATGAGGTGCACCTGGCCTCGTGGAAGCAAGGCCTCGGTTATCGGGAGATGGCCCATGAGCTTGCTGATTATCTGACGACAACCGGGTTCACCCACGTGGAGCTGCTGCCGGTTGCCGAGCATCCATTCGGCGGCTCCTGGGGATACCAGGTCACGTCCTATTACGCGCCCACGTCGCGTTTCGGTTCCCCAGATGACCTGCGCTACTTCGTAGACACGCTGCACAAAGCCGGGGTCGGCGTGATCGTGGACTGGGTGCCCGCGCACTTCCCGCGCGACGAGTGGGCGTTGGCCCGCTTCGACGGTGCACCCTGCTACGAGCACGCTGACCCGCGGCGAGGGGCGCACCCGGAGTGGGGCACTCTGATCTTTGATTTCGGCCGCAAGGAGGTCCGAAACTTCCTGGTGGCCAACGCGCTGTACTGGCTCGAAGAGTTCCACCTCGACGGGCTCCGGGTGGACGCAGTGGCATCGATGCTTTACCTTGACTATTCTCGCCAGCCGGGGGAATGGCTGCCCAATATTCACGGTGGACGTGAAAACCTGGACGCGGTGGCATTTCTGCAGGAGATGAACGCCACCGTCTACAAGAGGCACCCCGGCGTTGTGACGATCGCCGAGGAATCCACCGCATGGCCGGGCGTCACCCGGCCGACCCATCTGGGCGGCTTGGGCTTCGGCTTGAAGTGGAATATGGGCTGGATGCACGACACGCTCGACTACATCGGCCACGATCCCGTGCACCGCGGCTATCACCATAATTCGATGACCTTCTCGCTGATGTACGCCTGGAGCGAGAATTTCGTGTTACCGATTTCGCATGACGAAGTGGTGCACGGCAAGGGTTCGTTGTGGACCCGGATGCCGGGTGACGACTGGAACAAAGCCGCCAACCTGCGGGCCTTGCTGGCCTACATGTGGGCCCACCCCGGCAAGCAGCTGCTGTTCATGGGTGGTGAGTTCGGGCAACCCGCGGAGTGGGCGGAGAGCCGCTCGCTGGACTGGAATCTGCGCCACCACCCGCTGCACGGTGGAGTGCTGCGGCTAGTCGGCGACCTCAACGCCATCTACCGCACACACCGTGCGCTCTACAGCCAGGACGCCAGCTCCGCCGGCTTCGAGTGGATCGACGCCAACGACGCTGCTGGTAACGTGCTCAGCTTCCTGCGGTGGGGCGACGACGGGTCGGTCCTGGCGTGCTTGGCGAACTTCGCCGGAAACCCACACGAGGGCTACCGGATCGGCTTACCGCAGCCGGGGTGCTGGCGTGAGGTACTCAACACCGACGCCGAGAACTACGGTGGCGCGGGGGTCGGCAATCTGGGCGAGGTTGTCGCCGGCAAGCAGCAGTGGCACGGCCGGCCCTACTCCGCAGTGCTGCAGTTACCACCTGCCGGTGTGCTGTGGCTTGCCCCCGCGAGTCTTGACAGCCGATACTGGTCAGTCGGTCACAGCAAGTAGCCTTCACTGGTCCGACCGGTTAGGCCGGATGGACTCACGATGGCGGTGGCTATATGGAGTAGGCTGGTGAGCTCGTGGTGCCGGTTCATAAGGTGCCTGACGGTGGGTCAAGGGTTGAGAGGCGACCACACAAAGTTACCTAGTGGCCAGGGCTGCATCCCTCGGTCATCAGTCCGCCTCGCCCAGGAGTGGGCCCAGGCCATCGCCACCACCGCCGACGTGCCGATGTCGCTTCCGGACATTCACCGCTACCTGCAGGACCTTACCGAGCGACTGGTGGCAGCGCTGTCTGGTCCTTCGGTGGACACTCAGGCCGCTTCCGACGTCGGTGCCCGGCTGGCAGTTCAGGGCTTCACCGGCCCACGGAGCCTATCCTGCACGGTCGAGTTGTTGGGTCAGGCCTTGCCCCGCGCCGCAGACAGCACGGCCGACACGTCGTGCAGCCGGGTCATCGAGCTACTTGGCGCGCTCGCAGCGGGCTATTCATGGGCGTTGCGCAACCGCGTCTTCGACCAGCAGGAAGAGATCAAGCAGGCACTGTCGCAGGCATGGCATGACGTCAAGCGGGATCTGCGGGCCAGTGAGGCTCGGCTGCGTGAGATGTTCGACTCCTCCCCGGTGGGTATCGCGATCAGCGAGCCCGACGGGAGGATCGTCCAGGCGAACCCGTCACTCGGCGAGATGCTCGGATACTCGCCAGACGAACTGCTCGGACGTCAGCTCAGCGAGCTGTTCTACCCTGCTGATGAACCCATGGTGCGGGCGCATTACGACGGCCTGGTGGCGGGCCGAACGTCGCGGTTCCGGGCTCGCTGCACGCTGTGCCGCGCCGATGACGAGACGGCGTGGGTCTACCTGGCCGCCTCGGTGCTGCTCGGTACCGAGCAGGCCCCCCACTACCTGACCACGATGGTCGACATCACCGAGGTGCATCTGCTCGAGCAGCGGATGAACCACCAGACGTTGCATGATCTCCAGACCGGCCTGCCCAACCGGCAGTACTTTGTTACCCACCTGGAAGAGGTATTGGGACGCCTCGATCGGTCGGCAGTAGTAACTCTGCTGCATCTCGATCTAGACGGCTTCTCCGCAATCAACGACGGGCTCGGACACCACGCCGGTGACCGGCTGCTGGATGTGGTCGCCAGGAGACTCGAAGTAGTGGTCGCCGGCCAGCAGGCGATGGTGGCACGACTCGGAGCCGACGAATACGCCATCCTCATCGAGCCCGAAGATTCCATCCCGGACGTCGGCGCCGTGGCCGAAGCCATCAATACCGAACTCGCCGAGCCCTGTTACCTCGACGGGATCGGGGTGGCGGTCACCGCGACCATCGGCGCCGTGCAGCGCCGGGTCGGCGCGTCCAAACCCGAGGAGCTGATGCGCGCCGCCAGCGCCACGCTGCGCCGCATCCGTGGCCGAGGCAAGCGGCAGTGGACCCTGTTCGATCCGGACATCGACGCCGCCGACCGCGCGGAACTCCGGCTGGCCGCGGCGATGCCCGGCGCTTTGGAGACCGGTGAGCTGCAGGTGACCTATCAGCCGGTGGTGACGCTCAACCGCCGCCAGCTGGTGGGCATCGAGGCGGCTCTGTGCTGGCATCACCCACAGCTCGGTGTGCTGTCGAATGAACAGTGCGTACAGGCCGCGGAGCGGACCGGTGTTGTGCATGAGGTCGGTCAGTGGTTGCTGCGCACTGCCGCTGAGCAGGCCATATCTTGGCAGCGACGTCAAGGTGACGGCGTGCCTGCGGTCGTCGTCAACCTCACTCCGTCCCAGGCCCAGGACCCCGACCTGGTGGCGCGGGTAGGAGCAATTCTGAAGCAGACCGGTCTTGCGCCGGCCAAGTTGGAGCTGCGGGCACCGGTGGCAGCGATTCGCACGGTCAGTGGTGAGCTCGCCGGCGAAGGCGGGTCCCACGCCGAGGACAACCTGCGAGTACTTGCCGACTTGGGTGTGCGCACGGGGCTCTATGACTTCGGGGGCGGCATCGGCGGATTGCGCTGCCTGGCCGATCTTTCGGTGTGCACGGTGCGAATCGCCGAGCCGGTGTCCCAGCAGGTGGCCGCCGATCCATCCCGGATCCTGTCGCAGGCAGCGCAGGCATTGGTGCACATTGTCCGTGCCGCCGGGGTCGACGTGGTTGCCTATCCGGTGGACAGCGCGGCGCAGGCCGCATGCTGGCCATGGATAGGCGCCAACTGGGCGGTCGGCGCACTGTTCCCACTCACGAGTCAGAACAGTGCGCGGGCCAACGCCCGGCGCGCCGCGGTGACCCGGGCGTCGTCGGGCGGGAAAAGATCGAACAGCTCAACCAGGTGCGCCCGGACCCGGTCGCGGTCGTCTCCGGTCAGCCGCCGCACCGCTGCGACCAACCGCTCAAACGCCCGCTCCGGCTGCTGGCTGGCCACCTCGACATCGGCCGCGGCGAGTTGTGCGTCCACGTCCTGGGGCGCGGCGTCGGCCCGGGTGACCGCCGAGGGATCGGTCGATTCGACACGGGCCAGAAAGCGAACCTGGATCAGCGCGGCCCGTGCCTCCACGTTGGCCGGCTCGGCGTCCAGGATTTGCTGGTAGGCCGCCTCGGCAGCGGCGTAGTCACCAGCTGCCACGGCGGCTTCGGCGGCGGTGAAGCGGGGGTCGTCGGGCTCGTCGGCTACGGGTATTCCGCTGCCCGCACCTGGCGCACCCTGCGCGGCGGCCCGAATCCCGGGCAGCTGATCGCGCAGCGCGTCGAGGATCGAGGTGATCCACTGCCGCACCTGCGGCTCGGGCTGGGCACCGGAGAAGGCGTCGATCGGCTGACCGCCGGCGATGGCGATGACGGTAGGGATCGACTGGACGCCGAAAAGCTGGGCGATCCGCGGATTAGCATCGACGTCGACCTTGGCCAGCACCCAGGCCCCACCGGCCGCCTCGGCGAGCCGTTCGAGCACCGGAGACAGCTGCTTGCACGGGCCGCACCACGTCGCCCATAGATCGACCACCACAGGCACCTGCATGGAGCGGTCGACGACATCGATCTGGAAGCTCTGCTCAGTGACATCGACGACGCGGGCAGTGCCCCCGTGGCCCGGGTCGGCACCCGGAGGCTGCGGCCGGCCCGCCGTATCGGCCCGCGCCTTGAGCGCGGACAGGTCGACGGCGCCGGAGATGGCGCTGGATATCGCTGCGGTCTGTTGCGGGTTAGGCCTGCTCACACCGTCTATCCTGGCATGGCGGCAAGGCGGGCTTTGGCTCCGGTCACGTCATCGGGTCAGAATCGGGCCGGTTCGCGGTACTCACCCCACTGCGCCTTGAGTGCCCCGCAGATCTCGCCAAGGGTAGCTTCGGCCCTTGCCGCGTCGAGTATCGGCTCGATGAGGTTCCCGTCGCCCTTAGCCGCCGCAACCATCGCCGCGAGGGCGCGGTCGACGGCACTCCGGTCACGCTGCGAGCGACGTTGTTCCAGTACCCGTTTCTGCTCGAGCTCCACGTCGTGGCTGACCCGAAGAATCTCCAGCTGGTCGGTGACCGATTCGGTGAGCGTGTTCACCCCAACGATCTTCTTGTCGCCCTTCTCCAATGCCTGCTGGTAAGCGAATGCCGCGTCGGCGATCTCCCCGGTGAACCAGCCGCCCTCGATGCCGCGCAGGATGCCTGACGTCATTTCGCCGATCGGGTGGCGGCCTGATGGCGCCGCGGCCGCCGCCATGTCTTTGATCCGGTCGAAGATTCGCTCGGCCTCGGCCTCGATCCGGTCGGTGAGCGCCTCGACGTACCAGGAACCACCCAGCGGGTCCGCTACATTGGTCACCCCGGACTCCTCCATGATCACCTGCTGGATGCGCAGCGCGATCTCGGCGGCCCGCTCGCTGGGCAGTGCCAGCGTCTCGTCCAGGGCATTGGTGTGCATCGAGTTCGTGCCGCCCAGCACTCCCGCGAGCGCCTCGATCGCGGTGCGGACAACGTTGTTGTAGGGCTGCTGCGCGGTGAGCGAAACCCCCGCGGTCTGGGTGTGAAAGCGCATCCACAGCGCCTTGTCGGTGGTTGCGCCATACACGTTGCGCATCCACCGAGCCCAGATCCGCCGGGCCGCGCGGAACTTGGCGATCTCCTCGAAGAAGTCCACATGCGCGTCAAAGAAAAAGGTCAGGCCGCTGGCGAAACGATCCACGTCAAGCCCGCGGGAGCGGCCCAGCTCCACGTACCCGAAGCCGTTGGCCAAGGTGAACGCCAGTTCCTGCGCGGCTGTCGCGCCGGCTTCCCTGATGTGGTAGCCGGAAATCGACAGCGGCTTGTAGGCAGGGATCTTGTCGGCGCAGTACTCCATCAGGTCCCCGATCAACCGCAGGTGCGGTTCCGGGGAGAACAGCCACTCGTTCTGCGCGATGTACTCCTTGAAGATGTCGGTCTGCAGGGTGCCGTTGAGCTTGGTGATGTCCGCACCCTGTCTTTCCGCGGCGACCAGGTACATGCAGAACATCGGCAGCGCCGGGCCGGAAATGGTCATCGACGCCGTGACCTGCTCCAGGGGAATGCCAGCGAACAGGACGTCCAGATCGGCGGCGCTGTCGATCGCCACACCGCAATGCCCCACCTCGCCGAGACTGCGTGGATCGTCGGAGTCGCGACCCATCAAGGTGGGCATGTCGAAGGCCACCGAGAGCCCGCCGCCGCCGTTGCGCAGGATCTGCTGGTAGCGCTGATTGGTCTGGGTCGCGCTGCCGAACCCGGCGAACTGGCGGATCGTCCACGTTCGTCCCCGGTAGCCGGTGGTGTGAATGCCGCGCGTGAAGGGGTACTCGCCCGGCCAACCGATGCGCTCGAAGCCCTCGACATTCTCACCGCTGCGGGGCCCGTACACCGGATCGACCTCGGCCCCGGACAGCGTGCTGAAGTCAGCATCCCGAACCCGTCCAGCCGCCGTGGCCTGCGCGTAGCGCTGCCGCCAGCGCTCCCACCCAGCCTGCGAATCCGCGTGCTGGGCGTCGTAACGAGTCATGCGTCAATAGTAGGACGCCCTACTATCACCGGCATCTCATTTGCAATCTGGATGCAGAACGCGCCTAAACAGGCCACTTCGACCGCGTTCTGCATCCAGGCTGCGGTCGTGGGTAGGGGCGCTACGGTTACGCCATGCCGCCGCACCACCCGCTGCCGTTCGATCCGATCGAGCGAGCTGCGCAGCTATGGCAAGACCGCATCGGGCCTGCTGAGACGATGGCCGCGGTCACCAACGTGATGCGGGTGCAGCAGATCCTGCAGTCCGCAGTGGATGCGGCGCTGCGGCCGCACGGGCTGACCTTCGCCCGGTATGAGGCATTGGTTTTGCTGTTGTTTTCCCGCCAGGGCAGCCTGCCGATGAAGGTGATGGGCCAGCGGCTCCAACTCCACCCGACCAGTGTGACCAACATCGTCGACCGGCTGCAGGCCGACCAACTGGTGGAGCGCAGCGGCCATCCCACCGATCGACGCACCACCTTGGTCACGATCACGGAAGCGGGACGGCAGCGCCAGAAGGTGGCTACCGTGGCACTGACCGACATCAACTTCGGCCTCGTCGGCCTGAACGCCGAGCACACTGAGCAGCTCACCGCACTGCTGACCCGGGTACGCCGCGCCGCAGGTGACTTCACCGCCCCCGCCTGACCCACTCACCCCTCGGCGTGTCCTGCTGCCGTGCACGGTGTGTCCGTCTGCCGTGCACAGACGGCGCTAATCTTGGTTGTGGCGAGGAGGTCGGGCACCGTGGACGTCGAGCAGATTCCGCTGCGCTTCGGCCAACACGCCATTGACGCCCTGACCCACGTCAACCTCTCCGCCGTCCGAACCGATGGGGCGTGCCTGTGGATCGCCGGGGATGAGACCGCGACCGTCGAACGGCTCACCGTCGAAGGGACGGGTTACGGCAAGCACATCACCTTCCGCCTCGCCGATGTCCTCACGTTGCCCGGTGGCCCGGACGACGAGGTGGACGTCGAGGGACTGGCCCGCCAGGGTCCGTACCTGTGGGCGATCGGTTCGCACAGCAGCCGGCGCAAGCGGATCAAGGCCAAGCACGAGGGGGACAAGGCGGCGCGGCGCCTGGCGCAGGTGACCGACGAGCCCAGCCGCCGGATTGTGGCGCGGGTGGCTATCGCGGATGGCCCGGACGGGCTCCCGACGATCGTCCCCGAGGCCCCTGGCGGGCACACCAGTGCGCTGCTGCCCGGCGGGATCACCGGAACCTTGGCCGGCGACCCTCACCTGGCCCCTTTCCTAGCGATCCCTGGCAAGGACAACGGCTTCGACATCGAGGGTGTCTCGGTCCACGGTGAGTCGCTGTACCTGGGGCTACGCGGGCCGGTGCTGCGGGGCTGGGCTGTGGTGATCGAACTTCTGCCGCGCCTGGACAAGGCCCGCAACGTGCTCGAGTTGGCCCCGCTGGACGACGACGGCACGGTGTACCGGACTCATTTCCTCGACCTCGAGGGGCTCGGTGTGCGCGATCTGTGCCCGGACGGGGCTGATCTGCTGGTACTGGCTGGGCCCTCGATGGATCTTGACGGACCCGTACGGGTGTACCGCTGGCGCGGGGGCCTCGACGGTGACGTGCCGCGAGTAGTGCGGGCGCCGGCGCTGGTCCGGGAGCTGGACCTGCCGTTCGGCGAGGGTGACGACCACGCTGAGGG
>DASVWA010000167.1:0-2278 GCA_036389855.1 Pseudonocardiaceae bacterium
CCACTTGGCGATGTCCCACACCAGCACCCCGGCAGAGCCAATCCCCAGCAGTTGCCCCG
Organism: Pseudonocardiaceae bacterium; assembly: GCA_036389855.1. Taxonomy (GTDB): domain Bacteria; phylum Actinomycetota; class Actinomycetes; order Mycobacteriales; family Pseudonocardiaceae. The sequence goes on from DASVWA010000167.1 coordinate 60, forward strand.
CTCGATCAGCCACAGTCCCGGTCGCGACCACCCCGACCGCCGACACTGCCAACAACACCACCACCGCCAGGGTCAAACCCACCCGGAGCGGCACCGTCTTCCACACCGGGCGCCCTTCGGGCATCTCATAGATGGCATTGGAGGCACGCATGAACGCACCGATATATCCCGAAGCCGCCCACAGCGCACCCCCAAGACCGATGATCGCCAGCGGCCCAGCAAGCCCCTGGGCCTGCTGCAACTCGGTGATCGCATTGACCAGGACGTCCCGGCCTTGCCCGGGGACCATGGTGTTGATGTTGTCGATCAGCGTCTGTGTCGCTGAGGGTCCCAGCAAACCCAGCACTGCGGTCAGCACGATCACTGCGGGGAAGATCGACAGCACACTGTAGTAGGTCAGCGCTGCGGCCCAATCGGTGAGATTGTCCTGACCGAATTCCCGCACCGTGCGCTTGAGCACCGCCCACCACGAGCGCTTAGGCAGCTCAGTGGGAACTTCCGGGCCGCTACCCGCAGCCCGTCCCGAAGCCGCTTGCTGCTGTCCCACCATTCCCACCGCCCTCTACGCCAGCGTCGGTCGATCGTGCCCGAAAGTACGAGGCAAAACGTCGGACGCGACAGCGCGGCAGGGAATCGTCCTGCAGATAGCCGACAGGCAGCCGCGGCCTACGTCCCAAGCTCCTTACCGGTGATCTTCTTGAAACCCCTAGCGCCGGCCCGATCCACCGCGGCCTTCACTCCGGCAAAGATCGCGCCCTGGACCACGGCGGCAACCAGCACCTCCTTGGTGCTGTACTCCGGCGAGGTGGCCTCCGGAGCCTCCTCCTCACCGGACATCACTGCCCACACCTTCTTGAACACCGCACCGGCGAGGATCCCACCGAGCACGCTGACGAGCATGCTCAGCGGCCTGTAGAGAATCTTCACGACTCATCCTCCTACCGACGTCGACGACGGCGCATCAGCAATCCCAGCACGGCTAGCACCCGTGTCCACCGCCGAGCCCGGGCCTGCTGCGCCGCAGCTCCCGTCACTGCGGGGCCCTCGCGATCGCCTGGGCACGCACCTGCCGGGCCTTCTGGGCGACCTGCGCCGTGAGCTCCTGCGCCCTGTCGCCCGGCGCACCCGCTTCACTCATGCCGGGGGATACCCAAAACAGTGGGCTATAACACCCCCGCACCTGCCTTGCCAGCAAGCCGACACACTGCGTTCTGTTGCCGTGCGATGAGGACGCACTACAGGATTCCCAGCTCATGATTAATGCTGTGCCTCCGGCGGGCCTCCACTCCGGGATGGGCCCGGGATGGGCACGAAGGTGGTGGGTCATCAGGGTGACGGGATACCCGCTTTGGCCCCGCTCGGATGCGGGCACCACAGGCAATCCTCATCGACGAATCGACCCCGCACCCGAGAGGGTTATGCGCGACCAGAACGCCCCGACCCCGCGGTGACGGGCACAGAGATACGTCACAGCCACGGCTTGACTCGACTCTCCCGGTTCGTCGGTTTGAGCTCGGCTAGTCCTTGGCCGACGTCCCTTTTTAGTCGAGGTAATAGTCGCGGAGCGCGTGGGAGCGCGAGGGGTGGCGCAGCTTGGCCATCGCCTTGCACTCGATTTGCCGGATCCGTTCCCGGGTGACCCCGTAGACGTGGCCGATCTCGTCCAGGGTGCGCGGTTGGCCGTCGGTGAGGCCAAAGCGCAGCCGGACAATGCCGGCCTCGCGCTCAGACAGCGTGGCCAGCACCGATTGCAGGTCACCTTGCAGCAGCGTGAAGGACACCGCGTCCACCGCACCCACGGCCTCGGAGTCCTCGATGAAGTCACCAAGCAGGGAGCCACCCTCGTCGCCGATGGCCTGGTCCAGCGAGATGGCTTCCCGGTCGTACTGCTGGAGCTGCCGCACCTTGTCCGAGGTGATGTCCAGCTCCTTGGCCAGCTCCTCGGGGGTGGGCTCGCGACCCAGGTACTGAAGCAGCTCGCGCTTCATGCGGACCAGTGTGTTGATTACCTCAACCATGTGCACCGGGAGTCGGATAGTGCGAGCCTGGTCGGCCATTGCCCGGCTGATCGCCTGCCGGATCCACCAGGTGGCGTAGGTGGAGAACTTGTATCCCTTGGTGTAGTCGAACTTCACCACCGCACGGATCAAGCCCAGGTTGCCCTCCTGGATCAGGTCCAGGAACGCCATGCCACGGCCGGTGTAACGCTTGGCCAGCGA
>DASVWA010000168.1:0-5557 GCA_036389855.1 Pseudonocardiaceae bacterium
TGCGGTGGAGTAACTGGAATCTGTTGTTGCTGGTGCCGCTGCTCATCCTGGTCACACCGGTGTACAACCGCATCGAACCGCGGCTGCTGGGTTTCCCGTTCTTCTACTGGTACCAGTTCCTGTGGGTGCCGGTCGGGGTGACCTGCACCGCTGTGGTGTACCTGAAGACGCGGGGCGCCCGGCGATGAACCCGCAGTGGACCGAGATCATCGTCTTCACGTTGCTGTTCGGTTTTGTCACGGTGCTGGGCTTCGTCGCGATGCGGTGGCGGGCCGCGGCCACGCTGGACCACCTGGACGAATGGGGGCTCGGCGGCCGGAAATTCGGCTCCTGGATCACCTGGTTTCTCATCGGTGGTGATCTCTACACGGCGTACACCTTCGTCGCGGTCCCAGCACTGGTGTTCGGGGCCGGCGCGCTGGGCTTGTTCGCGCTGCCCTACACGGTGATCGCCTACCCGCTGGTGTTCATGCCGCTGCTGCGGCTGTGGTCGGTGTCCCGGGTGCACGGATACGTCACACCCGCCGATTTCGTGCAGGGCCGTTACGGCTCACCGGGGCTCGCCCTGATGGTGGCGATCACCGGCATCGTCGCGACCATGCCCTACATCGCATTGCAGCTCGTGGGCCTCGAAGCGGTGGTGCGCACGATGGGACTCAACGGCACCGGAATCACCGGGCACCTACCGCTGATCGTGGCGTTCGTCATCCTCGCGGTCTACACCTACAAGTCCGGATTGCGAGCCCCGGCGCTGATCGCGTTCGTCAAGGACAGCCTGATCTACCTGGTGATCGCCGTGGCCGTGGTATACCTGCCGGCCAAGCTGGGCGGCTGGGGCACCATCTTCGACGCCGCGAACACCAAGTTCGCCAACTCCCCGGCACCCGCCGATGGGCTGCTGCTCAATGCCAACAACCAGCTGCAGTTCGCAACGCTGGCTCTCGGCTCGGCGCTGGCGCTGTTCCTTTACCCGCACTCGGTGACCGGCGTGCTCGCCTCCGGTGGCCGCAACGTGATCAAACGGAACATGTCGGCGCTGCCGGCGTATTCGCTACTGCTCGGGCTGATCGCGCTGCTCGGGTACGCGGCCATCGCCGCGGGGACCACGCCCATCGTCAACGCGGCCACCGGCCGGCCGGACTCCAACACCATCATCCCGGTGCTCTTCGGCACCCAGTTCCCGGCCTGGTTCGCCGGTATCGCCTTCGCCGCCATCGGGATCGGCGCGCTGGTGCCAGCGGCGATCATGTCGATTGCGGCTGCGAACCTGTGGACCCGCAACATCTACAAGCCCTACCTGAACCGGAATGCGGACTCCCGGTCCGAAGCGCAGCAGGCCAAGCTCGCCTCGCTGGTGGTCAAGCTCGGCGCGGTCGGGTTCGTGGTCTTCATCGACCCGCAGTATGCGATCGACCTGCAGCTGATCGGCGGAGTGATCATCTTGCAGACCCTGCCTGCGGTGGCACTTGCCCTCTACACCCGATGGTTTCACCGCTGGGGCCTGCTCGCGGGATGGGCGGTCGGCCTGGCGTGGGGCTTGACGATGCTCTACGGCATTCCCAATCCCACCACTGGTGCGGCGCATTTCGGCGGCTCGGCACTACGGCTCGGCGCACTGTCGATACTGGGCTGGGAGCCATTCGCCGGCTCGCCGATCCAGATTTATGCCGGTCTCATCGCGCTGATCGGCAATCTCGTGGTCGCTGCGCTGGTCACCATCGTGCTCCGGCGGTTGCGGGTCTTCAACGGCACCGACGAGACCGACCCGCAGGATTACCACGCCGACGAGGGCTCCCCCCGCCTCAAACCGGTCGCCGGAGTACTCCAACAAACCACCTCGACATGACACCGGCCGGACCCTTTATCTCACCGCGCGAGCCGTGCGCAGACTTTAGTTATTCTGATAGGGGGCGGCTTGCGCAAGGCTTCTCGCGCCCAAGCGCGCCGATGCATCCTGGAGGGCCTTGCGAGCCACCAATGCGCCTTCTTCGGTGAGCCGGTAATAACGGCGCCGCGGCCGGCCCGCCTCACGTGGGTCTAGATCCTCCCACTCGTCGGTCAACCAGCCGTAGTCCAGGAGCCGTTGCAGGATCGGGTAGGTGGTTCCCGGCAGCAGGCCGGCGCGGGCCGTGATCTCCAAACCGTAGAGGGCTGCGGTAGGGCCGTCATCCCAAACCTGCAGCAGGGCTTCCAAAACCAACCGGACGGTTGTCGTAATCTTGGGAGCCATGGCTGAAGGTTAGTGAGGGCTTGCCGGAAGTCAACCTATACCGGTGGCCGAAAGGATGAATGAGACACACGTCAGCTCCATGTGGCGTCATCGTCATGTGCGGCGCAGCAGCCGAGACCCATCACCTGCCCAGTAGCTCGTCGAGCCGTAATGCAGGCCTACCGCCCGGTACGTTGCAGAAATGAGCTCCGTCATCACGCTGAACAACGGCGTACCGATCCCCCAGCTGGGGTTCGGGGTTTTTCTGGTGCCGCCGAAGGACACCGAGGCAGTAGTGTCCACGGCGCTGGAGGTCGGCTACCGCAGCATCGATACCGCGGCGGCGTACCAAAACGAGGAGGGCGTGGGAAGGGCGATCGCGTCCTCCCAGCTGGCTCGCGACGAGGTCTTCGTCACCACGAAGCTGTGGAACGCTCACCACGGCTACGACCGAGCACTACGCGCGTTCGATGCCAGCGCACAGCGGCTGGGCCTGGACACCGTGGATCTCTACCTCATCCACTGGCCGGTACCCGCCGCCGACCGGTACGTCGAAACGTGGAAAGCGCTGGAGAAGCTGGCAGCCGACGGTCGGGCGCGGGCGATCGGGGTCTCTAACTTCGCCGTCGAGCACCTGCGGCGGCTGGTCGATGAGACTGCCACGGTGCCCGCCGTCAACCAGGTCGAGCTGCACCCATACTTCCAGCAGACCGACCTGCGTGCCGAGCACGCCGAGCTGGAGATCGCCACCGAAGCGTGGAGCCCGCTGGGCCAGGGCGGCGCACTGCTCTCCGACGCCACCATCACCCGGCTCGCCGATCGGTACGGCGTGACGCCGGCCCAGGTAGTGCTGCGCTGGCACCTGCAGCTGGGCAACATCGTGATCCCCAAGTCGGCGAATCCCGCGCGGATGCGGCAAAACCTCGACGTATTCGGCTTCGAGCTCTCAGCGGAGGATCTCTCCGCGATCGCGGACCTGGAGACCGGCAAGCGGATCGGCCCAGATCCCGCCACTGCCAACTTCGGCTCGTGAGTGTGAAACAGTGTTATAACACTGTTTCACACTCACGAGTGCGGCAGCGCAGCCAGCAGCGTGGTCACTGCGCGGTCCTGGGCGTTGTGGCCCATCAGGCCGATCCGCCAGCCGGCACCGGTCAGCGGTCCCAGACCGCTACCGACTTCGATACCGAAGTCCTCTCGCAACGCGGCACGGGCCTTGGCGTCGACCACCCCCTCGGGTAGCCGGGCCGCAGTGAGCTGCGGCAACCGGTGCCCGTGCTCGGCGAACAATTCGAAACCGTACTCGGGAAGCGCCATCTGCAGCCGTTCCCCCACCCGCGCGTGGCGTTCCCACACCGCCGGCAGACCCTCCTCCAGCAACCGTCCCAGACCGCCGTGCACGGCAGAGATCAGACTGGAGCTCGCGGTGTGGTGATACCGGGGCGGGTCGCCCTGGTAGTAGTCGTCCAGCAAGGTCAGGTCGAGATAGAAGGAGCAGACCGGTCGTTGCCGGTCCCGGATCCGCTGCACCGCCCGATCGGACAGGGTCACCGGCGCGATCCCCGACGGGGCGCCCAGGCACTTCTGGGTCGCCGAGTAGGAGGCGTCGATGCCCCAGGCGTCCACCTCCACCGGGATCCCGCCCAGCGAGGTGACGGTGTCGACGACCAGCAGTGTGTCGGTGTCCTGCAGCTCACGCAGCGGAGCGATCTGGTTGCGCACCCCGGTGGAGGTCTCGGCGTGCACCACCGCAACGAGCCGGGCCTGCGGCCTGCGGCGCTGGGCGTCGAGCAGCTGTTCCGGGTCCAGGGGCCGTCCCCAGGGGGCGTGCACGGCCTGCACCTGCGCACCGACCCGGCGCGCCACCTCGCACAACCGGTCGCCGAAGTAGCCGTTCACCCCGACGATGGCCAGCTCCCCGGGCTCGAGCAGGCTGGCCAGGCAGGCTTCCATCCCCGCTGACCCGGTACCGCTGACCGGGAGGGTGAGCCGGTTACGGGTGCCGAAGACGGTCCGCAGCCGTTGTGCAGTGTCGGCCACCAGGGTGAGGAACTCCGGGTCCAGATGCCCGAGCACCGGACGGGCCAGCGCCTCGACGGCCTCGGGATAAGGGTTGGACGGGCCTGGCCCGAGCAGCAAGCGATCGGAATGCACAGAGCCGATCTTGCCACTGTCGTACTGTCGCCGCGATGGACAGCTTGTGCGGTGTGGCGCAGTGGCCGGTGAACACCGTGGCCGTTGCGGTGGTGGACGCTTCCGGTGCCGTGCTCGGCAGCTATGGCCCGCAGGATTGGCCATTCCGGCTGGCCTCGGTGACCAAGCTGCTCTCGGCCTACGCGGTGCTGCTGGCGGTGGAGGAGGGAGCAGTGGATTGGGACCAGCCGGCTGGGCCGCCGGACTCCACGGTGCGCCACCTGCTGGCGCACACGTCGGGGCTGGCGTTTGACTCCGCTCAGATCGTGGCCGCCCCGGGAACGAAGCGGATCTACTCCAATACCGGCTTCGCGGTGCTGGCCGACACGGTGGCTGCTGCGTCCGGCATCCGATTCAACGACTACCTGGCTGAAGGGGTGTTGCAGCCATTGGGCATGGCCGTGTCCCGCCTGGAGGGACCGGCCGGCTACGGCGCGGTATCGACCTGCGCCGATCTGGCCCGGTTCGCTGCCGAGCTGCAGGCGCCCACGCTGCTCGCCACGCAGACCCTGGCTGAGGCGACCCAGGTGGCCTACCCCGGGCTGGACGGGCTGCTGCCCGGCTTCGGCATGCAGCGCCCCAACGACTGGGGCCTGGGCTTCGAGCTGCGCGACCACAAAAGTCCACACTGGACGGGGAGCCGGAACTCACCAGGCGCCTTCGGCCACTTCGGGCAGTCCGGGACGTTCCTGTGGGTGGACCCGGTGGCCGGCGCGGCCTGCGTCGCGCTGACCGACCGAGACTTCGGCCCGTGGGCCCGCAACGCCTGGCCAGCGTTCTCAGACAGCGTCCTCGCCGAGCTCCGCACCCGGTCCCTAGCCGCGTTCTGGGGACAGAATGCAGTAATCCCGAATGCAGTACTCCCGACACTCCGGGACGGCGCACGCCGCGCGAGGCGATGGCGCCGGCCACGACGGTGAGGGCGGCGGCGGTGAGCAACGCGCCGATGGTCGCCCCCCAGGCAGGCTGGGCCAGCGCCCATCCCCGGGCGGCATCGATCGCGTAGCTGAGCGGGTTGATGATCGCGATCAACCGCATCCACGACGGCAGCTCAGCGATGGGCACGAACGCGCTGGACGCGAACATCAGTGGGAAGATCACCACGAACCCGACCATCTGCATCAGCTCGACGTTGCGCATCCAGCAGGCCAGCGC